>NZ_BAAATE010000033.1:0-111326 GCF_039533245.1 Nonomuraea recticatena | reverse complement strand
CGGCGGTCCGCAGGGTGAGCTTGTCCTGGTCGGTGAGGGTGACGGACATGGTGGTGTGCTCCTTCGGATCCGAGAATTCAGGTGAACGGACGGCTCGTGCAATGGGGTCCTGTTGGCGCCCGAGTGGGTCTCACCCGGCCGCCCTGAGGGCTCAAGCGCTGAACCGTTCATGGCGACAACGTTCGCCGACCGCTCTGATACCGGGCCGCCGCCGTCCTGACACGCCCGCTGACATAACCGCTGACCCGACACCGCATGGGCGATGGCGCGCGAGGACTGGTCGGCTGGGTCGAGGATGTCCGTGAGGGGGTGCAGTGGCGGGCTGGGGGGAGCGGCAGGAGCCGATCGCCGTCGACTGCACTGGCCTGCACTGGAACGCCCCACCCGGCACCGCGGCGACGCCGCGCGTCAAGAACGCATCGTTTTTTACCGGTTTGCCGTCGGCATGGCGTATGGATTCGTTTCTGCGGCGACGGCAGGCCCGATCATGACGCCATGCGGACAACGGACGAGGAGCTCCAGTGGCCACTGTGCTGCTGACGGACCCGGCGCAACCGTGGGTCTCCGCGGTCGTCGAGGCGTTGGCAGAGCGCGGGCACACGGTGGAAACCAAAAGGGCTGTGTGTGGCGAGGCCCGGCCTGCGTCGGGCCGTCGTCAGGCTGCGGTCGCCGTACTCAGTGCCGGCGAGGCGGGCCCGACGGCAGCGCAGATCGCCAAGCTGCGCGCTGCCACAGGGGCCTCGGTGATCGTGCTGATCGAGGCAGGGAGCTTTCTCGATCGCCTGGAGGCGTACGAGGCGGGGGCCGATGACTGCCTGAGCGAGCCGGTCAGGGCCGACCGGCTGGTGGACGCCATCGGCCCTCTGGCCGGCTGGTGTGACAGACCGGACGCCGAGGAACCCGACGACGTCGGGGCCGGCTGCCTTCCCGTCGAGCGACGGATCCTCGCGGCCCTGGTGGGCCAGGCCGGTCGGCCGGTCACCGTACAGCAGTTGATCGTCGAGGTGTGGGGTCCAGGGCGGTCCGACGAGGAGGCGGTGGCGCGGCTCTATCTCGGCTCTCTACGACGCAAGCTTGCAGCAGCCCGGCCGAACCGTTGGCGCCTACTGACCGACGCCACCGGATATCGTCTCCTCCCGGTCTCGCCCTGATCGGTATGCGCGTGTCCAGTGTCCCGCTGGCCATCACCGGGCCTGGCACAACCTCAGGCAGTGGTTCGCGGGGTTCGGCGTCGATGACCACGGACAGTGCGGTGGCTGAGACGGCCGAGGCTCGGTATCCGGCGCAGTGAGTGCTGGCTCCCACGACCCCTTCTGCCAGCGCGGGCCTCCTGTCTCGCCGCGGGTAACAGGCAGGGACGGCAGGCCGAGCTGCGCCAGTGCGCGGCCTGCGCACAGGCGTCCCGTGGTGAACTCCTCCGCCGCTTCTCCACCGCTCCCGCGATGACGACGTCCTCCTCGGGAAACAGCGCGGCACGTCCTGCGGATCGTCGAAGGCTCGGCCACCCGTGAGGGCAGAGCCTTCCCGATCATGGGCTCCCTTGACGATCGCTCTCCCGGATCCTTAGTGTCATCACGGAGAAAATGATTATCAATCCTACAGAGGCTGCATTGTGACTGATCAGTACGAGCGGTCCGCGGAGTTCATCGACGTGATGATGGCGCCGCACTGGCCGAGCCTCGGCCCTCCGCTGGCGGAGGCGTTGCGAGGAGTCGTCGGCCCGGTCGTGGACGTGGGAGCCGGGGGTGGGCACGGCACCAGGGTGATCGCGCAAGCGGTTCCTGAGGCGGACATCCTTGCGGTCGAACCGTCTCCCGCTCTCCGCTCGGTCCTGCTGGCGAGGGTGAACGAGGACCCGGCGCTGCGCGCGAGGGTGACCGTGCTCCCTGAGGGGTTGCTGGAGGCGGTGTTGCCGCACCGGCTCGGCGCGGTCGTCGCGATGAACGTCATCGGGCACTTCTCTCCCGCCGACCGGCACCGGATCTGGGCGCTGCTGGCCGAGCGGGCCGGTCGTGCGGTGCTGAACCTGCAGCCGCCGACCGAGCCCGTGGCGGTCCCGGAGTTCAGGGCGGCCGAGGTGCGGGTCGGGCGACGCACGTACGAGGGCTGGGGCCGCGCCGAGCCTGCCGGTCCTGACCGGCTCACCTGGCACATGACCTACCGCACCTACCAGGACGGCGAGCTCGTCGGCGAGCTGGAGACCAGCTACGCCTGGTGGGTGCTCACCGAGGAGCAACTGAAAGCCGAGCTCGGCGAGCACGGCCTCGAACCGGCCCGCACCGGGCCGGTGGAGCTCGGCATGCACATCATCGGCGGAGGAGACACCTGATGTACGAAGTGATCGTGGTCGGCGGCGGCCCCGCGGGCCTGAGCGCGGCCCTGGTGCTCGGACGGCAGCGCCGACGAGTCCTGGTGATCGACGCGGGGCGACCACGTAACGCGCCCGCCGCGGAGATGCACATGTACCTGGGGCGGGACGGCGGATCGCCTGCCCTGTTGCTGGCCGACGGCAGGGCCGAGCTGGCCGCGTACCCGACCGTCGAGGTGCGGCGTGGGCGGGTGGTCGCGGCCGGCGGCCAGACGGGTGCTTTCACGCTGGCGCTGGAGGACGGCGGCAGCGAGGAGGCGGCGCGGCTGGTGCTGGCCTGTGGGCTGACCGATCTGCCCGTCGACGTTCCAGGACTGCGGGAGAGGTGGGGCAGAAGCGTGTTCCACTGTCCCTTCTGCCACGGCTACGAGACCAACGGCAAGACGCTGGCGGTCATCGGCAACGGCGCCGACGCGATGCTGGCCGCCTACGTGGCCGACCGCTACAGCACCGATGTGGTGCTGTGCACGAACGGGCCCAGCACCATGCCGGAGCCGGTGGCCGCGATCATGAAGGCCGGGGACGTCACCGTGATCGAGACACCCCTGACCGCGCTCGAGGGCGAGCTGGACGCGCTGACCCTGCGCTTCGCCGACGGCGTGGAGCTGGAACGGCAGGCGGTCTACCACCGGGCCCCCACCCTGCCCAGCACCGAACTGGCCGTCCAGCTCGGCTGCGCGCTGCTGCCCGACGGATGCGTCGAGGTCGACGAGTACGGCAGGACCAGCGTGGCCGGCGTCTACGCGGCAGGGGACGCGGCTCATCTGAAGGCGGTGCCCGAGCCGGTGACGCTCGTGGGTCCGAGCGCCGCCGACGGGGTGCGGGCCGCTGTGTGGCTGGAGCAGGAGCTGTTCCGCGCGGGGTTGCCCGTCCCACTGTGAGACGGTGACCGTATGGCGGGCCGTCCCCGGCCCGCCGTACGCCTCAGATCTTCGCCGCGACGAACAGGTGCTGGGCGGGGGAGGCCAGCGGGGAGCCGGCCCGTGGCAGCTCGAGGATCGGGCGCAGACCAGCCTCGGCCAGTTCGGCGGGCAGCTCCCTGCCGGTGAAGAAGACCTTGCCGGTGCCGCCGCGCCGGTCGCCCGCCCCGAGATCGGGCTCGCCCTCCCTGGGGGAGAGCAGGAACTGCATCGTGGCCAGCACCAGGTAGTGCTCCCTGACGGCCTCGGTCACGACGAGCAGGCCGCCGGGGGCCAGCAGCTCGCGGATCCAACGCAACGAGCGTCCGGCGTTCCGCGCGCAGTGCAGGACGTTGGCGGCGATCACCACGTCCGCGCCGCCTCGCACCGCCCCCTGCTCCACGAGATCGGCGTTGATGTCGAGCAGGCCGTAGCGCAGCCGGTCACCGAACCGCTCCTTGCCCGCCATCGTGAAGAACCGGGAGATGTCGGTGAACAGGTAGTCGATCTCGGCCTCACGCAGCCCTTCGAGCGCGGCGGCCGTGCTCCCTCCTGCCCCCGCGCCCAGCTCGATCACGCGCAACGGCTGCGCGCGGGTGGCCGCCGCCCGGCCGAGGACGTGCCCCGCCGCCGCGTTCAGGTAGGTGTTGCTGACGTTGTTCTGGTCCTTGCTCAGCGAGGTGAGCAGGTCGCCGTCGGGGAACAGCAGTGACTGGGCCATGATCTCGTCCCGGAGCAGTTCGGGCAGGCGCGCGAGGGCTTCGCGGAAAAAGGTCGCCATCTCCTGGGGGTATCCCAGCGCCGCGCAGGACTGGTCCAGCCCGGCCATGGCCACGGGCCTGCTCTCACGGCCGAGCAGGTAACGGCCGTCGCCGTCGCGGCGGGCGAGTCCTTCGGCGTGCAGGACGGACAGCCACCGCCGGACGATCCAGGCGTGCCGGGGTGCCGCACCCAAGGCGCCGACGACCTGCTCGGCGGTTCGGGACGTGTCGGACCGCAGCGCTCCGGAATCGGCGATCAGCCCGCTCAACGCCGCGAGCGCGATCTCGTCGAACCGCTGGATCGCGGCGGGCAGGTGGTCGAGCGCGGAGTCGGGCACCACTGGATCTCCGCCGCCGGACGAGAGCGTCCCTGCCCTGCCAGTGACGCCGAGGGCCAGACGCCCGGCCGTGTCGGCGTCCTCGGCCTCTCGCGCGAGAGCGGGGGCGTCGTGGCCTGGCCCGCTGGGCAGCCGCGCGGTCACCTCCTCAGGGACGGGCAGCCCGGCACGGCGCAGCGCGCGGCGGGCGACCTCGACCAGGCGGGCCCGAGCGAAGGCGCCAAGGGGCTCGTGCGGCCTGCCCACCCCCGCCAGGTCGTCCACGGGACCGGCGGCGGCCGTGGCGGGTAGCGCGACCCCCAACATGGCCGGATCGTCCGGGTCGATCAGTACGACGGCGTCGCGGTCGGACAGAGCGGCTCGCAGCTCCGCACCGGAGAGCGCGTCTGGAGTGGACCTGAACAGGGCGTTGGGGATGCCGCGTACCTGGACAGGAGCGGAAGAGGACAACTGGGAGAGCTCGGCCACGTCCCACTCGCGGACGGCGGGGGCGGGCCCGGGGTCGGGGTCGACGTGCAGCACGGCGTCGAACCGGTAGCGGGTCAGCTCCGTGTCGGCCGTCAGGGTCTTGGCGAACAGGCTGACGGTCACCGGCCGGTCCGCGCTCGCGACGACGGCGGCGAGCGTCGCGGGGTCGAGCAGCAGTTCGGTGTCGGCCGCCGCACGGCGCTCGGCCGCGATGGTCAGCTCCGGCTCGGGGAGGTCGCCTTCCAGCCACCGGGCGTAGGCGTCGAGCAGTCCCGCATGGCGGATGTCCCCTACGATCACGGTGCCGCCAGGCGCCACCGCGTCGATCGCGTCGTGCAACACGGCCCTCAGGTACTCGACGCTGGGGAAGCACTGGGTGACGGAGTTGAGCAGCACGCAGTCGGGCCGCTCACCGAGCCCGGCCAGGGCCTGGCGTACCGCCGTGCCGTTGATCTCGTGGGCGGCGGCTCGCACGACCCGGACCCCGGGCAGGTCGAGGCCGTCCAGCCTGGACACGACATGCTCGGCGATGTCGGTGCCGACGTAGCCCTTCAGGTGCGGGTGCAGCCGGTGGAGCAACATCCCTGTGCCGCAGCCGAGCTCCAGCACCCGGGACGGCCGCAACCGCAGCACCAGTTCGACGGTTCTGTCCACCCATTCGGCCATGTGCTCGGCGGCCAGCGGCAGGCCCGTGTCGGTGGCCCGCCAGCCGGACAGGTCGAGCTCCTGCCGGTGTTCGCCCTGGCCGGAGCGGTAGGTCCAGTCGTAGACCTCGCCCCAGTGCTCCAGATGCTCCCGCACCAGGTCGCCGAGCACGGGTGGCCGGCCGGGGTCGCGTCTGACGGTCAGCGCGGCGGGGTCCGCTGTGACGACCAGCCCCCCTGTGGAGGTGTGGTCCACGCGCGCTATCCAGGGGTGGGCGAGCAGCACGCCGTCAATGGATGTCAACGGGTTGCCTCCGATCGTGAGAGGAGAGGTGAAGCACCCGGTCCGCGCGGGCGGCGAGCGCCTGGTCGTGGGTGGCGGCCAGTACGGCCAGCCCGGTCTCGCGCCGCAGCTCGTCGAGGAGATCGAGCACCTGGCCGGCGGTCACGGTGTCCAGCGCGGAGGTGATCTCGTCGGCCAGCAGGATCGCGGGCCCTCCCGCCAGAGCCCTGGCCAACGCCACTCGCTGGCGCTGCCCGCCTGACAGCGCGCCCGGATAGCGGCGCGCGAGGTCGGCGGGCAGTCCGACCTTGGCCAGCAGGTGGTTCGCCTCGGCGCGCGCCGCGGGTCGGGTGAGACCTCGCAGCGTCCGCAACGGCCGACACAGCGCCGCGCCGACCGTGCGGGATGGGTTCAGCGCGTCGAGCGGGTTCTGCCCGACCAGTGACAACGCGCGGAGTGCCGCGGGGGTGCGTTCGCCTACCGCCCAGGGCAGCGGGTCGCCCAGCACGGACGCCTCGCCCTTCTCGGCAGGGTGGAGGCCCGCGAGCGCGCGCAGCAGCGTGCTCTTCCCGCACCCCGACGGCCCGAGCACGACGAGCAGTTCGCCGGGGGAGAGGGTGAGATCCATCCCCTCGACGACGGGGGCACCGCCTGGCGGCTGGGCGAGCGTCAGATCACGCGTCACGAGCACGGGCGGCAGGCAGGGGTGCCGGGCGACCGGGCCTGCCATCCGGCGTTCGGCCGGAGGCTGGGCCTGGCCGAGCCGTACGACGTGGTCGGCCAGGCCGGTGACCAGCGCGGTGTCGTGCGACACGATCAGCGTCATCGAGCGGCCGTCGCCGCGGCGGCGGCGCACGAGCTCCAGCGCGGTCGCCAAGGCGTCGGCGTCCAGGGCGCTGGTGGGCTCGTCGAGGACGAGCAGCTCGGGGTCAACAGCCAGTGCCCGGGCCAGCGCGACGCGTTGCGCCTGTCCGCCGGAGAGCTGGTGCGGCAGGCGGGCGGCCAGCTCGGCGGGGTTCAGGCCCACCGCGGTGAGAGCGCGCTCTGCCCGGTGACCGCGTGCGGCGCGGGGGAGCGTCTCGCCCACCGCCGATCGCGCGTCCAGCAGGGGGTGCAGGGCGGAGGCCGGATCCTGTCCGAGAAATCCGACGTGCCGTCGTCGCCAGCGACGCGGTGCCCGTACGGGCGTGCCATGCCATTCGATCCGCCCAGCACTGAGAATCAGCCCTTCGGGCAGCGCGCCGAGCACGGCCCGCAGCACGGTCGTCTTGCCCACGCCCGAAGGGCCGGTCAGGGCCACCACCTGGCCGGGAACGATCCGCAGATCCAGCCCGTCGACGATCACCCTTCCCGCCCTGTCGGCGACGCTCAGCCCACGGACCGTCAGTCCCGGCCTCATCTGGTGTCCTCGCGCGTGGCGAGCAGGTGCGAGAGGGCGGCGACCGTGCCCGCCAGCGCCGCCAGGGCGACCGCAGGGGCGATCAGGGCGGCGGGGTTGAGGCGAAGTCCTGGCAGGTTCTCGCGAAGCATGGCGGCCCAGTCCGGCGTCGGGGGCGCGGGGCCGAAGCCGAGGACGTTGAGCGCGGCCGCCAGCTGGACGGCGAGCACCACCCGCTGCCCGAGGTCCGCGCCCACCAGCCCCGCGTGCGCCGGCAGAATCTCGCGCAGCAGCACCGTACGGCTCGACTCGCCCCTGGACAGCGCCGCCTCGACGTAGCCCGCGTGCCGTGCGGCGGTCGTGGCGTCGGCGATCACCCGGAGCGTCAGTGGAGTCCCGCCGAGGACCGTGCCGGCGATCACCGCGGCGGGACCGGGCAGGGCCGCCGCCGCCAACAGCGCCACCAACAGGAGCGGGAGCGCGAGCAGCAGATCCGCCGACCCCGCCGCGACCCGCGCGGCTCGGCCCGGGCTCCAACCGGCCCACAGCCCGCCCGCGACCCCCAGGACCGAGGCGGTCGCGGCCGCGGACAGCGACACCAGGCACAGCTCGCGGCCGCCGGCCAGAACTCTGGCGAGGACGTCCCGTCCCAGGCCGTCGGCGCCCAACGGCAGGCCCGGCGAGGCAGCGGCCCAGGGAGCCGCCACCGTCAGGGTGGGATCCGCCCCCGCCAGCGTCTCCCCGCAGAGGGCGACCACGAGCACGGCGCCGACCGCGACGGCGAGGGCTCCATGGCGATTCACAGGGACACCGCTTTCGACCCGGTCCGCGGATCCATCACCCGGGCCACCGCGTCGGCGGCGAGCAGCCCGGCCACCACCACGCCGGCCGCGAGCGACGCGACGGCCTGGATCACCGGGATGTCCCGGACCCCGATGGCCGTGACCAGCAACTCGCCCAGTCCGGCAAGGCCGAACAGCGTCTCCACGACCGCCGTGCCCGCGACGAGCCCGCCGGCGATCACTGCCAGCAGCCGCGCGGCGGGAGCCGCGATCATCGGCAGCACGTAGCGCAGCAGGACCGCGCCGGACGGCAGGCCGCGCAGCTCGGCATCACGTACGAACGGCCGGGCCGTGACATCGGCGATCGCGCCACGCAGCAGGGCGGCGCCGTACCCTGCGGTCGGCAGCGCGAGGGTCAGCACCGGCAGGACCAGTAGATCAGGCCGCTGCCAGGCAGGCTCGTCGGTGGGCAGCAGGGACACAGGAGGGACCAGACCCCAGGCGGCCGACAACAGGGCGACCAAGCCGGCGGCCACGACGACCTGCGGCCCCACCGCCCCCGCGACCACGCTCGCGGTCACCGCGGGCCGCAGCCTCCTGGGCCCGCGTACGGCGGCCCACGCCAGGGCCAGCATGAGGGGTACGGCCAGCGCCAGCGCGACCACGGCCAGCGTCAGTGTCACCGGTGCGCGCTGGGCCACCAGGTCGGCGACCGACCGCCCGGTGATCAGGGAACGCCCTGGATCGCCGGTCAGCACGCCGCCGAGCCAGTCGAGATAGCGGAAGGGCAGCGGCCGGTCGAGCCCCTCGGCGGCGCGCAGCCGGGCCAGCTGCTCGGCAGTGGCCCGTCCGCCGCCGCGAACGTCGGCCGCGTCCCCCGGCAGCGCCTCGGTGATCAGAAAGACGACCACGGAGGCGGCAAGGAGCAGCGCCGCCGCACGGATCAGACCACGCCTCACCTCAGCCGCCCAGCTTCACCTGGTCGATGAAGGCCGAGGAGAATCCGATGCCCTCAGGAAGGCCGGTCAGGCCGGGCTTGGCCAGGTCGAGCCGGTCGCTGAGCGCCCAGACGGCATAGCCGCCCTCGTCACGCAGCCGAGCCTGCAGATCGCCCAGCAGGGTACGGCGCCTGACCTCCTTCGGCTCGGCCAGAGCCTGGTCCAGGCCGGTGGACCAGGTGCGGTCCCGCCACGCGGTCTCGTTGGTGGGGGAGCCCGGCGTCAGCGTGACCCTGACCACGTCGAGGAACGGGATGCCGCCCAGGTAGCTGAGGTAGAAGGGCTTCTGGGCGTAGACGCTGGTGAAGTAGGTGTCAGGCGGCGCGAGTTCGACCTTCGCCCTGATCCCGATCTCGGCGAGCTGCTGGGCGATCAGGGTGGCCGCGGTGTCCATGCCGGGGTAGGCGGTCGTGCTGTGCAGGGTGAGGTCCACCCCCTCACCGAGTCCGGCCTCGGTCATCAGGGCCTTGGCGCGCGCCACGTCCCTGGTGCGTTGCGGCAGGTCGGTCGGGCTGGTGGCGTCCTTGGGGGTGATCAGGTCGTTGCCCAGCTCCCCGAAGCCGAGGAAGGCGACGTCGAGCAGCTGCTGCCGGTCCAGGGCCAGCCGTACGGCCTGGCGGACCCGCCTGTCGTCGAAGGGCTCGGTGTCCATGCGCATGACCAGCGGATAGAGCGTCGCGCCTGGTCGGCGGAGCACCTGGATCGCCGTGTCGTCCTTGTGCTGCTCGACCATGGCGGCCGGCACCCCGCCGGCGAGGTCGACCTGGCCGGACAGCAGCGCCTCTCCTCTGGCCTGCGGATCGGGGAGGGCGCGCACCTCGATGACCCGGCTGGGCGGCTTGGGCCCCCACCAGTCGTCGTTCCGCTCGAAAACCACGGCCTGGGCCCCGCCCCTGTCGCTCACGCGGAACGGTCCCGAGCCGGGCACCGGCTTGGAGAAGTCGGTGCTGCCCTCGGGGACGACGAAGGTCGCCCCTTCCAGGGCCTTGCCGACCTCGGCGTACGGCTTCCGTGTGACCAGCTCGAAGGTCGTGTCGTCGATCACCTTGGAGGCGCCCAGGTCGAACATCGCCATCCGGCCGAAGTTCTCCGCCGCCTTCTCTCCCATCCTGCGCAGGGAGAACAGCGCGTCGGCGGCCTTGACCGGGCGGCCGTCGGAGAACGTCGCGTCGTCGCGGAGGGCGATCCGCCACCTGGTCAGGGCGGCGTCGGGCGTCCACGCGGTCGCGAGGCGGGGCAGCGTCCTGCCGTCAGGGCCCGGCAGGGTCAGGACGTCGTAGGTCAGCGCCATCCTGACCACGTCGCTCTCGCCCGGCAGCAGACCGTGCGGGTCGGTGACGGCGTTCGAAGGGGAGCCGGGCGCCGCGTAGCGGACGGTGTCCGAGGCTGTGTCCGAGGCGGTGGCGGTGGGGGCGCCGGGGGCCGGAGCGGGCTGCGCCGTACTGGTGGAGCAGCCCGCCAGGAAGACGACCGCGGCGGTGACCGCGGCGAGTGGGGAACGCATGAGGGCCTTTCTCAGTGTCGCGCCAGCGCCCTGTCGAGCGCGGCGTTGATCAGTTGGGCCACGGTGGGCAGCACGGGCGGGTGCAGCAGGCCGTAGTGGTGGGCGTCGACTCCGGCGATGTGGAGCGGACCCGCCAGGTAGGGCCGCCAGCCGAGATCGTCCCTCCCTGGCGGGGTGCCGTCGACGCCCATCCCGATCCCGGAGTTGCGGGGGGAGGGGCGGTCGGCGCGCACCAGGAGGGTCTGCGTGTGGGAGTCCGGCAACGTGCGCGGCGTGTGGGCGGCCAGGGCGCGCAGGTGCCGGGCGAACACGCGCAGCCGCCCTGCGAGATCCTCGCCTCGGCCGAGGAGCCGGTGCTCGCGCAGCCGGTCGGCGGCGGCGGCGAGCCGCAGTTCCAGTGGCAGGCCGGTCAGCGCGTCATCGGTGTCGAGGTCGATGCCGAGGAAGGCCTCCAGCGCACGCAGATGCCTCAGGGCCACCTGCCACTCGATCTCGGCCGCGTCGTGGCCGGGCACGTTCCTGATGAGCGCCGGATCGTTGGAGTCGAGCA
The DNA here is from genome assembly GCF_039533245.1 of Nonomuraea recticatena. Lineage (NCBI taxonomy): Bacteria > Bacillati > Actinomycetota > Actinomycetes > Streptosporangiales > Streptosporangiaceae > Nonomuraea > Nonomuraea recticatena. The sequence continues at coordinate 100,353 of NZ_BAAATE010000033.1, read as the reverse complement.
TCACCAGCAGGGCGACCTTCTCACCGTCCGCGTGCAGCTGACGGGCCATCTCCTGAGCCACCGAGCCGCCCATCGACCAGCCGCCGAGCAGCCAGGGGCCGCAGCCGCCGACCTCCTTGAGCGCCGCCAGGTACTGCCCGGCGATCCCCGCGACCGTTTCGGGGCCGGGCCCTGCGGCTCCCGACAGTTCGGGGTCGGCCAGCGCCACGACGTCCACCCGCGGGTCGAGCAGCCTGGAAAGCTCGGCGTAGCACAGGACGTCACCGCCCGAGGGATGGGCCAGGTACAGCGTGGGGCGGGTGTCGGAGCCATGGTCGGACCGGAGGGGGAGGACGATGTCCCTCGCCTCGGCGCGACCTTCTGCCCGGGTCCAGGCGGCGGGGTCGGCCGCCAGCTCCCGCACCCGCGCGGCGTGCCCGGCGATCGCCGCCTCCAACTCGTCCGCGGGGAGCGCGCCGTCCAGCGCGTCCCACTGCAGCCGCAGCTCGCCGCCCTGCTCCAGCACCTGGTGGTCGAGCCAGGTCTGCGGGGTCTGCGACAGGGCGTACACCTGCTCCCCTGCCCATTCCAGCGCGACCTGGCCCTCCGCCAGGTCCGCCACACCCAGGGCGCCGGTGAACACCACGGGCACCGGCCGCATCTCGCCGGTGCGGGCGGCCTGCTCGGCGAGCACGTCCAGCGCGGAGAACTCCCTGTGGTCGAGGTCGTCGAACATCCGGGCCTGGGTGGCGGCGGCCCGCGCCGCGAAGGTCGAGGCGGGCGTGGCGGGAACCTCGTGCAGGAGCAGCGAGGTGAAGTCACCCACGACCCGGTTCACGTGCGGATGGATGGGCGGGCGATCGAACAGGGTCAGCGTCACGCTGAATCCGGCCGACCCGGCCCACCGGGCCAGCACATCGGTGTAGACGGTCAGCAGCACCGCCGTCGGGGTGACGCGGTGGTGGGCTGCGGCCGCTCGGAGCGCGTCCCATTCCGCCTGGCTCAGCCGTACGGCTCTGCGCACGAACCGTGGCTGGTCCACGTCCCGCACCGGAAGGCGAGGCGGTCCGGGAACGGTGTCCAGGCGATCACGCCAGTAGGCGGCGGCGCGGTCGCTGTTCCGCTCGCGCAACGCCACCGCGCAGTGCGCGGGGTGCAGGTCGACGGGCGGCAGAGTGGCGTCCGGATCCCGGTAGAGGGCGTGGAGTTCGGACTCGATGATCCACCAGCTCGCCGCGTCGCAGATGAGCACGTCGACCCCGATGAACAGCCGGATCCGGCCCTCCGGCAGCCGGGCCGCCTGGATCTGCACCAGAGGCCAGCGGTCGGGCGGACCTGGACGGGTGGAGATCCGCTCCCGCAGAGCGGCCAGCCGGCGCTCGTCCCCGGTGGTCAGGTCGTGCACCCGGATCCGGTAGCGCGGCAGGTCGTCCAGCACTCTGAACCGTCCCTCGGGGGTGGCCACGGCCCTGAGCATGGGGTGGCGGCTCACCACCTGGTTCCAGGCGCGCTCGTAGCGCTCCACGTCGAGGTCGGCGCAGTCGTACTCCAGGTAGAAATGACAGGGCAGGTCGCCCCAGCGGTAGCCGCCGTCCCGCCCCACCCAGTAGGCGTGCTGGACCCTGGTCATCGGGAAGGTGCCGTCGTCGAGCGACGGATCAGGAACCGTCGCCGTCTCCATCGCAGCCGGAGAGGTCGCCGCAGTCCGTGCCCCGTTGGCGCTGCTCGCTTCGATCAGCTTCGCGAGCCCCGCGATCGTGGGTGAGGCCAGCAGGTCGCGCAGCCCCAGCGGCACATCGAACCGGTCGCGCAGCGCGCCGAGCATCCTGACGCCGAGCAGGGAGTGCCCGCCGAGGGCGAAGAAGTCGGCGTCGGGGTCGGAGACGGAGGCGCCGAACAGCTCCGACCACAGCTCGGCCACGGCCGCCTCGACAGGGCCGAGCCGCTCGGCGTCGCCCACGCCCGTGCGCTGCCGGGGCCGTCCCGCAGCGACCATCCGCGGGTTCAGGTCGGTCGCCGCGATCACGACGGTCGGGGGCAGCGTGTCCGTGGCTCGGGCGGCCAGCAGCCGGTCCAGCACACGGGTGCCGGTGCCCGCGTCCAACGCGTCGGTGAGCGCCACCGCCTGTTCGGCGCCTCCAGCGGCCACGCGCCAGCCGTCCCACACCGCGCTGACCCAGCGAGTCGGGTCGTCACGGTGATCCGGTTCCAGCGGCCGAGCGGCCAGAGCTTCCATCGCGGCGTTGGCCGCCGCGTAGGGGCCCATCCCGACGCCGCCCACCAGGGTGGTCACCGAGGACATGAGCAGCACGGTCCTGGGACGTCGATCGAGCGGCAACCCGGCGATCGCGCCGCGCAGCGCCGCCGTACCCTCGACCTTGGCCCGCACGTGCTCGGCGACCTGCTCGGCCTCCAGCGCCCTGAGCGGATCGAGCCGCGCGCCCGCGACCACCCCGGCGGCGTGCACGACCAGCTCGACGGGGCCGTCCTGGGACAGCTCGGCGAGCAGGGCGGCGGTGGCGGCCTGGTCGGCCGCGTCGCACACGCGGATCTCGACCCCCGCCTCGGCGAGGACGGCATCGGCCCGCTCGGCGGTGCGTGAGGTGATCATCACCCGGTTCCCGAGAGCGGCCAGGTGCCTGGCGAACAGCTGCCCGACCGCGCCGAGCCCACCGGTGACCAACACGGTGCCCTCGCCGGGGTGCCGCCGCACGTCATGAGGGGGTCGCCACGAAGTCATCCGGCGCTGCCATCGACTGGATCCGCGCAGCGCGGTCTCGGCGCCGACGGCGTGACCGCTCACCAGTGCGCCCAGCTCCCGCAGCAGGGCACGGGCCTCGTGCCGTGGCTCGGCGGGCGTGCCCAGATCGACCGTGGCCCAGCGCAGGCCTGGCTGCTCCTGGCCGAGCACCCTGGGCAGCACCCGGACGGCCGCCTGAACGGGATCAGGCGGGGGGTCGGCGCCCACTCGCTCGCCGTGTCGTGTCACGAGGAGCAGGGCGGGCCGGTCCACCTGCGCCGCCGCCGCGACGGTCCCGAAGCCGAGGATCTCCTCGGACACCTCGCCGCTGCTGAAGGGATCGTCCGGTTCCTGGCCGGCCGCGCCCGGCGTGCCGGCCACGACGACCAGTCCCGCGAGCGGTCCTTCGGCGGGCATCGCAGGATCCGCGCAGCTGGACAGCTCGGCACGGAGCGCGTCCGCGAGGGGGCCCGTTCCGGCCACTGCCCATCGCCCCTCCAGAGCGAGGACGGGTTCGGCGGGCGGGACCTGGAGCCAGGTGGGAAGCTGCAGCGGCTCGTCAGCGTCGATCCTCGCCTCCAGCGGGGCGGCCGTCTCGGTGGGATCGATCCACAGGCGGCGGCGCTGGAAGGCGTAGCCGGGCGCGGCCACCCGCCGGCGGCCGGGCGCGGAGAGCGCGGCCAGGTTCACCGGGACGCCATGGGTCCACAGCGCGCCGACCGCCTGCCGCACGGTCTCCGATTCCGGATCACCCGAGACGAGGGTGGGCAGGACAGCGCGCGGCGCGAGGGAGGTGTGTCTGCGGGCGAGCGAGGAGAGTGTCGTGCCCGGTCCCACTTCGACGATCACCGACTCGCCCCCCTGATCGGGGGAGAGGGCCGCGTGCAGGGCGTCGGAGAACCGTACGGGATCGCGCAGCTGCCGGGTCCAGTGGGTGGGATCCGCCAGGCCGGTTTCGACCAGCGCGCCCGTGACGGTGCTGAACACGGGGACGGCCGGAGCGGCTCCGGTCAGGCCGGTCAGGGCCGCGGACAGGCCGGGGAGCTCCGGCTCCATCAGCCGCGAGTGCATCGCCGCGTCAACCCGCAGGCTGGTGACCGCGACGCCCGCATCCCTCAGCTCGGTGGCGAGCCGATCCACAGCGGACGCGGGGCCGGAGAGCACACACGCGCCCGGGGCGTTCACCGCGGCGAGGTCGAGCTCGCCATGGCGGGACAGCAGTTCCAGGACGCTCGCCTCGTCGAACGGCACGGCGAGCATCGCACCGCCACCCGCGGCGCGGGCCGCGGCCGTACAGCGGGCGGCGACCAGCCTGGCGGCCTCGGGCAGCGGCAGGGCGCCGCTCACCGCGGCGGCGGTGCACTCCCCGAGGCTGTGTCCCAGCAGCGCGTCAGGGCGCACGCCCCAGGAGGCGAGCAGCCGGGCGACGCCCAGCGAGACGGCGAAGAGCGAGGGCAGCCCGAAGGCCACGTCCCTGACCCGGTCAGCGGAGACCCGCGGGTTCAGCACGTCGCGGATATCGGCGCCGAGCAGCGGGCGCAGCAGCTCGGCGCACTCGTCGACGGCAGCGGCGAAGACCGGCTCGTCGCGGTACAGCTGACCGCCCATCCCCGGGTACGGGCTGCCCGCACCGGGAAAGGCGAACACGACCCGAGGGGCCGGGCTCGCCGCCCTGACAGGCACCGCCGAAGACAGCCGCGCGGCGCCCACTCCGGCGACGCGACAGGCCAGCTCGGCGCGGCCAGTGGCGAGGGTGTGGGCGAGATCGGCGGTGTGGCGGTCATCCGCGCCCGCCTGGACGGCCGAGCTCGCCACCGCGGCGGCCCCGGCGGCCGCGGCCTGCCGAGTGGCGGCGGAGACGACCAGGAGCTGAGGACGCGGGTCCTCGGTGGAAGGTGGACGTTCGGGCGCGGGGCCGAGGATCGCGTGGCAGTTGGTGCCGCCGATGCCGAAGGAGCTGACCCCCGCGTACGGAGGGGTGTCCCATGGCCTGGTCTCGTTGATCACGTCAAAGGGCGATCCGTCGAGCCCCAGGTGGGGGTTGAGCGGGTGGGCGCGCAGCGTCGCGGGCAGCACCCCGTGATGGACGGCCAGCACCGCCTTGATGAACGAGGCGATGCCCGCCGCGGAGTTGGCGTGCCCGATGTTGCCCTTCACCGAGCCGAGCCCGCACCAGGCGGGGCCGGTGTCGCCGAACACCCGGCGCAGCGCGGTCACCTCGATGGGGTCACCGAGCCTGGTCGCGGTGCCGTGCGCCTCGACCAGGCCGACCTCCCGCGCCGAGACCCCCGCCACGGCGAGCGCCTCGGCCACCACGCGGGCCTGGCCGCGGACCGAGGGCGCGGTGAAGCCCGCCTTGTCGGCGCCGTCGTTGTTCGTCGCCGAGCCGTGCAGGACGGCCAGCACCGGGTCGCCGTCGGCCAGCGCGTCGGCCAGGCGGCGCAGCACCACCGTGCCCACGCCCTGGGTGTAGACGATGCCGGTGCCCTGCTCACCGAACGGCCGGACGGTCCCGTCGGCGGAGAAGACGCCGTCGGGGACGTGCAGGTAGCCCTGGCCCTGCGGGACGATCAGGGACACCCCTCCTGCCAGCGCGGTGTCGCACTCGCCGCTCAGCAGCGACTGCGCGGCCAGGTGGACGGCGACCAGCGAGGTCGAGCAGCTGGTGGCCACCGCGACCGCGGGGCCTGTGAGGTTGAGCCGGTAGGCCGTCTGCAACGGCAGATAGTCGGCCTGCGTGGCGATGGCGGTCTGCATGCTGCCGAGAGGATCGAAGCCGCCCCCGGTCGGGTCCCACCGTCCGACGAGGTTGACCGCCAGGTAGGAGCTCTGCATGGCGCCCGCGAAGACGCCGACAGCGCCCGCGCCTCGCCCACCACCGTGCCCCGCCTGCTCCAGCGCGTGCCAGGCGCACTCCAGGAACAGCCGGTGCTGGGGGTCGAGCAGCGCGGCCTCGGCGTCGCTGAAACCGAACGGCTCGGGATCGAAGTCGGCCTGCCCCTCGATCAACCCGCCGACCGGGACGAAGCGGGGGTGTGTCCGCAACCGCGCGGGGACCGCGCGGCTCGCCAGTTCCTCGTCGGTGAACCTGCTCAGCCCCTCGCGGCCGTCACGCAGCAGCGCCCAGAACGCGTCGGCGTCAGAAGCGCCGGGGAACCTGCAGGCCAGCCCGACGACGGCGATCTTCTCCTGCATGGCGTTCATCCGGTCAGCTCGGCGGCGAGGGCCCTGGCCGCCAGCCGGGCGTCGGCAGCCCGGCTGGACGAGGTGGGATCGGGTTCAGGGCGCGAGACAGCGGGTGATCCGGGCCGCTCGTCGGCGGATGGCCGCCTGCGGCCGGTGATGAAGGTGGCGAGCTCTCTGACCGTGGGCCGGGCGAACATGTCCACCACGGTCAGGCCCTCGTCCAGTTCGGCACGCAGCGCGCGGTGCGCGAGCACGACCGTCAGCGACGAGGCCCCCAGCCGGAAGAAGGGGGTGGTGACGTCGACGGGGGCCTTGAGCAGCTCGCTGAACACCCGCGCCACCGCCCGCTCCACCTGGGGATCAGGCCCCGATGCTGCGGCCTGCGTCGCTTCCGGCGGTGCGGGGGCAGGCGCGGGAGGCGGCGGCGCGAGCGGCTGCGGCACGGGAGGCGCCGCTCCATCATCGGCCCCCTCCACCACGAGCTCCATCACCCCGTCGGCGGAGATGGTGAGGGTCAGCCGCATCCCTCGGCCCACTGTCGACGTCACGACGGGGACCCGGGACGTGGCCTCGAGCGGGGCGGAGGGCACGCTGACAGCGGGCCCCACCACGGAGGGCTCCACCACAGCGGGCTCGGCCACCGCGGGTTCGTCCATTCGCTGGTAGGGGTTGCTCAGCGCCTTGTAGTCGACCTTGCCGTTGTCGGTGATCGGGAGCGAGGCCATCGGGATGAAGCGGTTGGGCACCATGAACGGCGGCAGGCTCGCCCGCAGGGCGTCGATCAGCTCGTCGTCGGAGGGCGGCGCGGCGGGATCGGCTGGGACGAGGTAGCACACGAGCCGTGGCCGGTCGTCCGGGCCTGGCACGGCGCGGGCCACCGCCTGCCGGACCGCGGGCAGCCGGTCGAGTGTGGCCTCGATCTCGCCGAGTTCGATCCGGTGGCCGCGGATCTTGACCTGCCGATCCAGGCGGCCGAGGAACTCGATCGTCCCGTCGTGCCGCCAGCGGCCCAGGTCGCCGGTTCGGTAGAGCCGTCGGCGCAGCACCGGATGGGTGATGAATCGTTCGGCGGTCTGCGCGGGGTCGCCGACGTAGCCGCGCGCCAGCCCGTCGCCGCCGATGTGCAACTCGCCGGGCTCGCCGACCGGGCAGGGCCTGCCCTGCTCGTCGAGGATGTGGAAGGACTGCCCGCGCAGCGCTCTGCCGTACGGGATGCTCGGCCAGGCCGGGTCGACCTCGCCGATCGGGTGGCAGATCGACCAGATGGACGCCTCTGTCGCCCCGCCCAGGCTCACCACCTCGGCCGCCGGCGCCAGGGCGCGCAGCCGGTCGGGCAGCGTCACGGGGATCCAGTCCGCCGACAGGAACACCAGGCGCAGCGTGGACAGGGCCCGCCGCACCGCCTCCGGTTCCAGTTCGGCGTACTCGACCAGCATCTCCAGGAGGGCAGGAGCGGTGTTCCACACGGTGACCCCGTGCTGGGCCATGAGCTCCAGCCAGTGCCCTGGATCGCGCTGGCGGCGGGCCTGCGGCAGGACGACCGCGCCGCCCGAGCCGAGGACCGAGAAGATGTCGTAGACCGACAGGTCGAAGCTGAACGCCGACAGGGCGAGCACCCGGTCCCGCGCGGTGAGCGGGAAGCGCTCCGCCAGGTCGTCCAGGGTGGTGCGGGCCGCACGGTGCTCGATGGCCACGCCCTTCGGCTTGCCTGTCGAACCCGAGGTGAAGATCACGTAAGCGAGGTCGTCAGGGGCGGGGCGCCGGGGCTCGGCCTCCACGGCGAGGGAGAGGACGCCGTCGGTGTCCAGGCGGTGCACGGTCACACCCTCGGGCCACGCTGAGGCGTCGGCGTCCTGATCGAGGAGCGCGTGCCGTACGGCGGCCTGCTCGCACAGCGAGGCGATACGGCTCGCGGGCCAGGACGGCTCCACCGGCACGTATCCCGCCCCGCTGTCGAGGACCCCGAGCAGCGCGATGACCTGGGCGACGCCCTTGTCCGCGGCCACCGCGACCAGGTCTCCAGGGCCGAGGCCCAGACCGGCGAGCGCCCGGCCGGTACGGGCGGCTCGTGCGGCCAGCCCGGCCGAGGACACCTGTGTCGTGGCGTCGAGCAGCGCGGGCGCGTCCGGGGTCTGTCCTGCGGTGCGCAGCGGATCGTCCAGGAGGGGACCGGCTTGGCCAAAGGCTGCGCGGGGCGCCGCCTCATCGGGCAGGAACGACGGATGCCAGCCCAGGGCGGGGTCGGTCCACAGATCGGGCTCGCTCGCCAACCGGCGCAGCAGGCGGACGTGCGCGGCGAGCATGCCGTCGACGAAGCCGTCAGGGAGCGCGCCGTCCACGGCGTCCCAGGCGATGCGCAGCCTGCCGTCCTCGTCCCACACGATGTGGTCGAGCAGGACCTGTGGGGTCTGCGACACACCGAACACCTCGGTCCCGAGCCAGGAGGCGGGGGCGGGGCCCGCACCGGCGAGCCCGACGCCGCTGGTGAAGATCACGGGATGGGTGGGCACGGGCAGTCCGGTGGCCGGATCGGTCACCCTTGGGCGTTCCCCCGACTCGATGGCCGCGCGCAGCGCCTCCATGCCGGAGACGGATCGATGGTCCAGGTCGGTCCAGAACTGCCGGTTGACGGCGGCGGCGTATCCCGCGAAGCCGTACCAGCTCCCGGGATCCACGGCGGGGACCTCGACCAGGATGGTGCTCGTGAAGTCGCCGACGACGCCGTCCAGGCCGGGGGTGTCGTCACCGAGGGCGAGATCGTCGCGATCGAACAGCGTGGTGTTCAGGCAGAAGGCGTCGCGGGCGCCCCAGCGTTGCAGGACCAGCCCGAAGGCGGCCAGCAGCAGGCCGGTGGGGCTCAGCCCGTGCGCCGCCGCCTGCTTGCGCAGCTGCGCCCACTCCTCGGCCGACAGCTCCGCGCCGTGCCTGGTGAAGTGCGGGACGCCCAGCTCGGCGGGCCCGCGCGTCCAGGGCAGAGCGGGTCCGTCGGGAAGGCCGGGCGCGCGACGAGCCCAATAGGCGGTGTCAGCCTCCAGCCGCGGGTCGTTCTCACGGCGCAGGACCAGATCGGCGAAGCCCAGCGGCGGGTCGGGCAGTTCCAGCGTGGGGTCGGAGGTGAGCAGGCCCCATTCCCGCATCAGCCGCATCCAGCTCATGAGGTCGAGGGCGAGCACGTCGACGCCGACGAACAACCGGGTGCGGCCATCGGGCAGCAGCGCGGCCCGCAGGTCGAACAGCGGCCACCGGTCGGTGGGGCGCAGCTGGTGGGAGCATTCCGCCCGCAGCGCGTCGAGCGCCTCTTCCGGCGCGGTGGCCCGCAGGTCGACACGAGCGATCACATAGTCGGGCACGTCGTCGAGGATCCGCTGTCTGGCGTCGGAATCCACGACCATGCGCAACATCGGATGCCGCCTCACCAGGCGGTTCCACGCGTCCTCGAGCCTGGCCAGGTCGGCGAAGGGGTCACCGTCCGGCACGCGGTCGTACTCGAAGTAGTAGAAGGTCGCGACCCCGCCCAGAGGAAACACCGGGTCTCGGCCGACCAGGTAGGCGGCCTGGATCGGGGTGAGCGGGAAGGACGCTGCGCCGCCCTCGACGGCCTCCGGCACGATGCCGGCCGCCACCGTGCGCGCGGTCGCCGATCCGAGGAAGGCCGTCAGCGGCAGGTCCAGCTCCGTCTCCTCACGCAACCTCCGCCGCAGGCGGACGGCGGTGAAGGACTCCAGGCCGAGCGCGGTGAGGGTCGCGTCGGGATCCAGCTCTTGGGGGCGGCGCTCCAGCACGTCTGCCAGGCATGCGAGCACTTCTTCGACGGTGGCGGAACCCAACGGTGATCCCTTCCATCAACAATGTGGAAACGGTTTTCATTCCTACATGGATTTGCCCCCTATGTCTAGATCTTGAAAATGATTCTCATTCTTCCTAGTGTTCCGGTCCATGTCAGCGTTGAACGTCCTCGCGGACAGGGCAGGGCGGGCCGCGATCTCCGGGGCGGACACCTCCGGCGTGGCCGAGGCGATCGGCCGGCTGGACCGTCTCGCGCTTCTCGGGATCGCCACCGAGTTGCACCGCCGTACCCGGTTGAGGAACGGCGGCACGCACGCGCCGGACCAGCTGGCCCTGGACCTGGGCGCGGCCGAACGGCATCGCTGGATCGTGGCGCACTGGCTCGACGCCCTCCACGAGGAGGGTCTGGCGGGACGCGCCGCCGATGGCCGCTTCCACGACCTGTACGGCCCGCGCCGAGCGGAGCTGACCGCCGCGCGCACCGGCATGGAGTCCGCACGGATCGCTCTCGGCTACCCACCCGATCTGGCCACGATGCTGCTGCGCTCGCTGGGAATGCTGCCTGAGCTGCTCCGGGACGAGATCGGCGTGCAGGCGCTGCTCTATCCGGACGGGGAGCCGGGCGCGGCCGAGGCCGTCTATCGCGACAACCTCGTGAGCAGATACCTCAATGCCGCCGCCGCCGAGGTGCTCCGCGACCTGGCCGAGCAGGCCGGCCGGCCGCTGCGCATTCTGGAGCTGGGCGCCGGGATCGGCGCCACCACGGCGGACCTGCTCCCCGTGCTCGCCGGTCGTCCGGTCGAGTTCTACCTGTTCACCGACCTGTCGCCGTTCTTCCTCGACACCGCGCGCCGGCGGTTCGGCACGGGCTTCCTGCGCTACGCGCTGCTCGACATCTCCACCGACCTGCCGCGACAGCCAGGAGAGCTGGACCTGGTCGTCGCGGCGACCATGGCACACAACGCCCCCCACGTGGGGCGCCTGCTCGAACAGGCCGCCGCGCTGCTCGCGCCGGGCGGGCGGGTGCTGCTCATCGAGACCGTCCGCGAGCATCCCCAGTCGCTCACCACGATGCCGTTCGCCCTGTCCCCGCGAAAAGGAACCCGCCCACCAGAACGGCACGACGGGCGCGCCGGTACCCGTACCTACCTGCGCCGCGAGGAGTGGCTCGGCTGGCTGGAGCGGGCAGGGCTGCGCGTCGAGGTCGATCTTCCCCGCGACGCGGACCCGCTGGCCGCGATGTCCCAGCGCCTGTTCGTCGCCATCCGCCGATAAGGAGTTCACGTGAAGGAACTGGCCGCCATCTGGGCGGAGCTGCTCGACCTGCGACCCGACGAGATCCCCGAGGACGTGAGCTTCCTTCGCCTGGGCGGTGACTCGGTGCTCGCGGTCCGCATGTCCGCGCTGGTGCGCAAGCGGCTCGGCGTCGTGCTTGCGCTGTCGGACGTGCGGGTGGAGACCACCTTGGGCGGACTGGCCGACCTGGTACGGCGACGCTCGTCCGACGAGCCGATGGCCCGCGCACTGCCGATCACGGTGACCCCGCGCCGCGACCCGCATGCGGAGTTCGCCCTGCTTCCTCTGCAACAGGGCTACTTCGTCGGCCAGCAGGACGGCTGGGAGCTGTCCTACGACTCCGCCCACTACTACCTCGACTACGCGCTGACCGAGGTGGACGGTGACGAGGCGGCCGACGCGCTGATCGACGCCGTCGAGCGGCTCGCCGTACACCAGCCGACCCTGCGGGCCCGCGTCACCTCCGACGGACGCCAGCACGTGCTACCCGTCGGAGCGCCTGGCGCCGTGCCGTCCGTGCGCGTCTACGACCACCGAGAGGCTCCCGCCGAGAAGATCGCCGACGCGCTCGCCGAGGTGCGGCGGGACATGAGCACCACGGGACCTGACCCCACCAGCGGACCTGGACTGGACATCAGGCTCACCCTGCTGCCGGGAGGTGAGGGACGGCTCCATCTCGGACTCAGCCTGCTGATCTTCGACGGCTGGTCCTCCAGCGTGCTCAGCCGCGAGCTCCTCACCTTCGCCGCGGACTGGAACGCGGTCATCCCTCCGCTGGAGATCCATTTCGGTGACTACGTGACGTCGCTGGCCGATCTCCCTGGCACCGCTGCCTGGCAGGCCGACCGGGACTGGTGGTGGTCCAGGCTGGACACGCTGCCCGCCCCGCCTGCGCTCCCGCTGGCCGCCGACCCCCAGGATGTACGGCCGGTCACCATGGGCAACCGCGAGCACCGCTGGCCCGCCGACCGCTGGGCCGCGCTGCGGCTGCAGTGCACCAGCCATGGCGTCACGCCCTCGACCGCCATGCTCACGGCCTTCGGCGTGGTGCTGGCCCGCTGGGCGGGGCACCGGCGGATGCTGCTGAACTCTCTGCAGCTCAACCGGCTTCCGCTCCATCCCGACGTGCAGCGCGTCGTGGGCGCCTTCGCCAGCACCATGCTGCTGCCCCTCGACCTCGACCCCGACGCGACCTTCGCCCAGCTCGCCGCGGCCACCCAGACCGCGTCGGGCGAGCACGCCGCGCACAACCTGATCACCGGGGTGGAGGTCGGCCGCGAACTGGCGCGACGACGGGGCAGCTGGCGTCCGGTCGGGCCGGTGGTCTTCCAGAGCGTGCTGGGCGTGGACGCCGCCATGGGCGGACGCCCTCCTGAGGAGGCCGGACCCCTCGGGCGGGTCGTCGCCTCCGACTACTTCCACCAGCTGCGCACACCGCAGGTCTCCATCGAGGTGCGCTGCTTCGAGCTCGGCGACGAGATGGTCGCCGTCTTCTCCCTGGTCGACGAGCTGTTCGAAGCCGATCAGGTGACCGCGGCCTTCGCCGAGTTCGTCGAGCTGGTCGACGCTCTCGCCGACGGCCAGGGCTGGGACCGAGTCCCCGGTCTCCCCTCGTCCGCCGACCCCGTCGGCGCAGAGTCGTCGTCCGCATCGACCGTCCGGCACGCGGAGGGGCCGCCCGCCGACGATCTCGAGCAGGTCGTCGCCGACGTCTTCGAGGAGTTCCTCGAGGTGCCCGTGCTCGATCGCGGCGCCGACTTCTTCGCGCTCGGCGGAGACTCTCTGCTGGCGGTCCGCGCGGTGGTGAGGCTGGCCAAGGAGACCGGCGCGCCGGTGCCCGTGCGGGACTTCCTGGCGGATCCGACGGTGGCAGGCGTGGCGCTCGCCGTACGCTCCAGGGCCCAGCGATGATCGGGCTGCTCGGCGCCACCGGCGCGGTGGGCAGGACCGCGGCGGAGCGGATCGCGGCCTACGGTCTCGGGCCGCTGCGCCTCGGCGGCCGGGATGTGGCCTCCGCCGCCGCGGTGGCGCAGGCACTGCCCGGAGGGGCGCGGGCCGTGCGGGTGGACCTCAACGACCCGACCGAACTGGCGGCCTTCTGCGCCGGATGCCGGATCGTGGTCAACTGCGCCGGTCCCACCTATCGGGTGCTGGACACGGTGGCCCGCGCCGCCTTCGGGGCGGGCGCGGACTACGTCGACATCGGCGGTGAGCTCGCCGCCAAGGACGCGCTCACCAGCGGCGGCGCGGCGGCGCTCGGCGGCAGGACGGCGGTGTTCTCCGCAGGCGTCATGCCGGGACTGTCCGGACTGCTTCCCCGGCTGCTCGCCAAAGGGCGAGCGCCGCGCCGCCTCGACGTCTACGTCGGAGGTGCGGCCCTGTTCACCCCACTGTCAGCCGTGGACGCCCTGCTGACCAGGGGACCCAGATTCGGCACGCCGATGGCCGCCTGGCGCGACGGCCGGATCGCGCAGAACACGCTCTCCCCGTTGCACGGCGTCCGGCTGCCCGGCTTCCCTGTGGCGACGCACGCCTGGCCGTACCTCACCACCGAGGCGCAGACCCTGGCCGTGGACACCGGGGCGGAGGAGGTGCGCTCCTACAACGTCTTCGTCTCCAACCGGCTGCCCGACGCCCTCGCCGAGGCATGGGCCGAGCTCCCAGGCGCCGACCCCGACGCACTGGCCCCCCACGCCTCGCGTGTCGTACGGGCCTCCCAGCTGGACAACGCCGAACACGGGGCGTTCTACGTCATGCTGTTCACCGCTCGCACCCACCCCGGTTCGTCACCGGGCCCGACCCGGGTGCTGCTCACCGCCACGGACTCCTATGCCCTGAGCGGGGCGGTGATGGCCTTCGCCACACGAGCGGTGCTGACCGGCTCCGTGCCGCCCGGCGTTCACCTCGCGGCCGAGGTCCTGGACGCCGAGGCCGCGGCGGCGACGCTGCGTGACGACCCACTGGTCGGAGAGCTCACCGTCAGCTGAGCGCCCGCAGCGTCTCACGGGGGAGCGGCCTGACCGGCGGAGCCCGAGGCGCACGCCGTCGAGAACGCCGGGACCCGCGCCGGTGCGAGGGGTGGCTACGTCGTCGGGAGGCCGATCGCGTTGGACGCGTCGGCCTCGAAGTATTCCGTCGTGGCGAAGGGGCCGGCGTGATCCTCGAAGAAGCTCCTGACGCCGTCGATCGAGTCATGGACGATGACGTTCACCGCCTTGGTCGCGTCGGTGCTCGCCACCGCCAGCGTCCACTTGGCACCCTTGGGAAGCTGGCCGTACGCCTTCTTCAGGGAATCCCAGAAACCGTCGTTGTCAGTAATCGTGGAAACAGCCATGACGTGCATCGTGGCACCTTTCTCATTGACTTTCGGATTCACTCGGCAATTGAGGTGAAGATACTGTGCGGCGCCATTCTCGAAGTCGTAGATCGCGACGGTCTGAGGGTCCTCGAGCGGATCGTCCGAAGGCATCAAGAAGTGGGTCTCGCTGATCGGGAACAGCTCGTATTCGAGCTGTTCCGGTTTGTTGAGGAGTTGCGCCTCCATGGGGTTCAGGGTGAATCTGAGGTGGAGTTTTCCGCCTTCGGCCGCCACTTCGTAGCGGGTGCCCGGGCGCTCGTAGGAGCCTTCGTACCTGGACAGATCGAGGGCCAGGGTCGGGTCGGGCTCCGGCAGGTCGGGGATCGTGACCGTGCCGAGGTCGGCCAGGATCTCGTTGAACACCTTCCGGTAGAAGCTGTCGCGCGGCCCGGCGTTCGCCAGCATCGAGACGGCGATGTTCGACTCCGGCAGGATCCGCAGGCGGGCGCTCTGGCTGACCGCACTGCCGTCGTGGGCGTAGACGGTTTGGCCGTGCCAGTCGCACACGATGAGGCCGAGTGCCCATTCCGGCCCGAACATGTACGGGTCAGGTATGGGGACCCGCGACTCCGTCATCTCGCGGATGATGCCGGGGGAGACGATTCTGGTCCCGTTCGGCGCCTTTCCTTCGTCAAGGAAGACGTACGCCATCGTGAGCAAATCCCGGGCGGTCGTGTTGACGTTGCCTCCCGGGCCGAAGGAGCGCGGCAGGTGACCGAGCGGTGAGAGGATGGGCCCCTCTTCGAGGGATCGGATCAGGTATCCGGTCGCGGCCCGGTTCTGGTCCGCGTGCTCACGCCGGGTGGTCGTCGAGGTCAGTCCCAGGGGATCGAACAGGCGATCCTTCATGATGGCGTCCCACCTCTTGCCGTCGATCACCTCCATGATGCGGGCCAGGATCGCGTAGCCCAGGGCCGCGCTGTAGCCGTGAGTGTGGCCCAAGGGGTGAACCTGGCCCGCGCCGGCGATGTTGTCCACCATGCGCTTGTAGACGTCGTCGTCCTCGCCCGGATCTCCGTAGTTCTCCTCGATGCCGTTGGTGTGGTTGAGGAGATGGCGGGGGGTGACCTTGGCGCTGACGTCGGGGTCGGCGACCCGGAAGTCAGGCAGGTAGCTCCGCACCGGCTCGTCCAGGGCGACTTTCCCCTCGTCGACGAGCTGCATGAAGGCGAGGGCGGTCCATGTCTTGGATACGGAGCCGCACTGGTAGACGGTGTCGGTCGTCGCGGGCTCCCGCGTGGAGATGTTCTTGACGCCGACGGCGAAGTCGGTGATCTCTCCGTCGCTGAGGACGCCTATCGCGGCGCTCGGGATCCGGTACTCCGCGAGCAGCTCGGAGACGCGAGCTCGCATCCGTGGCACATCCAACGCTCTTGCCATAAGGGCTCCTCGTCCCGTTGATTCTTTCCAAGCGAGAAAAGGCTACGTTGCATTTCAACCATATTCAACAAGAGAACATCAACGATGTGCTCTCGCGCTGCGGTTTCACGCCAATCGTTGCAACAGCATTGACGATAAATGCAATTCACGCCGACCAGCCGTTGCAATGTACTGTTGGTGAACGCACCCGTGAACCCGACCGACAGGGGGCAGGCCGATGCCCGGAGGCAGGCTCACCCACGAGGATCGCCGGCAGATCGCGATCTGGCTGACCGAAGGGCTGGGATACGCCGAGATCGCCAGGCGGCTGGGCAGACCCACATCCACGATCAGCCGGGAAGTGGCACGCAACAGCGCGCGCGGCGGCTACCTGGCCGACCGCGCCCAGCAGGCCGCCGGGCAGCGCGCCCGCCGCCGCAGCCCGGTTCAGTCCGCGGAGCCACCGGCCGACGGGCGGCCGGCCGAGTCCGTGCGCGCTTTCGTGGAGCAGTTCGCGACGCTGCTGGTCGGGACCGGCCTTCCCCGGATGCCCGCTCGCGTGTTCGTCTGCCTGCTCACCTCTGACTCCGGGGGCCTGACGTCCGCCGAGCTCGTAGGCCGGCTCCAGGTCAGCCCGGCGTCGGTGTCCAAGGCCATCGGCTACCTCGAGGCGATCACGCTGGTCAGACGCGCGCAGGATTCCGGCCGCCGCGAACGGTATGTGATCGACGACGACGTCTGGCTCCAGGCGTTCAAAGCCGACACCGGGGCACACGCGAAGGTAGCGGCGGTCGCGCGGTACGGGATCGAGATCTTCGGCGCCGGCACGCCCGCCGGCACCCGGCTGGGCCAGATGGCTCAGTTCTTCACCTGGATCAGCGAGCAGATGAACGACAGCGGCCTCACCGACGCCGTCGTCCGCGACGCACTGACAGTGCTGGCCGCGCTGGTGTACGCCGCCCGGCCACTCACCGTGGACGAACTCGCCACGGCACTGGACTGGCCCGTCCAGCGGACGGCCGACGCCCTGGATGCGCTCAGCCGTCGTCCGATCCTCTCCGACCCGCTCATCGTGGAGCAGGCCGGGCGCGGCGCGTTCGCCGTCACCCCGAGGCCGGACCGCCTGAGCTCCGCACAACGCGACGCGCTGATCGGCAGTGCACGCTCGACCCGAGGGACTCGAAAAGGACACGGTGATCGCGTGGTGCGCCAGGCGTCCGCCTCATAAATAGGTTCGGCATCGGCGCGGGCCTGGGTTAGTCTGCGGCAATGCCGCGCGGGGACATTGACAAGATCGCCAAGGAAACCGGCTTCTCCGGTGTGGTCTGGATCGACCGGGGCGGCCAGATCGAGTTCGCGAAGGCCTACGGGCTGGCCAGCCGCACCTACCGAGTTGCCAACACCCTGGACACCAGATTCGGCATCGCCAGCGGCAGCAAAGGGTTCACCGCCCTCGCCGTGCTCTCGCTGGCCCAGGACGGCGTGCTGAAGCTGAGCACCACCGCCCGCTCCCTGCTCGGCAAGGATCTGCCGCTGATCGCGGACGACGTGACCGTCGAACATCTGCTCACCCACACCTCTGGCATCGGTGACTACCTGGACGAAGAGGTCGACACCGAGATCACCGACTACGTCGTCGGCGCGGCGCACGAGCTGACCACTACCGAGGCATTCCTGCCCCTGCTGGACGGGCACCCCACCAAGTTCCGGGCCGGTGAGCGGTTCGGCTACTGCAACAGTGGATTCGTGGTCCTCGCCCTGCTGGCGGAGCGGGCCGGCGGCGTCGGCTACCACGACCTGGTCCGGGAACGGGTGCTGCGCCCCGCCGGCATGACCAGAACCGACTTCCTCCGCTCCGACGAGCTGCCCGCTGACGCGGCCGTGGGTTACCTGCCGTTGAACGGGGCGGACCGCTCCAACATCTTCCACCTGCCGGTGCTGGCCACCGGCGATGGCGGCATCCACACCACCGCCGGCGACATCTCCACCTTCTGGCGCGCGTTTTTCGCCGGCGACATCGTCGACTCCGTCGAAGAGGTGGTACGGCCACGCCGCGACGTACCCAAGCAATCCATGCGCTACGGTCTCGGCTTCTGGCTGCACGAGAGCACCGACACGGCGATCCTGGTCGGGTACGACGCGGGCGCGTCGTTCAAGTCCACCCACGACCCGCACACCGGCACCACCTGGACCGTGCTCTCCAACACCTCCCCCGGCGCCTGGCCCATCGCCCGCGCTCTCACCCCTTGAGGACCGGCACGTCGTACTCGGGAATGGCGCCGTCCCGGGTGAAGAGCGATCAGGATCCGGTCAAACGTCAGTAACCGGCCAGGTCGCCGACGCTCAGCGCCCGCTGGTAGGCGCGCGTGCTGCCCTCCAGATCGCCGAGCTGCTCCAACTCGGCGGCGCTCTCGGCGAAGGCCTTCGAGGCGCGACCCGGCGCGTTCATCTGTTCGAGCTGTTCGCCTGCGCCGGCCCGTACCTCCGCGGCCGCATGCGTGCGCTTGAGCGCCCGCAGGGCGTCCGCGACCAGCAGATGGGCGTCGGCGACGAGGTTGAGCGCTGCCGGATGACGGGTGGCGAGCTCCCCGGCCTGACTCGCCGCCGCCGTAGCGTCGCCGGCCAGAAGGTCGGCGCGGGCCAGGGACAGCTGACAGTAGGCCAGGTCGATCGCGCTGGCCGCGCTGCCGGCCAGCTCGCCTTCGGCTTCGAGCAGCATCCGGCGAGCTCTGTCGTGTTCGGCGGGACAGTAGGTGAGCAGGTTCTCCGCGAGCCGCGCCCGCAGGCGGCCGGTCGAGCGGGGGTCGGTGAGTTGGGCGTGGGCGGCCAGCGCGCGATCGCCCAGCTCGGCGGCTCGCCGCGCGTCGCCGTCCATGGCCGCGACGGTCGCGCCGTTCCAGCAGGCCGCACGCAGCGCCCGCGGCGTTCCCAGCTGTTCGGCCGCCTCCAGCAGCTGGGTGGCCAGCGCCTGGCAGGTGGTCTGTTCGCCACGTTCGATGTAGGCGGCCAGCAGAGTGGCGCCGAGCTCGATGCCTCTGTCGGTCCAGCCTCCTGGCAGCTCCCGCGAGAAGGCGAGGTCGCCGATGCGCACGCTCGCCGTCAGATCGCCCACTTCGCGAAGGCATCGGCACAGCGCCAGGGCGATGGCGATCCGCTGCTCGGTCTCCTCTGGATCTTCGTAGGCCATCGGCGGGAGCTGCTCGTCCAGAGGCGCGAGGACGTTCAGCAGATGGGTCAGGCGTTCGATGGCATCGGGCAGGTCTCCGTCCGCCTCCGCCGCCAGGGCCAGGCCAAGTTCGGCCTGACGCCACAGGTCAGGGCGGCTGCCCAGCTCCGGATCGGCGACGAGAGCGGCGTACTGGGCGCGGGCCTTGGCGGACATGCCCTGGGCGAGAGCTTCGTCTGCCCCTGCGAGCTCCTGCTTGATCTCCGCGCCGCGGTCGGCAGCCAGTCCGTGCCTGAGGACCAGGGGCGGGCACTGGAGCTTGACGGCCAGTTCCCGCAGTTCTCCAGGCGTGGCGTCGACGCCGTCCTCGATCAGTATGAGTCTTCGGATCGAGAGCTGAGGACCGCTGAGCTCATCCAGCGTCAGCCTGCGCTGGTGTCGAAGCCCTCGCAGGATCACGCCCCCGTGCTGCATGTTGGTCAGCATTCCACCGCCCTGGCCCGTGACCTGTCTCGGCTGTCGATCAATGCGACTTGATCGTAGACACAACCCGGGCAGACCACCACCTCTGGGGCATATTGCCCAGATGTCCCGGCCCCAGCCGGCCTCTGCGGCGGCGCACGAGGCGACAATCGATCATGTTGTGGAGCGGCCAAGGGGCTGTCACAATCGGGGCCGGTCCGCAAGCTGCTCGACCGTGTGTCGACCCGTCAAGAAAGTAGGAGGTTCGCTGTGCGTTCCCGCCTGGGACATCGCGTCCTCGCCCTCAGCGCCCTCGTCGTCGCCGCAGTACTGGCGACCTCCACGACGACCGCCGCCGACACCGACCAGGGCCCCGCTCCGACAGTCGTGGGACCAGCGGGAAACCACTGCTGCTGAGCTGAGCTGAGCACGTCGATGGCCGGGAAGGTGATCCGCAGTTGGTCTCCGGGGTCGTCGAGGGCGGCCGGCGTCACGTGGCCGCGGGCGAATCCGTCGACGGTTCTGCGGTCGATGTCGACGACCTTTCCTCTGAACAGGATCAGGCCGTGGGTGTAGATGGTGCCGGCCAGGGCGGCGGTGAGCGCGTCGAACGGGTCCTCGTGCCGCTCGCGGGCGGTCCTGAGCGCCGCTCCGATCCGCATGCCCAGTGTCAGCGTGCCGGGTACGGCGGTGCGGCGGACGGGTCGGGCTCCTCGCCGAACTCCTGCGGGCCGGCACCGGCAACCCTCAATGATCCACACCAGCGGCCCTTGAGCCTCAGCCGGCGGCAGAGGTGATCGCTTCCCGCTCCTTGCCGAGAATGTCCATGAACAGCTTCGAATCCAGGTCGTAGTTGCTGAGGACGACACCGGCCCAGTCGTGCCCCAGATAGACGTTCCAGTTGGCGTTGCCGCCGCCCACGCCGCCACCGTGCCCGATCACGCGGAAGTCGCCCAGGATGGTGGAGTTCAGGCCGTACGCCTGGAACGCTTCACGCCGAGTCGGGCCGGGCGACGGCGCCCCCGGCGGAGGTGCGGCGGGGAACTTGGGGCCGACGTACAGGTCGGTGTAAGGGCGGGTCAGGAGTTTGTGGTTCTGCAGGGCCTGGGCGAGCCGGACGAGGTCGGGCGCGCTGGAGAAGGCGCCGACGCTGGGCAGGCCGACGAACGGTCTCGCCGGACTGGTGCCAGGTCCGCCGATGACCGCGCTGGCCTTCAGATCACGCAGGGCGTCCACTCGCGAGCCGTCGGCCTGAAGCATGTACGGGTGGGCGATGGCGGGGTCGGCCAGCCACTCGGTTCTGGTGTAGTACCGCGAGCCGGTCATCCCGGCGGCGCCGAAGATGTGCTCGTGCACGTAGTCCCAGTACGACATGCCGGTGATCTTGGTCACGATCTCGCCGAGCGCGTCGAGGCAGGCCCCGCCGTATGCGTGCTGGGTGCCGGGCGTGAACTGCAGCTCGCCCTCCCGCAGCGCCTTCCTGACGATCTCCCAGAGCTCTTCCCTGCTGTACGTGATCCGGCTGGGGTCCCAAGCCATGGTCATACCGGAGGTGTGGGTGAGCATCTGGTGCACGGTGACCTTCTCCGCGACCTCCGGACGAAAGCCCTGCAGGTACGTGCCGAGCTTGTCGTAGAACTCGATCTTGCCCTGTTCCGCCAGTTGGACGATCGCGAGCGTGGAGAACGGCTTGGAAGCCGATCCCAGGTTGAACCGCGTGTCGACACGGTTGCGCACGCCGAGTTTCTTGTCCGCCATGCCGTACGCCTCGGCTATGACGGGCCGGCCGCGATGGGCGACCATGATGACGCCGGAGAACTGATCTTTCTTGGCCAGCTCGCTGACGTACTCCCTGTACCTGCGCAACGGCTCGCTCGGCGAGCGCCTCGGCTGAGCATGCGCACTGTCCGAGGCGGCCGCCAGCCCGGAGGCCGAGAGCGGCGCGGCGGCAAGCATGCCCAGCACGGCTCTCCTGGATGCCTTCGACATGTGATCTCCCTTCGATGCTGAGCCCCAAAGGTTCCAGCCGGGGAGTTAAATCCCTGTTCGAGGTTTCCCTCGAAGATCGTGTGACGAGCCAGGAGCCGTCTGGACGTTTCGCTGCGCGTCATCCAGTACTGCTCGACTCCGGGCTGACCGCCTCAGAGCATTTAACGCAATGAGGTGAGGCGTCGCCAGCAGATGAGCGCGCAGGCCAGCTTGAGGAAGGCCTCGTGGATGTCGGCGCGGACTTCCCAACGGATGCGCAGGCGTCGAAAGGCGTGCAGCAGGGCGAATGTCGGCTCCGCCACCCAGCGGTGTGTTCCCAGGCGGGAGCCGTGTTCGGCGCTGCGGCCGGCTGGCCGGCTGCCGCCGCCTTACTGACTTCGTGGTTTGGCACAATGCGGCCGTGTCCCTTGACGCCATCGATGCGGTGGACTGGTCGGCCATACCGGCCCCGACTTGGCACGCGTGCGACGAACCCGAAGGCGTCGCTCGCGCACTGAGACTGCTGGCGGTCTCCACCACCTACAACGAGACCGCCGACGCGGCAGCCATCCTCGCCAACGGTGGCTTCATCTGCAGCCACGCCGACATGGTGTTCCCCGCGGCCCACGCGGCAACCCCGATTCTGCTGGATCTTGTGGAACACGGTCAGCGGCCGCGCATCAAGGACGCAGCCGTGGAACTGCTGTCCGAAGCCCTGGGTTGCTACCCCACCGCTGGTAACAACCGCGTGAGCACCCCCTACGGCACCGACGTCCCGCTCTGCTGCGCCATAGCGCGGCACATCCGCAGCCGTCGCCTTGCCGTGCTCGCACACGGACGTAGCGGGAAGAGTCTGCTGGCAGACGCAGATCTTCACTGGCGACTGACCATCGAGGAGACCGAGCTCCAGTCCGACGGCACTCTCACCGCCCTGGCAGTCCTCGAAGGCTTGCCTTTCAGCGCGCCGGTTGCGGCTGAGCTGCACACTCTGCCGTTCAGACGACCTGCCCCGACAGTGTGCATCGACTCCTTGGCAGCTGATGCCACGGGGGCCGCGTGCGTCCAACTCAGGTGGAGATCGCTCCAGCCCGTCCCCGAGGGCTCCACCCTCTACCCGGCCGACTGCGGCCTGCGCGAACACTGAAGAGACGGGGAAGCAGACCACCCCGAGCGCGCGGACCAGGTGGAGGACGATGCGACGAGCGAGCGCACTCCTGCAGGGTGGCCGGCACATCGCAGAACTGGCCGAACCGATCGCCCACGAGCTCCGCACTGCCGAGGTAGACGTCAACCACGCCTACTGAGGACGGGTACCCGGCGGAGCTGTGAGGGCCCCTGGAAGTGAGCGACACGCCGAGCGCTGACGTCCCGCTGTCGGCCGGCCAGGTCACATCCCTGGGTTGGCGATCTGAGCGCAGCCCGCGCCACGAAGGATGGCGGACCTGGGCGTCTGTCGTTGGAAGGGACGTCGCCGGTATCGATTGCTACGCAGTCCTCTCCTGTGGCGATGAGTATCGGGCCAATATCCTCCCAGCGCCTGGTCACCCATCCCTCTCCTTCCAGCCGGATCAGGATCGGGTGGGCGGTGTAGGTGAGGAGGCACCCGACCTGCTTACCACCGACATTCGGACGCCTGGCAGGAAGTGGGTCCAGCTGTCGTCATGGCCGAAGTTGCCGATCAGATACATGCCCGCGGTCACCAGCACCATGGTGGACGGCAGCGAGTCTCTGATCGGCACACGCTTGGCGAACATCGCGGTCGCGGGCGCGGCGATCACCGCCGCCGACGCTGAGCGGCAGCACTCGCAGGCCGATCTCCAGCGGCGTGTAGCCGAGCGTGCCGATCAGGAACAGTCGATAGGTAGGTGGTCGCCGCCAAGTGGCGCTAACGCTTCCTGGGGGCACCGGCTGGAGGGCTTGGCCGATGAGCCGGTACGGCTTGCGCCCCGTCTCGGCCAGTGCCCGCTCCAGCGGGGCGTAATGCCCCGCCGCGAGAAAGGTCGCCCGCGCGGCGACTATCTCCACGGCGTCGGCCACCCGGGGCGCGAGAGAGCATCCGGATCAGGCGAAGACGTCCTGCTGGTAGCGCCCCTCGGCCTCCAGCTCGCGCAGCCAGGCCTCCCCATCGCCGCCGGTTCGCTCGGCGTAGATCGTCGCCAGCGCCTGCCGTACAGCAGGAGCCATGCGCAGCCCGTCGCCGCAGACGTAGACGTGCGCGCCACGCTCCATCAGGTCCCAGACACGGTCCGCCTCGGCCGCCACCGCGTCCTGCACGAAGCGATGCCCGGGAAGCGTGGAGAAGGCGGTGTGCACCTGGGCGACCCCTGCCGACTGCCACGCGAGAACCTCTTCCCGGTACAGCCAGTCGTGCGAGGGGTGGCGGCAGCCGTAGAAGACCTCGGCGGTGCCGCCGGTCAGCGCGCGCTCCTCCAGGAAGCCGCGGAGCGGGGCGAAGCCCGTGCCCGGCCCGATCAGGATGACCGGGGTCTCGGGGGCGTCCGGCAGGCGGAAGGGCGAGCTTGGCACGCGGATGTAGCCGTAGAAGACGTCGCCGGGATCGAGCGAGGCCAGGTAGGCCGAGCACATGCCGCGGTAGTTGCCGCTGCCCGACCATGCCTCGCCCTCGACCAGCCCGACCGTGATCCGCACCTGGCCGGGTGAGGCGAGCGGCGAGGAGGAGATCGAGTAGTAGCGCGGCCGGATGTGCCCGGCTATCTCCAGGAAGACCGGCAGCGGCAGGGTGATCGCGGGGAAGCGCTCCAGCAGCGCGAGCACCGAGACCTGCTTGGCCAGGATCTCCTCGGCGTAGTCGGCCGCTGAGAGCTGCCCTCGGGTCCAGGGGCACGAGGTGTGCTCGGCAAGCGTGGCCAGGTCGGCTCGGGTGGCAACCTGCTGGAGCTCGGCGAACTCCGACAACAGGAGCCCGGCCGTCACGGGCGTGTCGACCGGCAGGTGGGTGTTGCCGCGGGCGCGCAGCCGCACGACCTGCTCACGCGGCACCCGCAGGGTCCGCAACGCCCACTCCACCAGATCGGGATCGTTCTTGGCGAAGACGGCCACGTGGTCGCCCGCGGCGTAAGTGACTCCCTCGGGCAGCGAGGCCACGATCGAGCGCACGCCCGGCCGGGGCGCCTCCAGCGAGAAGTCCCACAGCCCGGCCGGGTCGGCGGTCAGCTCCTCGTTGGCCACCACGGTCAGCGGCACGGCCTGCGCGGAGACGACGGCGGGCCGGACGTCGGCCTCGGTCAGGACCTCCATCTCGTAGCGCGGCCCGGCGTCGGCGGAGGTCGCGCCGTACTCCTCGGCGATGGCCGCCCACAGCTCGGCCGTCCACGCCGAGACGTCCCCGTCGAAGTCGCCGTCGGCGTCTGCTTCGCCGCGCTTGACCAGCGGCACCGCCCCCGCCCTGACCAGCTTGTCGAAGGCGCGGCGAGGAAAGTCCTGATAGGTCGGCCACTGCGTGTTGCCGACACCGAGCAGCGCCAGCCGTACTCCCTCATAACCGCTGATCTCGGCGGCGTCGAAGGCCTGCGCGTTGTCCGGGGCCTTGCCGTTGTAGGTGGAGGTGACCACGACCAGCGCGCCACCCGACGGAGCCTGAAGTTCGTCCAGGCTGGTCAATCTCACGGCGAAGCCGGACCGGCCGGCCCGCTCGGCCAGTCGCTCGGCGATGTCGGCTGAAGCGCCGAGGTTGGAGCCGTATGCCACGGTGAGCGCCACTCCCGAGACGGCGACTTCGGAGTCCTCGACCTGCTCGGTGACCTCCGGGGTGAAGACTCCTCTTTCGTACGGCTTGCGCGCGCGAACCTGGATGCTGAAGGCCTCCGGCTTGAGGGTGATCATTTGCTTGATCCGCATGCGGTAGGCGTCGCGGTCGGAGATCGCGAAGCGCCGCAGGAGCAGGGCCAGGGCCAGCCGCGCCTCGGTCAGCGCGAACTGCCGCCCGATGCAGGCCCGCTCGCCGTTGCCGAAGGGTTTGTAGGCGCTCGGGTGGTGCTCCTTCTTGCGCTCCGGCAGCCAGCGGTCGATGGCGAACTCCTCGGGCCGCTCCCAGGCCTTGGGGTGACCATGGAGCGGTTCGAGCAGGATCACCACGTTGCGGCCGGCGGGCACGTCGAACGGGCCGAGCGTGGTGTCGTGGCGGGCCTTGACGCCGAAGGCGGGAATCGGGGACCAGATCCGCAGGGTCTCGTCAAGGATGCGGGGGATCACGTCCAGCTTCATGATCGTCTCGTAGGTCGGCGCGGTGTCGCCCGGCAGCAGGCGGTCGACCTCGGCGTAGGCCTGGGCCAGCACGTGCGGGTTGCGCAGCAGGTTGTACAGCGCGAAGGAGAGCAGGCCGCTGGTGGTCTCGTGGCCGGCGATGAGGAAGGTCAGCACCTGGTTGCGGATGTTCTCATCCGACAGCCGCTCCCCGGTCTTGGGATCGGCGGCCTCCAGCATCAGGCCGAGCAGGTCGCCGCTCCCTTTGGCGCCCGATTCGCGGCGGCGGCGGATGACGTCGTCGACCAAATCCTGCATGAGCGCGATGTCGGCCCGGTAGGCCGCTTCCTGCTTCTTCTTCAGCTTGGTGATCTGCGGCAGCTGCCGGTTGCGGAGCATCGCCTCGGTCAGCGTGCGCCCCATCGCCTGCAGGAAGGGGTGAAGCTCGGGCGATTGGAAGGAGTTGAACCGGTAGTCGAACCCGGTCAGGGAGATCACGTCCAGGGTCAGCCGGGTCATGTCCTCGGCGACGTTGAGATCCTCGCCCTGCCGCCGCTCCCAGGAGGCGATCAGCTGCTCGCTGATCTCCAGCATCTGCGGGAAGTAGGCCTTCATTGAGCGCTGGCTGAAGGCGGGCATCAGGATGCGGTGCGCGTGCCCCCAGACCGGTTCGTCCTCGCGGGCGGTGAACAGGCCGTCGCCGCTGAAGTCGCGCACGATCGCCAGCACCCGTTCGATTGGCTTGTAGAAGCGGCTTTCGTCGCACGCCTCGGCGGCCAGGTCGGGGTCGGAGACGAACAGCACGGTACGGCCCAGCAGCTCCAGCTGGAAGATGCCATCGTCGTACTCCTTGGCGAGCTCGGACAGGTAGGCGTTGGGCGAGTGCTTGGGGATCTGGAGCGTGTTGCCGAAAACGGGCAGGCCCTTGGGGCCGTCAATGGTCGCTGACATGAGTTCTCCTTTGCAATTTCTGCACTCCTCCTCCGTCTCGGAGGCCTTCCTTTCGCCTCACGCGGCGAGGGACTCTCGGAGGTACTCGACGATCTCCGCCCGCGCGGCCTTGGCCTGCGGCACCGCGCCCGGCATGCTGAGGAATGCGTGGGTCGCCCCGGGGTGTTCGGTGAGTCGCGCGGGTGTTCCGGCCGCGCGCAGCCGTTCGGCGTAGCAGCGGCCGTGGTCGGCCAGCGGGTCGATGGGCGCTACCACCACGAGCGCCGGGGCCAGCCCGCTCAGGTCGTCGGCCCCCAGCGGCGACATGGCGCGCGGGACCGGGAGGTTGCGGCCGGGCAGCACCACCTCCTGCCACTGGATCGCGGCGCCGCGGTCCGGACAGCCGGTGATGACCCGTCCCAGACGGGAGGCCCGCTTGCGGTTCTCCGCCTCACGGAAGGCGATCAACTGCTCGGTCGTCATCGTCAGCCAGTCCGGCTCCTTGCCCAAAGCCTTCAGCAGCCTGATGCCCAGCGGCGGCTTCGCCGTATTTGCGCCCATGTTTCCTCCACTAGTTTCGCTACTTCAAGTATCGATACCGATGGTAGCGCAAAAGGTTAGGGTGTGGGCATGACCCGAGTGACAACTTCCGCCAGACCGCCCGGTCGTCCGCGCTCCGGCGTCAACGCCGTGGTCTTCGCCGCGACGCTGAGCACGGTCCACGAGCTCGGCTACGCGCGTGCCACCGTGGACCGCATCGCCGCCACGGCGGGCGTCGCCAAGACGACGATCTACCGGCGCTGGCCGTCGAAGGGTGTCCTGATCGTGGACTGCCTCCTTGACGCGTTCGGCCCGGTGCCACTGGAGGGCGCCAATCGAGCCGAGCTCATGACCTCGGCCATCCACTGGATCGCGGCCAAGATCGGCCAGCCCGGAGTCGGCGACGCGTTCGCCGGCGTGTTCAGTGACGCCGTCAGCGACCCGTCCCTGCGCGAGGTCCTGTCCACACGGCTGCAGGACCCGTACCGGCTCGCGCTCCAGGAAGCGCTCGGCGAGCCGGAGCACCGGGTCCTGTTCTTCATCGACGTCGTCATCGGAACCCTGCTCCACCGGATGGGCATGACCGGCGAGCCGATGGCCGACGCCGACGTCGCCGCACTGGTCGAGATGGTTCTGCCGCACTTCGCTGACGGTGCCGGTCCGGCCTAGACCTGCTGTAGAACTGGCGATCGGCGCCGACAGCGACGACTCAGGGTCGTGGACTGGTGAGCTCGCTACCAGTCCCCGACACGCCTGTCCGCAGACGGCCGTCGCCGCGACCTCGATGAGCAACTGGCATCCTTGATCGGATGAGCACGAACCCCACGCGCATCGCCGCCATCACAGGCGCCAACCGGGGCTTGGGACGCGCGATCGCGGCCGGACTGGCCGGCGGCGGGCTGCACGTGGCGATCTGCGCCCGAGACGAACGGGCCACGCAGGAGACCGCTGACGACCTTCGCCGTAACGGTTTGGCCGCCTCACCCCATCAGCTCCAGGTCACCGGCCAGCCACCCTCATCTCCAACGTCCCGCGCCGAGGCTAGACCTCCTCGGGGAGAGTGAGCATCTTGTTGAGGATCGGGACCAACTGCTCCTCCTCGTAGTCCAGGTGAGCCTCCAGTTCGGTGGCGAGCCGGTCAAGCTCCTCGCCGATCGCCGCGCCGTCGTGGTCAAGGAGCTGCCGGATCCTTTCCATGAGCCGGGCCACCACCCGGTGCTCCGAGCGGAGCCGGGTCAGGGTCTCAGCCAGTTCCGGGTGCTCGGTACCAAGATGGGGGAAGAGCGCGGTGTCCTCGCCTTCGTGGTGGGCGTGGAGGGCGTCGCAGAACGTCAGGCAATGCGTACGCAAGTCCGCTGCGCCTGCCCGCGACGACCGCAGGTCCGCCAGGTCCCTGCGGAAGCCGTCGTGCAGTTTGATCAGCTCGTCGCCCCACGCGACGATGCGCTGTTCTTCTGTCATGCCAGTTCCTTTCGCGAGAGGTTTCCGTGGACAGCCGCGAACAGGGCTGCCAGCAGGGCCGCTCCAGCCGCGACGCCGAAGGTCCACCCGGCGCCTCCGCTGGAGAGCACCGTCGCCCCCACCGCACCGGCTACGCTGCTGCCCACAACCCTGACCAGCGCGTTCACCCCGCCGGCCGCCGCGGTCTTGGCGGGCTCCACGTGCTCGACGGCCATCGTCCCGAGCGCCGCGTAGCCGAGGCCGATGCCCAGCCCCAGCAGCGTCGCGGCACCGTACAGGTCCATGCCCGAGGATCTGGACACCGCCAGCCACAGGGCAGCGGCCGTCACCAGCATCGAGCCGCCCGCCACGAGCGCGGACGCGGTGAAACGGCGCATCAGGGGACCCGCCAGCACGGAGACCACAAGCATCAGCACCGTCGTCGGCAGCAGGTAGATCCCGATCTGCAGCACCGAGGCCCCGAGCGGGCCCTGGGCCACCGCCGAAACGGTTGTGATGGAGGCGAACAGTGCGAACCCCAGCAGGAACGACGCCACGGTCGCCCCCACCGTCCCCCGGTGCAGCAGCATGGGAATCTCGATCAGCGGCGACGCGGTACGGCGGGCGGTCGCGACCCACACCGCAGCCACCGCCACCGCCACGGCGAACAGGCCCAGCGTCAGCGGCGAGATCCAGCCCCAGGCCGCGCCCTTGCTGATAGCCAGCAGCAGGCAGACGAGCCATACCGTGACCAGGACCGCCCCGGCAAGGTCCGGCCGTCCGGATCCGCGCGCCGGGGCCTCCCGCACCACGGCGGCCACTAAGACGAAACTCAGCACGGCCAGTCCGGCCAGCGCCCAGAACACCGCCCGGTGGTTCCCGTCCAGCAGCCCGGCGAGGATCATGCCGCCGCCGCTGCCCACTCCGATGGTGGCGCTGAGCACCCCGATCGCGCTGGGTAGCCGATGGCCGGGCACTACCTGCCTGACCAGGCCCATGGCCAACGGGAGCAGCGACGCGGCTGTTCCCTGCAGCACCCGGCCGACGATGAGCAGGGGCAGCGTGTCCGCCATGGCGCTGAGTGTCGAACCGGCGACGAGCAGGCCGAGTGCGACCAGCGATGTCGTGCGCCGGCCGTACATGTCGCCGAGGCGCGACAGCAGCGGGATCGAGACCGCTCCCGATAGCAGCCCCGCGGTGAGCGTCCACGAGACGGTGGTGGACGGGACCTGGAGCTGCTGTTCGAGCCCCGGCAGTAAGGGGACGACGACGGTCATCTGAAGGGTCCCCACGGCAACTGCGAATGCGAGCACCACTACGACCCACGAGTTTTTATACACGTATAGAAAGTAGCATGGCAGGATGTCGACGCGCACAGGACGACCGCCCAAGATCTCCCGGCCGGAAATTGTCGCCGCCGCCCTGCGAGTGATCGAGGAAGACGGGACGGGCGCGCTCACCATGCGCAGGCTGGCCAGAGAGGTCGGCAGCACGGCCATGGCGCTCTACCATCACGTACGCGACAAGGAGGAACTCCTCCTGCTGCTCCTCGACGACTACGCGGCCGGAATTCCCCGCCCCGCACTGCCGGACGAGCCACGCGAGCGCATGGTGGCCGCCGCCATGGCCATGCACGACGCCGTGTCCGGATGCCCATGGGCCGTGGACATCCTCAAGGCCGACGACCTGATGTCGGTGGGAGCGCTGTGGTACCCGGAGCAGATCGTCGACGCCGCCGTCCGCGCGGGGCTGACGATCGAGGAGGCGGTGGACGCGTACCGGATCATCTGGCGCTACACCGCTGGCGAGATCGGCGGCCGGGCGGCGGCTCGCAGGCGGCGGGAGGAGGGCGGACCCACCTACCGGGAGCGGGTCTTCGCCGAACTGGACGCGAAGGAGTTCCCCCGGCTGAGCACGGTGGCGAGGCGATGGGAAGACTTGACCGCCCGCGACACCTATGCCAAGGGCGTGTGCGCCCTCGTGAACGGCCTTCTCCCGTAAGCGTCGCCGCCCCGCGGGCGGTCCGTGAAACGACCAAGTCTGATGATCTAGTGGACCGAGGCGAGAGGAGGACGATCGGCGTCCCCGTTCTCACAAACGAGCCTTTGCCCCATCAAGATCAAATAGGGCCGGGCGAAAACCATCAAGAAGCTGATCGATCTCAGAACCCGTTCGCGCTCAAACCTGGCAGGAGCAGGGTTCTGCGACTTGCGTTGTGCGAAAATCTGGGTCCGTGACGCTGAGTGGCGCAACCCGATCATCGGTGGCGGCGCAAGCCCGTACGGCCCGTGGATACCGACCCCGACCTCGCTCACATTCGGCCAGAGCTGAGCGTCACGCCGGCGGCCGGGTGAGTTTGGCGGCCACGGCGTCGAGGACCCAGTCCAGGCCGGTCGCGAAGGACGCCTCGGCGTCCACCTCCGTGCTGTCGTACACAGCCTTGGTCAGCGCCGGGAAGCGGCCCGTGGCCAACATTCTCGTCACATGCGGGCCGGAGGCGCGCTGCCAGTCGCGCTTGGACAGGCCCGTGGCGCGCTCGGCACGCAGGTTCGCGATCTCGCGCCTGATCGCGCCAGTGAAGTAGGCGCTGACGGTCTCCACGGCACGCATGACGGTGTCGATGTCGGCGAGGCCGTCGAGGGCGGCCAGCGTGGCCTCGGTCACGGCGAGGCCGTTCGGGCCCAGGGTCGGACGGCCGCCGAGCAAATCGGCCAGCCATTCGTGACGGAGCGCGGTCTGCCTGGTGCTGTGGGCGAGGATGCGCAGCGCCTCCCGCCAGTCACCGGGCTGCTCCTCGGGGAGAATCTCGGCGTGGACCTCGTCCACCATGAGGTCGAACAGCTCCTCCTTGGTGGAGATGTATCCGTACAGCCACATCGGGCCGGCGTCCATTCCGAGATTACGAACGTGATCGGCTCGCGGCCGGTTCTGGCCGTATCTCGGCCGGACCCGGTTTCCAGGCCGTGACCGCCCGCGGCGCGGGCCGCGGCCGTGCGAGGAGGTCGTGGCGGCGGCCCCCCGAGGTCGCCGGCGAGCCGCGAGACCGCGCTGATCACGCACTCGGTGGGGGCAGTTGCGTTGGGTCGTCGCCGTTCAGGATCTGCGTCATTCGATGCTCGACATGCTCCGTCCATTCCGGATGCGTCAGGACGTAGAAGCGCTCCTCGCGAATGGCCTGCAACACCCGCTCGCCGACGGTTCGCGGGCTGAGGCCGAGCTTGAACGCCTGCCGGGCGGCGTCGACGGACCAGCCAGCCGGAGTCGGGCCCGCGTCGGGAAAACGGGCCGGCCGATTGCGTTGGGAATGGAAGATGTTCGTGTCGACCAGGCCGGGGCACAGCAGGGAGATTCGCGGCTTGAGACCGCCGCCGACGAGTTCGAGATGAACGGTCTCCGACAGTGAGACGACGGCCGACTTCGTCGCGCCGTACAGCGAGCCACCCGTGATCAGACCCGCCATCGACGCGGTGTTGACGATGTGCGCGTCCTCGTCCTGCTCGATCATGGTCGGCAGGAAGGCGCGGATGCCGTGGACGACGCCCATCAGGTTCACCTCGAGGATCCAGTGCCAGTCGTCGAGCGTGCTCTCCCAGCTCGGTCTGCTGCCGGTGTGGACGCCCGCGTTGTTGCACAGCACGTGTACGGCGCCGTACTTCTTGAGCGTCGATTCGGCGAGCGAGGTGACGTCCTCCGCCTTCGACACGTCGGTCACGACGGCGTGGACGTCCGCGCCACTCTCACGGAGATCGGCCGTCGTGGAATGGAGTGCGGCCTCCTCCATGTCGCTCAGCACCACGCGCATCCCCGCGTCGGCGAACGTCTCGGCCATTCCGCGGCCGATACCGCTCGCCGCGCCGGTGATGACGGCGACCTTGTTCTCCAGGTCGTGCATGTTCCCTCCCCATCGCGCCGGGTCAGGGTCACAGGTTAGGGAGCCGACAGCCGCGCGACATCGGCCTGCGGGCCGATGTTTTCCGGCTCCCGCTCGGTTACTGTGAAAATGGCGGAGGAACGCGATGCGCCTGCTGGAGGCCGTAGATCGAGGTTAGAGCGGTGGCAACTGTGGCCGAGCTACGGTCGGCGCGAACTCGCCGCTACGTGCGGGAGCGGAGGGCGCAGCTCCTTGCATATGAGAACGACCCACTGGTGCGTAAGTTTCGGGCATTCGCAGGCGGGCGGCTCGCTTGGTAGCAGGCGGAGCTGGTGACGCATCAGGCCGCGCTTGACGGTCCGTCTCCGCCAGCGTGTCTCCGCCATGGGGCGCGCTAGGTGACCTAGCGTGAGACTGATCAATTAATTACTGCGCAGGCGCGAAAGTGAAGCCAGACCATGTACATGATGCGCGAGGTCTTCCAAGCTGAACGTGGGAAGGCGCCGGAGATCGTGGCAGCGTTCAAGACCCTCACCAGTGCGTTTGAAGAGGCGGGGTACACGAATCTGCGAATCTACGTGGATTATGCGGGCCCTATGGATACGGTCGTCTGTCAATGGGAGTTCGACAGTCTGGACCAATACTTCGCCATGGAGCGCCAGGCCTTTGTGAATCCAGAAGAGAACACGCAGGCAATGATCGACACCATGAACAACAACGCAAAATCTGGCTACAAGGAGATCTATGAGGTCATCCAGTAGCGGACGAGCCCTGCAGGCGTACCGCCGCCGCGTCAATCATTCGGTGTGCTGTCTGGCTGCACGCCTACAATCACCATCGAGCACACACCGCACTCGGCGGCCACCCGCCAGTCAGCCGCGTACCTAACCTCTCAGGTCAATACACCTAGCGCATGAGCTTGATGGCCGACTGGCGGGAAATGACCCCCTTGCCCCGGGCGCCTCTCTCCGCAGGAAACGGTGGCGTCTTCGGCTCAGGCTGGTTAGCGGCCCAACGCAGCAGACGGAAA
Organism: Nonomuraea recticatena; assembly: GCF_039533245.1. Taxonomy (NCBI): domain Bacteria; kingdom Bacillati; phylum Actinomycetota; class Actinomycetes; order Streptosporangiales; family Streptosporangiaceae; genus Nonomuraea; species Nonomuraea recticatena. The sequence goes on along the minus strand of NZ_BAAATE010000033.1, from coordinate 67,039 downwards.
GCGCGATCGCTGACCACCGCAGGTCACGGGCGTCAGCGGTGAAGGATCTTGCCGAAGGCGGTCTGGGGCGAACCGATGCCGAACTGGCCGGGATGAAACACCTGGGTACCGCTCTCAGAGACCCCGGAAGACGATCCCCGCAGCACGACGAGCATGCCCGCGCCGCCGTTCTTGCCCGGGGCGCCCACGATGACCTCGGCCTTGCCGTCGCGGGTGACGTCCAGCACACGGACGCTCTGGCCGAAGCGGTCGCCCGCGACGGACTGCTCGCTGATCGGGTCGGCGGAGACGGCTGCGGCTCGCGCCGCGGTGAGGGACTGCGGCTCGGCGGTCGGCTTGGGGTCGAAGGTGGTCTGCGGCTCAGGGTCCCCGGTGAGGGTGGGTACGGCGGTGGGGGTGGGACTCGGCGGAGCGTTCACTGTCGGGGTCGCGGTCGGGGTGGGCGTGTTGGGGGAGGAGATGCCGTCCTGGGTGATGATCTGGGCGGCGGTGAGGACCGGGCCGCGGGGCGAGGCCTTGGAGCCGGGGATGATCGCGATTCCGCCCGCGCCCGTCTGGCCAGAAGCGGCGGCGTCGGGAGCGCCCAGGACGATCTCGGCGGCGCCGTCGCCATTGACGTCGCCCACAGCCAGGTCACTGCCGACGCCCGAGCCCGCGTCGAACCAGCCGATGTCGTGCGTGGAGAAGCCGGGGAACTGGGAGAAACCCGACGCCGAGCCGTACCAAACCTGCAGGCCGCGCAGACTGGGGGTTGCCATGACGACGTCCAGATGGCCGTCGCCGTCCACGTCACCCATCGCCAGTTGGGAGTCCTTCTTGGGGCAGCCCAGCACGTGGCGGTTCTGCGGGGTGCACAGAGCGCCCCAGGCCCACAGGCTGTCGTCGCGGGTGGTCGGCTGTGCCTTGAGGTCGTTCAGCAGCCACAGGTACGGCGACTCCTCCTGGCCGTCGGACATGTACCTGCTGACGATCAGGGCCATCTGCTGTCCGCCGGTGTTGCGGGCGTCGCCGACGGCGATCGACCTGACCCTGACCTGGTCGTCGTGGAAGTAGTTCCGAATCCACTCGTCGGTGTTGAAGCGGGCCGTCAAATGAGAGGTGGGGTAGTCCACACCGTCGAGAACGAACCCGCTGCTGTCGTCGATGCCGACGATGTCGGCGCCCGGCTGGTCGTCGAACTGCCCGACACGCAGACCCCATGCTTGGAGGCCGGGGCCACCGTAGCCTTTGGTGGTCGTGGTGCGGACCCCGTCCTGGTTCCACGAGTCGATCTGCAAGACCGGGTAGCCGCTGATGAACACCAGCTCGGCCGCGTTGTCGCCGGTGACGTCCCCCGCGGCCACCGTCTCGCCCCAGCTTCGGCACGGAGTGCCCCAGGCGGACTTGCAGCCGGCCTCGGGGCGGCGCACAGTATGGGCGTCAATCCCACCCGGTCCTCCGTAAAGGATCGTGACGGCGCCGGTGGTGCCGTTCGGGCCGGGGACGCCAGGAGTGCCGATCGCCAGGTCGTGGTAGCCGTCACCATTGAAGTCGCTGTTCACGGCGACCTGCGCCGCCGCGGCCGGCGGGGCGGGGAGGGTGAGCACGGTGGTCAGGGTCAGAACAGCAACCGGCCACGTCATCTTGTTCACGCGCATGCTGTCAGCATTGAGTGCCTGACTTGTGGCTCGGTTGGATACCGATGAGGAGATAACGGCCACGCGCCGCTGACCGGCTGAGAACCCCTAAAGGTTGTTGCAGAAGCCGCTAGTGGGCAGGTCGGGGCAGTGTTCGGTGTGGCAGTTCGTTCATGTGGCTTGGCCAGAAAGCTGGCCGGGAGCTCGCGACGAAACCGCCCCGTCGACCACGGCCACGCCAGGAGGCCCGCGATGACCGCCACGCCGACCGCCTCGGCCGCCCCGCCCGGCGAACAGGGCCAAAGTGCCGTCACCATCCAGCAACACGGCACTTCCGCTCACAGATGGCGGCTGGTGGTTCGAGCCTTACCGCACCCCCAACTTGCGCGGCCGCCCATAGCCCCAAGTCTCAAATACTTTGCGGCTGGTGGCACGGACCCGAGTGGAGGGCCTCCTAGGATCGGGCACCTCATGATCCGTTGGGTCATCCGCGTCTGGCACGCCCGAGCTCGGGCGAAATGCGCGGGCAAGAACTGTTCAGACCGTGGAGCGAACTTCCGCCGCTCCACGATCATCGAACACAGCATGAAGAAGATCGCGGTTTTCACCGTACTGCCCATGCTGTCCGCCGCTTTCGTAGTCGCGGGAGCCGCAGGCCCCGCAGGCGCCACTGTCGGCAAGGACTCCTGTCCGACGCCCACCAAGGCCGATGTGGCTCGCGCCGCCGCGGACACGATGGACAAGCCGGCCAGGGGCTCCGACGACGCCCTCAACGGAGTGCGCGTCACGTACATCCCGAAGGGCTTCCTCGCCGGTCAGGTCAGAGTGGAGCCCAAAGAGTACGCCTACCAGTGGATGGGCAAGGAGGACACCCCCGACAAGTACCGCAACCTGTGGGTGCGGATCACCTGCGACCCCTCGCTGGTGAAGCTCGCCGACTTGCGCAACCCCTCCTTCGACTCGGGCGAGTTCGTCAAGTCGAAGAAGGGGAAGGTCGGCGGGCGTTCGGTGCTCGTGCAGATCCCGGACAAAGAGTTTCGCACCTTCCGCTACGTCGCCTGGGTGGAGCGCAAGGGTGTCGTCGTCAGCGTGACAGTCTCCCAGCCGCTCTTCGCCGACCTCGACAAGGTCGTCAAGGGAATCCAGGTCAAGTAGCCCGTCAGGGGCGGCCGCGCAGGCCTCAGTCATCTCAACACCCTGCGCGGACATCTCACCCACCGACATCGGAACGGTAGATGGCTACATGCACCTCCGCCCGAGTCGGATCGCTAACGCCGCTGGCCGTTCCGTTGTCGATCACACCCCGCCGGGGATGAAGCCCTCGCGTAGTCCGCCCAGTCCGATTGTTACCCGACGGATCACTGCATCCACTCAACAGTTGGCCCGCAGCGGCCACTGGGTCGGGCCGATCCACCTCTTCCAGGCCGTCAGGGTCGCCGAAGCTGTGCAGTGAGATCGCGCGCATGGGGTCCTCTCACGTGTGTCTCGTCCGCCTGGCGACCCTGGTGGACGCCTGCGTCCGTTTCGTCGAAGTGAGAACCAACGCCTTTGCCTCACACGCCACACGCGAGCAAGCCCCTCCGCTCGGACACGCGGGAGAACCGCGATCGCGCGCTGGAGGCTGCGCGTGCGCTGTTCGCTCGCGCGGGACCTTGAGGGTCTCGAGCTGATGATCGACAGCCAGGGTGTGGGTTGGGGCATGCACATCGGCCGGGTCGAGATCAAGGACGTGGCCCTTCCCGAGACGATGAAGCGGTCCATGTCACGACAGGCCGAAGCCGAACGGGAACGGCGCTCACGCGTCATCACCGCCGAGGGTGAACTGCAAGCTTCGCAGAAGCTGGCTCAGGCCGCCGAGACGATGACCGAGCACCCGGCAGCGCTGCAACTGCGGCTGCTCCAGACTGTCGTCGAGGTCGCCGCCGAGAAGAACTGCCGGGCGAGCGCCCCTCCCGGTGGAGTTGCTCCGCTTCCTGGAACGTGCGACGCCGCCCGATGCCGCACCTGCGGCAGTCGCCCCCAGCGCGTCCACCCCGCCGTCCATCGCCGCGCGGCCGCAGGAGCCATCGGTGCCGGCAGGCCGAACCCTGCAGGACGCCCCAGCGCCTCGACCATGTCGCCTCCAGCGACGTGCTGGCGGGCCGATAGCCCTCACCGCCCCCGGCGGCAAGGGCCGGCCGGTACACGATGAGGAATCCCATCAGGGGCCAAGGAGATGGGCGAAGGCCCCACCGTCATTGGAAATCTGCTGAACCCGCCTTGACATCCACCGGCGTAGCGTCGGTGGCATGAGAGGGATGACGGCCAGGGTGGAGCCCTGAACGACAGCGGATGGACGACAGCGGATGTACATCCCCGCACCACGAAAAGGCGAGTCATGCCATGGCCGATCCACTTGCAGAACTCACTACCCGAGGAGTGTCGATCTGGCTAGACGACCTCAGCCGGGAACGGCTGGTCTCAGGCAGTCTGGCTGACCTGGTCGAGCGCAAGCATGTGGTGGGACCACCAATCCCACCATCTTCGCGATCTTCCGCGGCGACGTCGAGGCGCGCCAGTTCATCGCGTTCTGGCTCGACGGCGGGCGGGCGCTGGCCGGCATGATTTGGGACGACAACGACGCCATCCAGGATCTCGTACGTGCGGGCGCACGGGTGGACACCAGCGCGCTGAGCGATACCGAGACGCCGCTGGGCTCGCTGGTGGGCGCGTCGCCCTGAGCAGGCGGCGGATGAAGGCGCCCTGGCCATGCGGGAACTCACACGACCGTGAGGAGGCACACCATGGCAGGCAAGAGCAAGGGCAAGGTTCAGGTACGCCGGGTCTATGAGGAACCGGCGGGAGACGACGGCGCCAGGGTGCTGGTGGACCGGATCTGGCCGCGAGGGCTGACCAAAGCCAAGGCCAACCTCGACGAATGGTGCAAACAGGTCGCCCCCTCAAGAGAGCTGCGCACCTGGTATCGCCACGACCCCGAACTCTTCGCGGAGTTCGGCCGCCGCTACCGCAGCGAACTGGCAGACCCGGAACGGGCAGCCGCGATGACGCACCTGCGCGAACTCACTCAGGGCGGCGTGCTGACCTTGCTCACCGCGACCAAACAGCCGGAGATCAGCGAGGCGGCCGTGCTCGCCGAACTGCTCCAGCAGTGACCATGGCCGCTTGCACGATGGTCGTTCTCGAAGGGCCGATACGCGCGAGCACCAGCCGGACCCCGCTACGGCACCTGTCGTGCCCAGATCGTCGCCAACAGGTCGGGCGCTGTCGCGGCGCGGTTGGCGCGCGGTGGCGACAGCAAACTCTTCGATGGAAGGCCAGGAGGCCCAGCATGGGGTACAACGTCGCGCAGAAATTGATCGCCGCCCACCTCCTGTCCGGCGACATGACCGCAGGGCAGGAGATCGCGCTGCGGATCGACCAGACCCTGACCCAGGACGCGACCGGCACTGTGGTGATGCTCGAACTGGAAGCGCTCGATCTGGACCGGGCGCGCACCGAGGTGTCGGTGCAGTACGTCGACCACAACCTGTTGCAGACCGACAGCAGGAACGCCGAGGACCACACCTTTCTGCGCTCGGCCTGCCATCGATTTGGACTGTGGTACTCGAAGCCGGGCAACGGTGTCTCCCACCCGACCCACATGCAGCGCTTCGGCGTTCCTGGCAAGACGCTGGTCGGCTCCGACAGCCACACGCCGGCGGCGGGTTCGCTGGGGATGCTGGCGATCGGCCTGGGCGGCATCGAGGTGGCGATGGCGATCGCCGGTGAACCGGTGTACCTGCGCATGCCCGACATCTGGGGGGTACGGCTGACCGGCGAACTGCCGCCTTGGGTGAGCGCCAAGGATGTCATCCTCGAGATGCTGCGTCGGCACGGCGTCAAGGGCGGCGTGAACCGGATCATCGAATACCACGGCCCTGGGCTGGCGCAGCTGACCGCCATGGACCGGCATGTGATCGCGAACATGGGGGCCGAGCTCGGCGCGACCACCACGGTGTTCCCGGCCGACGATCAGGTCCGGGACTTCCTGCGAGCGGAGCGGCGCGAGCACGACTTCGTCGAACTGCTCGCCGACGCGGACGCCACCTACGACGTCACCGACGAGATCGACCTGTCGTGTCTGGAGCCGCTGATCGCGCTGCCCAGCTCACCGGGGAACGTGGTCACGGTGCGCGAGGTAGCCGGTCGGCCAGTGGACCAGGTGGTGGTCGGCTCCTCAGCCAATCCGGGACTGCGCGATTTCGCCGTCGTCGCCGCCATCGTTTCCGGGCGGCAGGCGCATCCGAGGGTGTCGTTGGACATCAACCCGAGCTCGCGACAGATCCTGCAGGACCTCACGAAGATGGGCGCCACGTTCGCGCTGATCTCGGCCGGTGCGCGGCTGCACCAGTCCGGCTGCATGGGCTGCATCGGCATGGGCCAGGCGCCGGCCAACGGGCGCAACAGCCTGCGCACCGTCCCGCGCAACTTTCCCGGCCGGTCCGGAACCCGTGAGGACTCGGTCTTTCTCTGTTCCCCCGAGACCGCCGCCGCGGCCGCTCTCACCGGCCAGATCACCGACCCCCGCGACCTGCCGCACCTGCTCGGCATCGACTACCCGCACCTGGGGTTGCCCGCCGAGTCCAGCGTGAACACCGCCATGCTGGAACCGCCGCTCTCGGCGCACGCCGATCGGCCCGAACTGGTCAAGGGAGCGAACATCTCCTCCCTGCCCGACTTCCCGCCGCTGTCTGACCGCATGGAGGCGCCGGTCGCGCTCAAGGTCGGCGATGACGTGTCCACCGATGAGATCCTGCCCGCCGGCGCCCGGGTGTTGCCTTACCGCAGCAACATCCCCAAGCTGGCCGAGTTCACCTTCGCACAGATCGATGAGGACTACGTCGGCCGGGCACACGCCAGCCGCGGCAGCGGCCACATCGTGGTCGGCGGCGCCAACTACGGACAGGGCTCATCTCGTGAACATGCTGTCATCGCCCCCCGCTATCTCGGCCTGCGCATGGTGCTGGCGGTGTCCTTCGCGCGCATCCACTGGCAGAACTTGGCCAACTTCGGCGTGCTCGCGCTGGAGTTCGCCGACCCCGACGACTACCACCGCGTCGAGCAGGGCGACGTTCTCGTGCTGGATGGCCTTCGGCACGCGATCGCCTCTGGCGGCACCGAGATCACAGTGCGCAACACCAGCCGAGACCAGCTGTACTCCACCTGGCACCGACTGTCCGACCGGCAGATCGCGATGCTGCTGGCCGGTGGGCTGATTCCCTGGCTCCGCCAGCGAAAGGGAAGCCAACGACCGCAGCCGTTCGCCTCGCGCGAGGCCAGGTGAGCAATGCTGCAGCGCACTCGCCGCCGTCACATCCGCCAGTTCGCAGCAGGCAGCAGGCCCCGCCCTGCCGGTGCATTGACACCTTCGCGCTGTGCTCGGCCGCCGGGGTCTGGAAGCTACCGCGACGGTCCGCGCGGCGGTGACCAGCGCGCCGCCCTCGTTTCGCAGCAGGCTCTCCAGCAGCACCCCCAGACTGTACGGGAGCCGCGCCGGACCGTCGATCCGCGCGATCCCGATGATGTTGCTGCTGTCATCGCCAAGTGCGCGGCGGCTGCGCGCGCCGACGCTGTCCGCCGTCATGGTCTGCTCCCCGGCTGGTCGCGGTGGTGAAGCCGGTAGCGCGCAATCCCCTGTAGGAGGCTCGCTCGTCATTCGTCGATGTCCTGGCGGAGCTGCGCGGCTGCGCGGCGGCGGGCTCGCAGCACGATCTTCACGAGTTCACCGGTCCACAGGATGGCCGAGCCGACTGCGGCGCAGACCAGCCATTGGCCGGTGGTGAGGTCGGTGGTGGCGAAGAAGTCGTGCAGGATGTCCATCTCCACGACGAGTGCCAGAAGCACCAGGACGACGGTGGTGGCGATGAAGGCCGAACGATTGTGAAGGGTCTCACGGCTGAAGATGCTGCGGAGGTCGTGCCGCACATTGAGCAGGTTGAAGACCTGGAAGAACACGAACGTGACGAAGGCCATCGTCGCGGCGACCGTGGGCTGTCCCAGCTGGGGCCGGCCTCCGGGGGCCCAGGTGAGGATCGCGAGGGTGCCGGCCGCCATCACTGCGCCGGCCAGCACGATCCGGGTGAGGCGTTGTCGGGTCAGGATGCGTTCCCCGGCGGGGCGTGGTGGCTGGCTCATGGCGTCCGGGCTGACCGGGTCGATGCCGAGGGACATGGCGGGTGGGCCGTCCATGACCAGGTTGACGAAGAGGATCTGTAGCGCGGTGAACGGGGCGCCGCCGGCGAGGCCGGTGACCGATGCGATGAGGAAGGTGAGCACGAACCCGAAGGCGGTGGACACCTGGAAGCGGGTGAACTTGACGATGTTGTCGTAGATGCCGCGGCCTTCGCGGATGGTGCCGACGACGGTGGCGAAGTTGTCGTCGGTGAGGATCATCGTCGCCGCTTCTTTGGTCACCTCCGTTCCGGTCAGGCCCATCGCGATGCCGATGTCGGCCTTGCGGAGGGCGGGGGCGTCGTTGACTCCGTCGCCGGTCATCGCGACGACGTCGCCGCGGGCCTGCAGCGCTTTCACGATCCGTATCTTGTGTGCTGGGGATACCCTGGCGATAACGCCGATGTCGTCGAGGCGTCGGGCGAGGTCGGCGTCGGGGGTGCGGTCGAGCTCGGTGCCGCTGATGGCAGCGCCGGGGATGCCGAGTTCGCTGGCGATGGCCATGGCGGTGACGGCGTGGTCGCCGGTGATCATTCGGACGCGGACGCCGGCGTCGCGGCATTGCGCGATCGCCTGCCGCGCCTCGGGGCGGGGCGGGTCCAGGATGCCGATCAAGGCGACGAGGACGACCCGGTCGAGGCGGTCCTTAAGGTCGCCGCTGGCGTCGAAGCCGTCGGCGGGGAAATCCTCGACGCCGACGGCGAGCACCCGCATGCCCTGTTCGGCCAGCGCGGTGTTGGCCCGGTCGTAGCGCCTGCGGGCGGCTTCGTCGAACGGCAGGATCGCCGCGCCGCCGAGGTAGCGGTCGGCCCGCGCCGACAGCACGTCGGGGGCCCCTTTGATGAAGCATCGGACCACGTCGCGGCCACGGTTGTCGCTCCAGCGGTGGAAGGTGGCCATGAACTTGTGGTCGGAGTCGAAAGGGATCTCCACGATGCGGGGGCGCTGTTGGCGTAGCGCCCGGACGTCGATGCCGCCCTTTTCGGCGAGGGCTACCAAAGCGCCCTCGGTGGGGTCGCCGACCACCTGCCCGTCGCGCAGTACCGCGTCGCTGCACAAGGCCACGGCGATCAGTGGATCGTCGAGCGTCGCGGGCAGCGGTGAGCCGTCCGTGGTGCGGATCCGCCCGTCGGGCGTGTAGCCCTGACCGGAGACGGTGAACCGCCGGCCGGCCAGCAGCATCTCCCGTACGGTCATCTGGTTGAGCGTCAGCGTGCCGGTCTTGTCGGTGCAAATCTGCGAGGTGCTCCCCAGAGTTTCGACCGAGGCGAGCCGTTTGACGATCGCGCCCCGGCGTGCCAGCCGACCGGCTCCCATCGCCAGAGTGAACGCGACGACCGCCGGTAGCCCTTCGGGGATGGCCGCCACGGCCAGGGAGACGGCGCTGACGAACAGCGTGCCGAAATCCTGCCCGCGTACCAGCCCCAGCACGAAGACGACGACGATGACGACCCCGGCGATGACGGCCAGCGTCCGGCCCAGGCCGTCGATCTGGCGCTGCAGCGGCGTCGGCCCGGGCCGGGCTGCGTGCAGCAGGTCGGCGATCCGGCCGATCTCGGTGTCCATGCCGGTGGCCGTGACCACTGCCTCGCCGCGGCCGCGAGTGAGCGTCGTGTTCATGAACACGACGCTCGCCCGGTCACCCAGCGGTGCCGCCTCGTCGACCTCGGCGGTGGCGGATTTGCCGACCGGGTGCGCCTCACCGGTCAGCGACGACTCCTGCACCTCCAGCGAGGCCGAGGACAGCAGCCGGCCGTCGGCGGGTATCCGATCGCCGGCTTCCACCACGATGATGTCGCCGGTCACCAACTCGGCGGCGTCCAGTCGTAGGGTGCGGCTGCCGCGACGGACCGTCGCTGTGGTGAGAAGCATCCGCCGCAGCGCCTCCAGTGAGGCTTCCGCCCGGGATTCCTGCACGAACCCGATGCTCGCATTGAGGAAGACCACCAAAACGATCACTGCTGGGGTTTCCCAGTCCTGGGTCACCATCATGCTCACCACTGCGGCGACCAGCAGGATCAGGATCAACAGGTCCTGAAACTGCCGCAGGAACATCCGCCACCGCGGTTCGCGCGGCTTCTCATCGAGCCGGTTGGCACCGTGACGCTGCAGGCGCCGGGCCGCCTCCGCCGGCGACAGTCCGAGCCGCGGATCCACCTCGAATGCGTGGGTGGCGGCTTCGGCCGCACGCGCGTGCCACGGCGTCGGCGGCGTTTCTGTGGGCCCGGCCATACGATCACCTTCTCCAACCAGCGCTGACGCTGGGCCCGCCGTTGGCGGAGTCGCCTGGAAGCGGGCTCGTTCGCCGCCGAAGAAGATGCCGGACCTTACGTCGTTCGATTACGCACCTTGCTGATACAGCCGATACACCGTTGTATTCAGTCGTAGCCATGGGTATACGCACCACTCTCCGGTGACCGAGGCGAGGGGAGGGGCGAAGTGGGCAGGTCGGGCAGGGTGGTGGGCCTGACGTCGACTCGTGTTCGAATGGGCCTTCACAGCAGTGGCGGGGTGTAGCCGCCACGGTTGTAGGCCAGACGGGCGATGGCGTGGGTCTGCTCATCGTCGTTGTCATCGACGCGGTCGAACTGCTCGGCGACCCGGCCGGCCGCGCGGTTGCAGAAGGTGGTGGCGATGTAGCGTTCCTGCCCGGACGCGGGCACGCCCTGGTCGTCGAACAGGGCGCTGGTGCGGGAGATGGTGGCGATCTGCGCGTAGATGTCGATCGCGGCATGGGCAAGGCGTTTCTGCTGGCGCTGCCTGGATTGGATGTCGGGGCCGTGGATACGCAGCAGTTTCTCGGCGGTGGCGCGGAGCTGGCCGACCTGGTCGGCGACCCGGTCGGCGTGGCGGCCAAGCGTGGGGTGGGCGGTGTCGAGCCGGTCGGGTCGTATCCGGCGCCGCAGACGCTGACCGGCGTAGTCGGCGAGGATGCCGATGCTGGCGATCGGGTCGGAGAGGTTCAGGTTGCGCAGGTCGGCGACCTCGTCGGCGACGGTTTTGAGGCCGGCGAGCGCGACAAAGGCACGCAGCACGTCGTTGGCGCCTTCGAAGATCGGGAAGACGCGGCTGTCGCGCAGTGCCTTGGCTGCCGGCGAGTCAGCCATGTACGCCTGGCCGCCGAGCAGTTGGAAGACCCTGTTGACGGCATACCAGTGAAACTCGCTGCCGGCGATCTTGGCCATGGCCGACTCGACAGAGTAGTCCGGCACGCCGGCATCGACGAGACCGGTGGTCAGATAGGCCATCGACTCGAAACCGTACAGGTAGGACACCATCCAGCTGATCTTGTCTTCGACCAGTTCGAACTCGGCCAGCGGCCGGCCGAACTGCTCGCGTCTGGTGGTGTGGTCGATGGCCAGTTCGATGAGGCGTTTGGTGGCGCCGACGACGCCGGTACCCAGCGACATGCGCCCGTTGTTGAGGGTGTGCATGGCGACCCGCAGACCGTCGCCGGGTTCGCCGAGGACGTTCTCCTTGGGCACGCGTACATCGCGGAAAGTGAGCCGGCGCAGGTCGTTGCCGCGCAGCCCCAGGGTGTCGTAGCGGTCCGGAGCGTCGAAGCCCGGCATGCCTTTCTCCACGATGAGAGCGACGTGACCGGTCTCAGCGCGGGCGAAGACGCACACGACGTCTTTGCCGCCGTTGCCGATCCACCGCTTCTCGCCGTTGAGTACGTAGGAGCCGTCTGCCTGCCGCTCGGCGAAGGCGGTGATGCCGCGCATGTCGGAGCCGGCGCCGGGCTCGGTCAACGCGAACCCGGCAAGCTTGCGGCCGGCGGCCAGATCGGGCAGGAACCGGGCCTTTTGATCGTCGGTTCCGAACAGGTGGATCGGCTTCATCCCGATCGACTGGTGCACCCCCATGACCACCGACAGGCTGCCATCGTAGCCGCCGAACTCCTCCATCACCCGGCAGTAGCCGGTCTGCGACAGGCCCTGCCCGCCGTATTCGGGCGCCACATACAGGCCGAGCAGGCCGCGTTCGCCGAGTCCGCGCACGACGTCGTCGCCCACCCATCGTTCCTGCTCGACCTTGACCGGGTCGTAGCTCGCGTCCAGGAAGTCCCGGGCGTCCCCGATCAGGGCGTCGACGCGGCGCTCCTCGTCACCGCCCAGCCGCGGATACGGCATCACCATGGCTTCCGGCAGCCGACCCGTGAACAGCGCCTTGGCGAACGACGACACCGGCGGCGCGCCTGTGCCGGCTGCATCGGCGCCGGTCCGGTCTTGTTCTGCCAGTTGTGCGGCGACGGTTGGTTGAAGCGCTGCAGGTGCGGTGCGCTTGGTGGCTACTTGCGCAGCTTCCGGCGCCTCCGACACGCCTTGCCCGGGCGGGGTCGTGCCGCCGCCATGGGCGGCCTGGGCACGGACGATGGCCACCGTGCCGGTCGCGTGGTGCAGCACGCGCTGGCTGGTGGAGCCGAGCAGCAGGCCGGTGAAGCCGCCGCGTCCGCGGGATCCCACAACGGTCAGGGCAGCACCAGCGGATTCGGCGACCAGGACAGCGGCGGACTCGCCCCGGACTGCCTTCTGCTGTACCGGGACCTCGGGGTACTGCTCGCGGTGCCTGGCAACGGCTTCGGCGAGTAGCCGGTTAGGCGATTGGTACAAATGCTCGTAGTAGCTCCCGATCCGCCACTGATAGGCGTGTACGGCGACGACGCCCAGGCCGTGCCGCGCCGCGTGCGCGAAGGCGAAGTCAACGGCGAGGTCCGACAGATCCGAGTCGTCCACGCCGACCACCACCTGACCGGTGGCCGGGTCGGCCTCGTCGTGGTCGCCGGATGGGCTGTCACGCACGACGACGACAGGGCAGGCGGCGTGCGCGGCGGTCTGGACGCCGACGGACCCGACGAGCAGTCCGGTGAACCCACCCAGGCCACGGTGACCCACCACCACCAGGACAGCCTCGCGGGAGGCGTCGATCAATGCCGCAGAGGGAGCGCAGACCGGAAGATCTGTGCTGACGTCCAGGGTGGGCGCGGCCTGGCGTGCCCGGTCGACGGCGGTACGTAGGAGCTTTTCGGCGGCCTGTTGGAGCCCGGCATCGGCCGGTCCCATCACCGGCGGTCCCAGCGGTACGCCCATGATTGGCCACAGGAACGCGTGTACGATTCGCAGTCGGCACTGCCGGGCAGCCGCTTCCCGGGCTGCCCAGTCCACTGCGGACAGGCTCTGCGGTGAGCCGTCGACTCCTACGACGATCACAGCGGCCGGGTTGGTGATCATGTTCTGGTTCCCTTCCGGGTGTGATCGACGGCGGCTTCCGCAGCTGGGTGATCTGGCCGTCGGCCGGATCACCGGGCCCTGACATGGAGACGTCGGTGCCGGGTCAGGTACGAGGGGTCGAGGAGGGACGCATTGGTGGCCTCTGTTCTGTGCGGTTGTTGACTAGTTCGCGCCGGTGCATCCCCGGCCGCGTGCTGGCCGGTCAGCCGGTCCGCTTGCGCTGGCACGGCACGCAGAACCGGGCGTGCGGCAGGATCTCCAGCCGTTGCAGCGGGATGTCGGTGGCGCAGCGTTCGCAGATCCCGTAGCTGCCGTCGGCCATGCGCCGCAACGCCTGCGCGGTGTCGGCCACCACCTGGCGGGAGGAGACGACCAGCGCTTCGAGGATGTCGTCGTCGAAGTCGCCGCGGTCGGGTTGTTGGCTGCACAAGGTTAGGTGGACGAGCTGGTCAGTGTGCCGCCGGAACTGCTCCTCCAGCGTGGTGCGCAGCTCCTCGATCGGATCGTGCACAGTACTGGTCACGTGACTGGCCCCTTTCTCAAGGTTCGGGATGCAGGCGGCGGATGACCGCGTCGCGAGTCGCAACCGAGGGGTGCGCGGATGTTGGGCGCGAGCTGATGGGATCAGGCCACGGCGGGATAGCGGCAGGCCGTCCCGGCCTGCCTCCTCGCTCGATCCGGCATCACCTTCTACTTGCCAACCTATGCCGTCACGAGTTGCAAAGCAGGGGGTCCCACCGGCCAACATGCCGGGGGCGTAGTTGCCGACCGTCGGTAACCACAGCGTTGGCCGGCGAGGACCGGACGTCGTCCCCAGAATCCTTTGCTGAGCCCGTCAACATGGTGAAGACATCGGTGATCAATGACCGTCCCCCAGGGTGGCCCGGCAGCCGCGTGCCCCGTAGACGGTACGGTCAATGCCGTCCGCCGACCTGCCTCTCGGGTCAGCCGACGGCGACGGCGCGGCGACGCTGGTCGCCTCCGTCCATCGCGGTGGGTCGTCGCAGGCGTTCCATCACCTCGGTGACGGCGTGGGCCCGCCAGCCACTCGCCATGGGTTAATGCCGCGCGCCGCGATCGAGGTTCGGAGGCTGCGGTATCGGGACAGTGCCGGACCTCGACATCGACGACGCCATGGGTGACGAACAGGGTCCACGGCCGGTGCGGCGACGACTCCGGTCACCAGCACGATGAAGACTTCCAGGGGGCCGTGGTGGGTTTCTCGGATGCGCCCTTCATGGTGATCGCGTCCCGCGGTACCGGACAGGTGCCAGGCGCACAGGCACAGACAAACTGCCGACGTCTGGCAAGGACAGGTTGGAGAAGCGGGCGCCTCGGTCACCGTCATCGGGACCCATCGCGCCTACCTGGTCGTCAACTCACTGGCCGACGGGAACACCACCTACGCCCGCCAGATGAGGGACAGGGACGCCAAGGAGTCCTCGGGCGGCGCGACCGTGCAGAAGATCTACAACATCAACATCACTGCTGCACCGACCGTCCCCACCGAGGAGCAGTTGCGTAAGCAGCTCTCCTACGCCGACACCCTCTACGAGTAACTCCCACGAGCTGGAGCTCCGGTCACCACCCTCCTGATCGGGGCTCCTCCCTTTTCCTTACTCGCCGCCGTCTCCACCGTCACCCCATCCATCGTCTCCGCCTCTCCTGCCTCCGTCGTATCCGGTACCTCCGTCGCTGCTGGCCTTGGTCGATGAGTTGTCTTTAGTTACTTCCCTCAGGAATAGGAGGATCAGGAAGATAACGAACAAGACGGACATGAGTCCGTCCGTCTCCTGGTCAAGCGCAAAAAAGAGGAGGGCAGCGGCCACCATTGCCAGGAATGCGCCCGCCATCAGCAGGAGCGTATACAAGACGACCTCCCTAGTTTTCGGGGACTTCACTCTTTCTCTCTGGAAGCAGTGAAGTCAATGCACCCATTTTTCGCCAGGCGTCGCGGGGCCTATCCGTTCAACGGCTCTTTCTCAGGAGGTCTGCCCGTGCTATTTAAGCCCACCGTCGTGCAGTTGCAGGGGGTGGACGGAAGCACCTACACCCTGACCGACGAGAGCCACACGGGCGCTGCCATCCTGCTACGCGATGGAGCCAAGAAGTTGGACGCCCCCACCTACGACGTGAAGGCCGATGAGTACCCGGCCATCGACGGAGGCTTCGTCCGCTTCACCCGCGCCACCATGCGAGAGGTCTTCCTGCCCGTGACCATCACCGGCACGACGCGCTACGAGATGCTCGCCCTCAAGCGCCGCTTCGTCGCCAAGAAGGGCCTGGTGAAGCTCCTCGCCACGGAGTACACCCTGCCCGAGGGCGGCAGCGAGCTGGTGGCTGAACCCACCCGCGCCCTCTACGCCGGAGGTATGGAAGGCGGCGAAGGCAGCTCGGATGGCACCCACTGGTCCAGCTACGGCATCGTCCTACGCGCTCCCCACCCCTACTTCCAGCACCTCTCCCGAGCCACCAGCACCCACAACACCCCCATGACCGCCTTCACGGTGAACAGCCCCGGAGAAGTCGCCTCCCAGCCCCGCCGGGAGATCGCGTCCCGTGGTTCGGGGGGCGAGGCGGGTACGGAGGTGAGCATGGCTGACAGCAGTCGGTGGCGCAGCGGACGCTCGCCGTCGGAATCCGATGCGGATGACGCCTGGCTCATCGGCGTGGCCGAGGGGGCCAGCAGAGACGCCGGTGGCGTGCCGGTGGAGCTGCTCGGGGAGTACCTGCCGCTGCTGGCCGACGCCGCCGTCCACGGAGGCCGGCCCGAGCACGCCGAACTGGAGGCGGTGGGCCTGCTCGGCCGGCGAGCCGCGGAGCAGGGGATCTCCGCCGGGCGGGTGGTGCAGCTGTATCTGTCGGCGGCGCGGCGGCTGTGGCAGGACCTGCCGATGGCGGTGCGCTCCCGCGACCGTGAGGCGGTGCGCGAAGCCGCCACTGCGGTGCTGCACGTTGTCGACGTCGCGGTCGCGACGCTGGCCGAAGGTTACGCGGACGCGCGCCGCGATCTGGTCCGCAGGGAAGAGACGCTCCGCCGCGAACTGATCGACGATCTCCTGCGCGGCGACTCCGACCTTGGCGCACTGGTGGAACGCGCTGAGCCGTTCGGGCTCGACCTGGCCCGCGTCCATCAGGTCGCCCTGGCCGCGCCAAGCCAGCGGCTGCCCGATGCCGACGCGGCGATCAGCGCCCTGGAGGCGGTCATGTTCGACCGGCTCGGGGACCGCGACGTGCTCGTCGCGACCAAGGACGGTCTCCTCGTCGTGCTGGCACCCGCTGACCCCGCCCTGGCCGGCCGGATAGCGCCCAGTGCCGATCCTGGCAATGATCTCGGGCGGCTCATGCACCGCGAACTCAGCCGCCGACCGCGCGGGCGCCCCTGGCGGGTCGCGGTCGGCCGTTCCTACCCGGGCCTGTACGGCATCGCTCGATCCTATGAAGAGGCCCGGGAGGCGCTCACCATGGCCGGCCGTCTGCACGTCGACACCCCGGTCGTCAACGCCCACGACCTGCTCATCTACCGGGTTCTGCTGCGCGACCAACCCGCCATCGTCGACCTGGTACACGCCGTGCTCAGCCCGCTGCTGCAGGCCCGCGGCGGCGCCCAGCCGCTGATGGCCACCCTGGAGGCCTACTTCGACACCGGCGGGGTGGCCACCGAATCGGCCAAGCGGCTGCACGTGTCGGTGCGCACCGTCACCTACCGACTGAACCGGGTCAAGACGCTGACCGGCTACAACCCGGCCGACCCTGCTCACCGCTTCACCCTGCAAGCGGCGGTGCTCGGCGCCAGGGTTCTCAACTGGCCGGAACAACCCTTGCCCACGCCGGCCTAGCCTGCCCGCTCTGCACCGACACGGCTGGAGTGAGCTGAACGCGACCCGCGCCGCGCCGCCGCCGGAGCCCAGCGGGTGGCTCCGGCGGCGAGGTCATCGACATCGGCAGATGTGATCTCCATGAATGACGAGGTTCAGGGGGTCAGGCGCCAACGCGGGTTCCGGCGGTGAGCTGTTCGACGGGGGTGTAGGGGTCGGGGAGGCCGAAGGCGGCGGGGCCGAAGCAGTCGAGCGCCGCGGGGGTGCGCATGATGTCGGGGGTGGAGATGGCGTAGACGGTCAGTCGCTGGCCGAAGGCCAGTGCCTCCGTGGTCACCGGTGCGCCGGTGTCGGTGTTGAGGGTGCAGATCAGGTCGGGGACGATCGCGACGACCTCGCCGTCGCGGCGGGCGACGAGGTGTTCGTTCTGGAAGGTGATCCGCAGTTGGTCTCCGGGGTCGTCGAGGGCGGCCAGCGTCACGTGGCCGCGGGCGAATCCGTCGACGGTCCTGCGGTCGATGTCGACGACCTTTCCTCTGAACAGGATCAGGCCGTGGGTGTAGATGGTGCCGGCCAGGGCGGCGGTGAGCGCGTCGAACGGGTCCTCGTGCCGCTCGCGGGCGGTCCTCAGCGCCGCTCCGATCCGCATGCCCAGTGTCAGCGTGCCGGGTACGGCGGTGCGGCGGACGGTGGCCGCGTCCATCGGGTAGTCGCAGATGTAGGCGGCGCCGCCCATCTCGACCGTCATGACGCGGGCCAGCCGTTCCATGCGGACGTTGTCGAGGGCGTCGATGATGGCGACGTCGCCGTGGTCGGAGGCGATCGACATGGGGGAGCCCGGCACGCCGTACACGGCGAACGTCTCCATCTGCAGCTCGGGGAAGGCCCTGCCCATGCCGTCGGCGTCGATGACGGGCAGTCCGAGCTGGGCGCCGAGCAGCAGCGGCATCATGCTGTTGAGGCCGCCGCACTCGATGGGCATGGTGGCGGCCGCCGTACGACCCAGGTGCTCTTCCAGGGCGCGCAGCGCCGCGACGTTGCCCCTGCCCGAGGGGGGCCGCTCGACGAAGACGGTGGGCGCGCCCATCATCGCCGACGGCAGCACGAGCGCGTCGTCGGGCAGCTCGTCGATCGGGATGATGGTCACCCTGCGGCCTTCGCGCAGCTGCCGTTCGACCAGCAGCCTGCCGATGTAGGGGTCGCCGCCGCCGCCCGTGCCCAGGACGGCGGCGCCCTCGGCCAGGTCGCGCAGCGCGGCGACGGTCAGGTCCATGCCTGTCACGCCTTTACCTCCTCGATGGTCGCGGCGCGGCCGACGCGCAGCTCGCCGACGGCTTTGACGCGGACGCGCACGGCGTTGCCCGGCAGGTAGGCCACGTGCACCTCGTCGATGTCGACCACTTCGACGGTGCCGGGATCCGCGCCTGCGGAGATCGCCCGCTCGACGGCCTCGGTGCGGGCCTGGTCGAGGACGTCCTCGCGGGTGCGGGCGGCGGTGATGGCGAACAGCCGGTCGACGTCGCCGCCGATCTGGCCGGTCGCCGCGCCGATGGCGTTGGCCACCGCGTGGTGGGCGGGACGGTGGACGGCAGGCACGCCCGGCAGGTGGTCGGGCATCAGGACGCTGCCGCCGCCGACCACGATGACCGGCAGCGGCTGGGCGGAGACACGCATCTGGTCGACGAGCTCGCCCACTCTGCCGGCCATCCAGGCCACGCCGTCCCTGACCAGGTCCTTGCTGAGGTGGCGGACGAGGGAGGGGTCGCCGATGTCGGCCATGCCGGCGGCGACCGCGAGGTCGGTGGCGGTGAGCACCTGGCCGCCGAAGACCAGGGCGTGGTCGGTCAGCTCGTAGCCGACGCTGTCGGGCCCGATCTCCAACCTCGGGGTGGTGGCGACGCGGCTGCCGCCGCCGAGCCCGATCGACAGCACGTCGGGCATGCGGAAGTTGGTGCGCACGCCGCCGATGTCGACCTCGCCGGTGGCCTGGCGGGGGTAGCCGCCGCTCAGCACGCCGACGTCGGTGGTGGTGCCGCCGATGTCGACCACGGCGCAGTCGGCCAGGTCGGCCAGGAACGCCGCGCCGCGCATGGAGTTGGTCGGCCCCGAGGCGAACGTGCGGACGGGGTAGCGCCGGGTGTACTCGGCGTCCATGAGTGTGCCGTCGTTCTGGGACAGGTACAGCGGGGCCCGGATGCCGACCGCCCGCAGAGCCTCGGCGAAGGCGTCGACGATCTCGTCGGCCAGGTCGCGCAGGCAGGCGTTGACGACGGTGGCGTTCTCCCGTTCCAGCAGCCCCACCCTGCCGATCTGATGGGACATGCTCACGTGTAGGTGTGGCAGCTCCGCGAGCAAGATGTCGGCGGCCCGCTCCTCCAACTCGGCGTTGACGGGGGAGAAGACGCTGCTGATGGCCACGGTGTCGATCTCGTGCGCGCTCAGCTCGGCCGCGATGCGCTTGAGCTGTTCCGGCTTCAGCGGTGAGATCGGCCGGCCGTCGAACTCGTGGCCTCCGTCGCACATGTGGATGCTGGGGTTGATCGCCCTGATCAGCCGGTCGGGCCAGTCGACCAGGGGCGGTAGCGCGGCGGTGGCGGGCAGCGCCAGCCGTACCACCGCGGTGCGGGCCAGTCGGCGGCCGGTGACCAGCGCGTTGGTGAAGTGGGTCGTTCCGATCATCACCGCGGTGATGTGTCCCCGCTCGGCGCCGGAGGTGGCCAGCAGTCGTTCCAGGGCGGTGACGACGCCGCTGGTCACATCGAGGGTGGTAGCGGTCTTGATCTCGGCCACGACTGTGGTCTCGGCCATCAGGACGGCATCGGTGTGGGTGCCGCCCACGTCAATCCCGACACGCACGGGTGGTGCTCCTGTCTGCGTCGAAGGAGGAGAGAGAGTCGAAGGAGGAGAGAGACGGGACCGGAGTCACGCCACTCGGGCGTTCTCGTCACGCGGCGCACCGGTCAGGCCCAGCCTGCCGGCGATCGCGTAGGCGGCGAAGGCGACCACGAGGGCGTTGAGCGCGGGGATGCCCCACGCAACGTACTTGCCGATCAGCGCGGAGGCGAGCCAGATGACGAGTGCGGCGGGCGCCCAGCCAGGAGCCGTGCCCGGGAGTGCGCCGGAGGCTCGTGAGACGTCGAGGGCCGCTCGCCATCGGCGTACGACGTAGTACTCGGCGACCATGATGCCGGCGACGGGCGGGATGGCGACGCCGAGCAGGACGAAGAAGTCGATGAGGTGGTCGAGGATGCCCGCCGCGGCCAGGCCGGTGCCGACCACGCCGAGCGCGACGGTGACGACGGCCCTGTTCGTGCGCTTGCCGAACGCGGTGTGCAGGGTGTTGGTCATGCCGAGGGAGGCGGCGTAGAGGTTCCAGTCGTTGATCTTCAAGGTGGCGGTGATCAGGACGATCGTTCCCACCACTCCCGAGGTCGTGGTGACGATCGCGATCACGTCTCCGGTGCGCAGCGCGTGGGCGAGCAGGACCCCGACCAGGGCCACGACGTACTCGCCGAGCGTGATGCCGAGCACGGTCTGCTTGACCACATCGGCGGCGCTGCGGTTCCACCGGCACATGTCGGGCGAGATGACCGCGCCGACGATGAACCCGCCCGCGACGATGGTGGCGCCCTCGGCCAGGCTCAGGGCGGGACCCGGTGGCGCCGAGGCGACCAGCGCGCCGAGCGACTGCTTCGACAGCTCGACCGTGATCGCCCAGCCGGCCAGGGCGAGGAAGGCGGGGACGGTGATCCACGCGGTCCAGGCCATGCCGGCGAAGCCGTGCACGACGATCGCGGTCACGGCCAGTCCTGCCATGATGGACCACACCCACACGGGCGGACCGCCCAGCAGCGAGGCGAGGCCCTGGGCCAGGACGGCCGACTGCACCCCGAACCAGCCGAGCAGGCAGATCGCGATGACCATGCCGACGATGCCCGCGCCGTACCTGCCGAACCCTGCCCACCTGGCCAGCACGGTCGTCGACAGGCCCTCGCGCATGCCCGCGATGCCGATGGCGATCGCGACGACCTCGAGGATGACGGCGCCGAGCGTGATGGCGAGCACGGCGTCCCAGAACGTCATACCCATGCCGAGGGTGGCGCCGAGCAGGAACTGACTGAGCGCGCTCAGCATGCCGAAGCGCTGGATCGCGACCGTCACCCAGCCGTAGCGGGCCGACTGCGGCACCCGCTGGAGCGCGTAGTCGTCGCGGGCGAGACCCTCGTCGGATAACTCGGTGGTGAGCGCCGCATCAGACATCCGATGCCCTTTCTACGAGTCGATCAGAAACGTGGAGGCGTTGGCAGCGACGCTAGATTCCCCGGCGATCATTGGGAAGAGGCGTGCGGACGAACTGTCGATCGACGCGTCCCTCGTCCAGCCGCGGCCGGCGCGTCTGACTACGTTCTCCACCTTTGGTGAGATCTTGTGTTGCCTTGAGCGTCCGAACCGTGCTAGACGATCTACGGTGAACAAGGACGCCGACGGGAGTACGGCACACGACGCCTTGCAGCATGCGCTCGAACGCCTGCGCGCCGCCGGAGGCGACGGCCGGGCCCTCGGCCATGACCACCTCGCGGTGATCCGCCACCACGCCGTGGCCCGTATGCGCCAGGGCAGCCGCCCAGCCGATCTGGCCGCGGAGTACGGGTTGGCGCGGGCCACTCTCTACCGGTGGCGGGAGCGTGGGAGGGCCGGCGACCACGAACTTGAGGCCCGCCCCGGGGGCCGCGCGCCGTACAAGATGCTGCCCGAGGCGCGGCGGGTGCTGCGCGAGGCCCTCCTGACCGACCCCCGCAGGCTCGGGCTCGGCCGGCCCCTGTGGAGCCGCACCCTCGTCGCCCGCTACCTGCGCGAGCAGGCGAGGGTCGTCCTCTCCGGCAAGCACCTCCGGGTCCTGCTGCGTCAACTGGGTCTGTGGCCCGCCAGCGGCCTGCCCACCTACGCCGAACAGTGCGCGAAGGTCCCTGAGTGGTTAGCGGAGGAGTTCGGTCGGGTCCGTGCCCGTGCCGAGGCCCAGGCCGCACCCCTGTTCTTCCTGCAGATCATGCCGCTGCCCGGCGAGCTCCAGCTGATGTCGATCGTGCGCACCAACGGAACCCAGCGCTCATTCGCCGTGCTGCCTGCCGACAACGCCCTGGACGATGTCCACGGCGAATTCCTCGACCGGGTCCTCGCCACCCGTACGGGCCCGATCTTCCTGATCACCGACCCGTTGATCGCGCCTTCGACGCGGGCGGTGGCCGCTGCGGCCCGCCGGCGCAGCAGCCGCCTGACGCTGGTGCACCTGCCCGCACCCCGTGACGCCGGAGTCCGTACGGCCCTGCGGCAGTCGGCGCTGACCGAGCACCGGGCCGTGCACGCCCGACTCAGGGCGGCCGTTGACGCGGTCTGCGAGGAGAGCTCGGCCCTCGCGCAGGACAGACCGCTTCTCGGCCGGCCGGTGCGCTCGGCCCTCCTCGACGCCGTCCGCCTGCGCCGGCAGGCACAGGCCCTCCGCGAGAGGTGCAGCGCGCTGCGCAAAGCGGCTGAGGCCGTCACGGCGCAGAGCAGGCAGACCGCCAAACAGGTCAGGGCCGAGCTCAACCAGCTCATCGCCGCCTCCCACCGCAGCGACAGCAAGATCGGCATCACGGAGCTCGCAGCGGCCACAGGCATGACCCGTAACGCGATCAACCTCGTCGTCCGGCGCACCACCGAACTGCCGCCGCAGTACCCCATGTCCGCGCCCGAAGTGATCAGCCGGGTTTCCCGTACGGCGGAGCAATGGCGTGAGCTGTGTGCCCAGCATGAGAGCGACCTTCGGCTGGTCGCCCTCGCCGGCGACGTGTTCGACAAGGCCGCCGCCGTCGAGCGGCAGATCGCGGCCGATCGCGATCAGGCCGTCATCGCCTGCCACCAGGCCGGCACGTCCGTACGCGACCTCGCCAGGGACGCCGGAGTCAGCGAGAACCTGATCTACGCGCTGATCGGACCGATCACACCCGGCCGCCACAGCTCGGATCCGCTGCTGGCCCGCCTGGGGGAGGTGGCCGCGCGATGGCGCTCCGCCAGGGACCAGACGGGCACGGCCCGCAGACGGCGTGCCGAGCAGGAGGAGCTCCGCCGCCAGGCGATCGCGACGGAGACGTCGTGCCGCGCGCGCCGCAACCGGCTCATCGAGCTCTGCGCCTCCTCCGGCTACACGATGACGGAGATCGCGGCATGGTCGGGCATGGACCTCGCGACAGCCGCCGGGTCACTGTCGGCACGACGACGTCAGGTGACATCCGAAGAAGGACGGCAGGCGCTCCAAGAGCTGCGTACGGCGGTCGAGCAGGCGCAGGAGGCCCGCTGGGAGGTGGACCGCCAGCGGCTGCTGTGCGAACGGCTGGAGGCCGACCGGCGCCGCCACGCCCAAGCCGAAGACGCGGTTCGCCGCGAACGTGATCGGGTGCTGCTGCAGTGCCGCGGTGCGGGCGCCACCATCGCCACGCTGGCCGCCTGTGTACAGGTCGACGCCCACACCATCCGAGAGGCGTTGCGCGCGGCGGCCGCAGGCGACGCGGCGGAGGAGGAAGCCCTGGCCACCTCGCGTTGACCAGGCGACACCCGTTGCCGTCTACGGGGCGTGGGCCACGTCTCGAAAGGTGCCGGTGGCCTGACTCCAGGCGTGTTCGTCGGCCATGCGTGCAGTGTCTCGTCACGCGGGGGAGTCGACCGCGGCGATGACGTGCGCCCCGGCGCGGGAGGCGAGTCGCACGGCGTAGCGTCCCACACCGCCCGAGGCGCCGGTCACCAGCACGCGCTTGTCGGGGGCGATCCCCGCGCTGCGCAGCGAGCGGAGCGCGGCCAGGCCCGCGGTCGGCAGCGCCGCCGCCTCGGCCAGGCCGACACCGTCAGGGACTTCGGCCCGCCGACACGTCCACGGCCACCCGCTCGGCGAACGCGCCGTCCTCGAAGATGGTCCCGTGCGGGGGCGGGCGGTCCCGGCGGCGGGACCGCCCGCACCACGTCACCCCGTCCGCGGTCAGCCCGCTGCCAGAGCCTTCACGTCCGCGGTGGTCAGGGGCTTCCCCCCGATGCCCCAGTCACCGCTCTTGACCTCCTCGACGACGACCCAGGTCACCGAGCGCATGTTCTCGCCCTCGATGCTGACCATGGCGTCGGTCAGTTTCGTGACCATCTCGGCCTTCTGGGCCTCGGTGAAGACGTCCTCGATGATCTTGACGTTGATGAGTGGCATGATTCCTCCCCGTTGTTCTGCACGACATGGTGAGGGGAGCGTGTGACCCGTCAGCCGAACCTTATGGTGGCGCTGTGCTCCACGTCGACCAGGAACACCACGCGCTCCTCATCCCGCGGATACGGCCGGCCTGTGTACTTCGCCGACATCCTGCGTATATGGCCAGTCTCACACGAGAATGACTGGATGCCACGTACTGCGACACCATGGGGCATGTCGGACCCCGCGCGACTCCTGGCGCCGCACGCCGTAGGGTCGGCAGCGTGGACCTGCTCATCCGCGACGCGACCCTGCGAGCCCGTCCTGGCCGCTGGATGCTCACCGCCGACGCCGGCGTCCTGACCGCGGTGACCCCTGAGGGCCGTGACGCGCCTGGCGATGCCGTCCGGGTGATCGACGCCGAAGGGCACCTGGTCACCGAGCCGTTCGTCGACGCCCACCTGCACCTGTGCAAGGTCCACACGCTCGACCTGGCGGGCTCGCATGCGCTCGAGGCCTACACCGAGGGCACGATGGGCGCGGCGATGGACGCGATCGAGATCGCCGCCGCCGTCAAGCGCGAGCAGACCACCGCCGCCGTCCTCGATCGCGCCAGGCGGGCGCTGACCGAGTCGGTACGGCACGGCGTCCGCGTCGTCCAGGCGTTCGCCGACGTGGACCCCGACGCCGGACTCACCGGGGTGGAGGCGCTGCTGGAGCTGCGCGAGGAGTTCCGTGACCTGGTCGAGGTGCGCGTCGTCGCCTTCCCCCAGGACGGCCTGCTGCGCCGTCCTGGCACCGAGGAACTGATCGCCGAGGCGGTACGGCTGGGCGCCGACGTCGTGGGCGGCATCCCGTGGATCGAGTACACCGACGCCGACGCGGCCGAGCACGTGCGCCGTATGGTCGAACTCGCCCGCCGTACGGGAAGGCGGGTGGCGATGCTGGTCGACGACGCGGGCGATCCCGGCCTGCGCACCACCGAGATGCTCGCCTGCGCGCTGCTGGCCAGCGGTGTGCGCGGCAGCGCCCAGCATGCCCGCGCGATGGCGCTCTACCCCGAGCCCTACCTTCGCAGGCTGATCGGGCTGTGCCGTAGGGCGGGCCTGGGGTTCGTCAGCGACCCGCACACGGGCCCGCTGCACCTGCCGGTCTTCGCCCTCGCCGACGCCGGGCTGCCTGTGGCGCTCGGGCAGGACGACATCGAGGACGCCTACTACCCTTTCGGCCGCCACAACCTGCTGGAGGTGGCGTTCCTGGCGGCGCACCTGCTGGAGGCGCGCGCCGACGCCCACCTCGACCGGCTGTTCGACATGGTGACGGTGGACGCGGCCCGGGTGGTCGGCCGCCCGGCGCGCCGCCTCGTCCCCGGCGCGCCGGCCGATCTGGTGGTCCTCGAAGGGCGGACGGTCAGGGAGGCCCTCACCCTGCACGCCGCGCCGCGCCACGTCGTCGTCGGCGGTCGGGTGGTCGCGAGCACGAGCACGAGGACGGAGTTCGGGCCGCCGAGCCGTTGACCGGCCCACGACCAAGCGCATGCTTCTTTCAGTGACGGGCGGCCAGACGGCGGATCCAACGTCAGTCCGGCCGGCAGCCATCGCACGCTGCGACACCCCGCCTTGAGGCGCTCGTGCCGCCTGGTTCGCGACCAGCACGGCGTGTCCTCACCGACCACGACCGCGTTCCAGGCGCGGGCCGGGTCGTTCATGGCCTCGCACCTCCTCGTGAACCGCGCTCAGAAGGTGGCGATCGGGTTGACCGGGCTGCCGGACGTACCGGCGAAGCGGACCGGCGCGACCGCGAGGTGGAAGTCCCACTGGCCGAGCTCGGCGGCCGTCGTCGCGCACGCCTCCAGGTCGCAGTTGTCGAGCATCCACAGACCCATCGCGACGAGGCTCACGGCGTGAACCGGCATCAACACGTCTTCGTACCCCGACGGCTGAACGTCCTGGGGGGTGTCAGCGCCGATCAGCGCGACCTCCCGTTCATGCAGCCACGGCAGGCAGGACGCGTGCCAGCCGGCCTGCGTGAAACCGCCGGCCGCACCGGCCTCGTGCCGGACGCGGCCATAGCCGGTCCGCAGGAGTACCGCATCGCCGGATCGCACCCGCACACCCTGGCGACGCTCGGCCTCCTCGAGATCGTCGGGAAACACACCCTGCCCCGGTTCCAACCACGGCACATCGCGGACCTTCGCGATGTCCAGCAGGACACCACGCGTGATGATCCCGTTCGCCGCCGCCGTGACGGCCGCCCACGCCGATCCCGTTGCGGCGTCGACCAGCGAGTGCGACCGCCCGTTGTACATCGTGCCGTCCCAGAAGATGTGGCACGGCGAGTCGACGTGGGTGAGGGTGTTGCCGTGGAAGGTGACGCCGAGCCGCTCGGAGGAAAAGCCCCAGCGCCGGTCGTTGCGGAACCCGGGCGCCGGCATGTCCTCGGCGCCCGGCATGTCGGCGGCGCACGGGCACGTCGTCGTCGACCGCTCCATGTCCTCCGGTACGGCTACCTCCCATGCGCACGACACGCTCCTGCCGTGGCGCACGGCCCGCGCCGCCGCCAGCCTGACGTCGTCGGTGATGTGGTTCAGAGTGCCGAGCTCGTCGTCGTCGCCCCACCGTCCCCAGTTCGACAGCGTGTCGAAGTACCCGAGCACGTCGTCCTGTGTGGGCATCGGTCGCCCTGCCGTCATCCCAGCATCGACTCCTCCCGCAGGCAGGCTATCCCGCCCTCTCCTTCGATATGACCTCGCCGGGGCCGGAGAGACGGTGCGAGCAACCCCGATCCAACCAGGACAACGATCCGGCTGTCAGACGGTCACGTGATCGTCTCGGGCAGAACCTAGGCCAGGCCCAGTGACCTGACCAGGTCGAGCATTTCGGCGCGGTGCAGGGCGGCCGGGTTGCCCGCGACGGGGTGGATGTGGCCGTCGATCTCCAGGGCCACCAGGCCGTGCATCCGGCCCCAGACGCGCAGCGCGAGCGCCGCTGCGGCGGGCGGCACGTTCGGGAGGTCTGCCTGGATCTTCGCGACGTGGTCCGGGTGAAGGTCGGACCAGGAGGCGTCCTCGGGCTGGTGGTGCCGGGCGTGGGGCCATGCGGCGGCCACCAGGCGGGTGAGCTCGCGGCACGCCCGGCGTGCCGTCTGGTCCACCGGCCCGTCCTCGGGCGTTGCTGGCGGTCTCCACCGCCTCTGCGAGCGAGAACTCCCGGCTTCGTCCCGAAGGAAACGGTCTAGCCGAGGGCGCGGTCCAGGTTGAAGGCGGCGCTGATCAGGGCCAGGTGGGTGAATGCCTGGGGGAAGTTGCCGCACTGCTCACCGGCCTGGCCGATCTCCTCGGCGAAGAGGCCGACGTGGTTGGCGTAGGTGAGCATCTTCTCGAAGGCCAGGCGAGCCTCGTCGAGCCGTCCGGCGCGGGCGAGCGCTTCGACGTACCAGAACGAGCAGATCGAGAACGTGCCCTCCACGCCCCGCAGACCGTCCGGGCTCGCTGCGGGGTCGTAGCGGTAGACCAGCGAGTCGGACACCAGGCGGTCGCCGAGCGCCGTGAGGGTGGACAGCCACTTCGGGTCGGTGGGCGAGATGAACTTCGCCAGCGGCATCATCAGTACCGAGGCGTCGAGGACGTCGCCTCCGAGGTACTGGACGAACGCCTGGTGCTCGGCCGACCAGCCGCGTTGCATGATCTGCCGGTAGATCGTGTCGCGCGTGCGCTGCCACCTCGCCGTGTCGGCGGGCAGGCCGCGGTGGGCCGCCATGCGGATGGCGCGTTCGATGGCCACCCAGCACATGAGCCGGGAGTACAGGAAGTCCTTGCGTCCGCCGCGGGTCTCCCAGATGCCCTCGTCGGGCTGGTCCCAGTTGTCGCAGACCCAGTCGACCAGGCCGCTGACGTAGTCCCAGTCGCCGCTGGAGATCGGCTTGCCCCATTTGTCGTAGAGGTAGACGGCGTCGATCAGCGCGCCGTAGATGTCGAGCTGCAGTTGGCCGACGGCGGCGTTCCCTACCCTGACCGGCCAGGAGCCCTGGTAGCCCTCGAGGTGGTCCAGCTGGCGTTCGGGCAGGTCGCTGCGTCCGTCGATGCCGTACATGATCTGCAGGGGACCCGAGTCGCCGGGCGGGCAGGTGCACACGTTCGCCGTCAGGAAGCGCATGAACGCCTCGGCCTCCTGGGTGAAGCCCAGCCTGAGCAGGGCGTAGACGCAGAAGGCGGCGTCGCGGACCCACACGTAGCGGTAGTCCCAGTTGCGCTCGCCGCCGACCTCCTCCGGCAGACTGGTCGTCGGCGCGGCCACGATGCCGCCGGTCGGTGCGTAGGTGAGCAGCTTCAGGACCAGCGCGGAACGGTGGACCGTCTCGCGCCACCTGCCGCGGTAGCGCGACGCGGACAGCCATCGTCGCCAGAACGCCACGGTGGCGGTGAACTCCTCTTCGGCCTCGGCGATCGGGCACGAGCGGAGGGCGACGCCGTCGCCGACCCGGTCGAGAGCGAAAACGGCATGTTCACCCTCATGGAGTTTGAACTCCGCCCACATGTCCACACCGTCGGCTTCCATCGGCACGGTGGCGGTCAACGCGAGAGAGAGGGAGGGCGACTCGAAGACCGCCTGGCCCTCGGTCAGGCGGAGCGTGTGCGGCTGGGTCCCGTAGTCGAACCGCGGCGCCACCCGCGCGCGGAACGGGAG
Organism: Nonomuraea recticatena; assembly: GCF_039533245.1. Taxonomy (NCBI): domain Bacteria; kingdom Bacillati; phylum Actinomycetota; class Actinomycetes; order Streptosporangiales; family Streptosporangiaceae; genus Nonomuraea; species Nonomuraea recticatena. Next base: position 38,275 of record NZ_BAAATE010000033.1, on the reverse strand, counting down.
CGATCCGCGGACGCAGGACACCCGCCGGATCAGCCGATGACGGCCGGGCTCGGGCGACTCATCGGCGATGGGCATGAAGTCCTGGATCTCACCTACGCCGTCGTTGGCGTAGAACCGGGTGATCAGGACGTTCGTGTCGGGAAAGTAGAACTGCTTCGTCGTCGCCCGCACCTCGGCGGCCAGCTCGAACGACCCGCCCTTGTCGCTGTCCAGAAGGGCGGCGAAGACGCTGGGCGAGTCGAATCTCGGGCAGCAGTACCAGTCGATCGTGCCGTTCGCGCCCACGAGCGCCGTCGTACGCAGGTCTCCGATCAAGCCGTGGTCGGCGATCGGTAGGTACTGGGCGTTCGAGACATCCGCGGAGATTCCAGTGCTCACCTCGGCCTCCTCGCCGTGACGACTGGCCCGATGGCCAAAGCCTAGGTAAGCCAACCGCTGGCCGGGGTCTGGCCTTCGCCAAGACTCGACCGGGTTTCGCGGGCCCGCCGTGAAGTAGAAGGACGCGGGCCCGCGCTCAACCGGAGATCAGCCGGCCACGACGCGAACGATCTCGCGGGGCCGTACCTCGCGCTCGTCGTAGGCCAGATCGACCTCCGCCGCCTGCACCGCGACCAGCGACGCGGCGCACGCCTCTTCCGATTCCCACTGCACGATCGAGATCACCGCGTCGTCGGACAGCCAGCATTCGGCCGACAGGCACCCTGGTGCGCCCAGGAACACCTCGGCGACCTGGTGCACCCGTGCGATGAACTCCTCCCTGTGGGAGGCGTGCGGATAGTGGCTTGCGATCATTCCGACCTTCATGATGCTCTCCTCTGCCAGCCGCGTCCGATGAGTCGAACCAGTGCCGGGTCCACGACCAGGTGGCGGAAGGGCCTGATCGCGGCCATGTATGCCCTGCCGAACAGCCCGTTCGGCTTGACCAGCACGGCCATCTGCCCGTGGTGGCCGCCGGAGGGGCCGGGCACCCAGCCGATGTGCATGACGGTGTGCACGGTCTTGTTGGCCATCTCCGCCGCCCACTCGGTGTCGGTCAGATAGACCGAGGTGAACGGCACGGCGGCGAGGTCAGGCCCGGAAGGGCCGTCACGCAGGTCGGCGGGCAGCCGGTTGCGCAGCGTCTCCACCCGCGCGCCGACGCCGGTCTCGGGCCGGTCCCAGCCGAACAGCTCGCCGAGCTTCCAGCGCAACGCGAACAGCGCCCTGGTGGCACCGGAGAAGCGGCCCTCGCCGGTGGACATCTGACGCACGAGCCGTTCCAGGTCCTCGGGACCGCCGGGCGTGGGCAGCTCCCATACGTCCTCGAGCCGGAAGTCTGGTGCCAGGGTGTGAATCCGCCAGGGGCGTGTGGTGTGAGCGGTGTCGGGAAGTCTCATGAGCGGGTGGCCTGCCATTCGGCCATCAGGGCGAACAGTGCGAACCTATCGATCTCGGGCTGTCCAGGGTGGATCTCCCTGTAGCGCTGGTAGACGTTGACCACGACCCGCTCGGCGTCCAGCCAGCCGGCGTATTCGGCCAGGTCGACCGCGAACATCGCCTCCCGCAGGTCCAGGCCCTTGGCGAGGGCGGCGTCCGCCTGCTCGACGACGTGGGCGAGGTAGTCGCGCACGGCACGGATCCCGTCGGGATCGGTCACCGGCCCGTGGCCGGGCACGACGGTCGGCGCGTCCAGGCCGATCATCGTGTCGCAGGCGGCGATCCAGTGGGCGATGGGGCCGCTCCACACGATCGGCGTGCATCCGACGAACAGCAGATCGCCGGCGAAGAGCACGCCCGCGTCGGGCACGTGCACCACCGTGTCGGCCTCGGTGTGGGCGGGTCCGAGGTTGAGCAGGCGCACCTCGCGGCCGCCCACGTCGAGGGTGAGCCGCCGGTCGAAGGTGTGGTCGGGCTCCCGCAGGCGGATGCCGCCGAAGTCGAAGCCGCCGAAACGGTCGCGCAGGTACCGCGTGAGCACCGGCCCGAGGTCCATCACCTGCAGAGCCGTCGTCAGCTCCGGGGCCATCTCGGCGCGCATCTCGTGCGCGGTCGCCTCGGCGGCGACGACGCGCACCGAGCCGGGCAGCAGCTGGCCGCCATGGGTGTGGTCGCCGTTGGCGTGGGTGAGCACGGCGTGGCTCAGCGGGTGCAGGTCGGTGATCGGCCGCATGCCGGCGAGCATCTCGGCGGTGAGCGGCAGGTCGTAGAGCGTGTCGACCAGCAGGGACGCGCCGTCGCCCGCGACCAGCCCCGCGTTGCTCCTGCCGTACCCGCCGTCGGGCAGCAGCCACGCCCAGACGCCGGCTCCCACCTGGTGCAACCCCCTGGTGTACGGCACGGCGGAGCGGGCCGGGTTGCGGCGGGGCGGCCTGACCACGGCGGCGGGGTCGGCCCTGGGGGCCAGCGGGTGCGGAGCGGCGCTCGCCCGCACCGTCTGACGCACCTCGCCCAGCCCCTCGGCGCTCAGCCGCACCACGTCGCCGTCCTTGAGCCAGCCACGGAAGGCGGCCAGGTCGCCGAAGTCGAGATGCTCGATCAGGCAGCAGCCGGGCACGGTGCCTGAGCCGAAGACGTCTCCAGGCTGGAGTTCGACGCCCCGGGAGGCGTAGGAGACGACCTCGCCGAAGGACCAGTCCATCGCGTCGGTGCGACCCTGCCCGACGAGGGCGCCGTTGATTTCGGCGCGCACGTGGAGGGCGAGCCTGCCGTCCGGGCCGAAGGGCAGTTCGTCGGGGGTGACCAGCCACGGTCCCAGCGTGGTCGCCCCGTCCTTGCCCTTGGCCTGGCCGATCTTGAGCTGGCTCTCCAGGCCCTGCAGGTCGCGGGCGCTCCAGTCGCACATCAGGGTGTAGCCGGCGATGTGCTCCACGGCCTGCTCAGGGGTCAGGTCGCGACCCGCGGCGCCGATCACCGCGCCGATCTCCAGCTCGAAGTCGAACCAGGCGCTGCCGGGGGAGATGGGCACGTCGTCGTGGGGTCCGATGACGGTGGCGGGGTTGGCGAAGTAGAAGGCCGGGATCTGGTACCAGGTCGTCTCCAGGACTCCCGGCGCCCCGGTGGCCTTCAGGCAGCCGCGCATGTGGTCGAGGAAGCACAGGCAGTCCCTGATGGACGGGGGTCTGGGGATGGGGGCCTTGAGCCTGACGTCGGCCAGCGCCACGACCTCGTCCGGCTCGGCGAGCGCCCGCTCACCTGCCTGCCGGAGTTCGGGGCCGAGCTGCCCGAGCAGGGTGGTGCCGGGCGGCAGGGCGTGGACGAACTCACCGTTGAGGACTCCGGCGCGGTCACCGCCAGCGGTGCCATAGGTCACGAATCGCATGGCCCTCTCCTGTGTTGGTCAACATAGATTATGATTGTTAGCACAGAGGAGGTGGCGTGACAACACGACGAGAGCAGACCAGTAACGAGAGCCGCGAGCTGATCCTCGCCGCCGCGGCGGAGCTGTTCGCCGAGAAGGGCTACCGACAGACGACCTTCGTCGACGTGGCCGAACGCTCGGGGATCAGCAGAGGCTCCATCCCGTGGCACTTCGGCAGCAAGGAGGGCCTGCTGCTGGCCGTGCTCGAGCGTTCGGTGGCGATGGTCCGCGACAGTCTCGCCGAGAAGCCGGGAGAGGAGGCGAGTCTCGAGCAGCTGAGCCGGGGCGCCGGCATGATGTTCGCACTCCCGACCACGAAGCTCTTCGTCACGCTCCTGGTCGAGGCGCAGGAGCCGGATTCACCCATCCGCGGCCGCTACGTCGAGATTCACAACACTCTGCGGGAGCACTGCAGGCGCTGGCTTGAACGGCTGCCGCTGCCGCAGGGCCTGTCGGCCGAGGCGCTGGCCGTCACGATCATCGGCGCGGGTATCGGCGTCCACCAGCAGTGGCTGCTGGCGCCCGAGCGGGTCGACCCCGAGCAGGCGCTGGCCGCGCTGCGCGCACTGGTGGCCGGCATCCTGCCGGCGGGGGAGGGCGCCGCCTCGCACGGGGAGTGAGCGGCGCCAGGGGCTACGGCTTCTCGACGGCGTAGCCGCCGAGCGCGGGCTCCAGCAGGTCGAAGGCGCGCCCGGCCGACTCCTCCAGCGCGGCGGCGATGACGTCGGCGTCCTGGCCCGCCAGCGTGCGCCGCATCAGGTCGGCGAACAGCACCCTGTGCACCCCGGCCAGCTGGGCGGCGGCCACCTTGGCCGTCAGGTCGCCGCCCAGCTCGGCGGCCAGTGCGTCCTCCCGCTGCTCGTGGAGGTCACGCAGGCGCGCCACCAGCGTGGGGCTGTCGGCGATCATGCGGGCGAACGGCGCCGGCGCGAACCCGATCACGGGGTCACGCCGCCGTACCGCGTCCACGAAGGCCCGTCGCAGCGCCGCCAGCGCGGATTCACCGCTCCGCCGCTCGCGCACGGTGAGCGCCAGCGAGGCCACGAACGCCTCGTGGTGGTCGAACGCCATGTCCTCCTTGCGGGGGAAGTAGTTGGTGACGGTCATCTTGGCGACCCTCGCCGCGGTGGCGATGTCGGAAATCGTGGTCCGCTCGAAGCCGCGCTCCACGAACAGGCGGGTAGCGTGGTCAGAGATGGACTGCCTGGTCTCTCGCTTCTTCTGTTCACGCAAACCCACGGTCTCGATGCTCATGGGCCTCACCCTCTCACAAAATTTTAGGTTCGACATCATTTTAGGTTGACGCCAGGGGCGCTCGACCCTAAAGTTATGTCCGTCCCAAGTTTGGAAAGGATCGAATGACGGCCACCTTGGATCTCGACGACGTCCGCGTCGCCACCCGCGACACGGTCAAGGACTACCTCAAGCAGATCGGCAAGGTCCCGCTGCTCACCGCCGAGCAGGAGATCGAGCTGGCGAAGAGGATCGAGGCAGGGCTGTTCGCCCGCGAGCGGCTCGACAGTGAGCCGCTCCTGTCCGCCGAGCTCCGCGCCGACCTGGAGTGGATCGCGGAGGACGGCGAGCTGGCCAAGCAGCGCATGCTGGAGGCCAACCTGCGTCTCGTGGTCTCCATCGCCAAGCGCTACACCGGCCGCGGCATGCTCTTCCTCGACCTCATCCAGGAGGGCAACCTCGGGCTGATCCGCACCATCGAGAAGTTCGACTACACCCTCGGCTTCAAGTTCTCGACCTACGCCACCTGGTGGATCAAGCAGGCGATCTCCAGGGCGATGGCCGACCAGTCGAGGACCATCCGCATCCCCGTCCACATGGTCGAGCTCATCAACAAGGTGGCCTCGGCGCAGCGGCGGCTGGTCTCCGACCTCGGGCGCGAGCCCACCCCCGAGGAGATCGCCGTCGAGGTGGAGCTCCCTCCCGCCAGGGTGGTGGAGGTGCAGCGCTACTCCCGCGAGCCCATCTCCCTGCACACGCCGCTGGGGCAGGAGGGTGACAGCGAGCTCGGCGACCTCATCGAGGACTCCGAGGCGCCCTCGCCCGCCGAGCAGGTCTCCTTCACGCTCATGCGCCGCCAGCTGCTCGAGATCCTCGACAGCCTGTCCGACAGGGAGGCGGGCGTCATCTCCATGAGGTACGGCCTGACCGACGGCAAGCCGATGACGCTCGACGAGATCGGCAAGGTCTACGGCGTGACCAGGGAGCGCATCAGGCAGATCGAGGCCAAGACGATGTCCAAGCTGCGCCACCCCTCCAGGGCCGAGGCGCTGCGCGACTATCTGAACTAGGAGTTCTCCCTACAATTGCCCCAGTGAGAGACATCGCGCTGCTGCCGAAGGCCCACCTGCACGTTCACCTGGAGAGCACGGTTCGCCCTGCCACCTTGCGGGAGCTGGGGGTTCATTCGCGGCGGCCTGAGGTCTTCACCGGCTTCAAGCAGTTCGCCGACCACAACGCGCAGGTGCGCGCCGCGTTGCGCACCCCCGAGCACTTCCGCAGGATCGCCCGCGAGTTCTGCGCCGACGAGGCCGCCCAGGGCACCCGTTACGCCGAGGTCACCTTCACCGCGGCCGCCCACGGCGAGCGTCTCGGCGACCTGGAGATGCCGCTGCTCGCGGTCCTCGAAGGGCTGGCCGAAGGAGAGGCCGAGCACGGCATCCGCTGCGCCCTCATCCTCGACCACTCGCGCCGCAGGCCCGCCGACCGCCTGCTGCGGACGGTGAAGCTCGCCGCCGCCCACGAGCAGGTGATCGCCGTCGGTCTCGCGGGAGACGAGAGCCACCCGCTGGCGCCCTTCGCCGACGTGCTGAAGCTCGCCAGGGACGAGGGGCTGCACATGGTCCACCACGCAGGCGAGAGCGCGGGCCCTGCCAGCGTCCGCGAGGCGCTCGACCTCGGCCACGCCGAGCGCATCGGCCACGGCATCCGCGTGCTGGAGGACCCCGACCTGGTCGCCGAGCTGCGCGAGAGGCGCGTGCCGCTGGAGGTGTGCCCCTTCTCCAACGTGCTGCTGGGCCTCGTGCCCTCCTATGCAGAGCACCCGCTGCCCCGCCTGCGCGAGGAGGGTCTGCTCGTCACGCTCAACACCGACGGGGAGACCTCCCTGCTCAGCGAGTACGGCCAGGCGAGGCGCGGCGACGAGATGCTGGCCGAGCTGGCCGCCGCCTCGGTGACGGCCTCGTTCGCCCCCGAGCGGCTCAAGGCCGAACTCCTGCGCGGCATCGACGAATGGCTCGCCATGCCCGTCTGACAGGTGGTGTCAAAGACGCCTGAGATGGGCACGGGATGAATCATGACAACACCCCCCACCCAGGTGTCGCTGAAGCGCGCCATCGGACCAAAGCTGCTCATCTTGTTCATCGTCGGCGACATTCTCGGCACGGGCGTCTACGCGCTCACCGGGTCGGTCGCGGGCAGGATCGGCGGGGCCCTCTGGATCCCGTTCCTCGTCGGCTTCGTCATCGCCGCCCTCACCGCGATGTCCTACGTGGAGCTGGTCACCAAGTACCCGAGGGCGGCGGGGGCCGCCCTCTACACCCAGCTCGCCTTCAGGAAGCCGTTCCTCACCTTCATGGTCGCCTTCGCGGTCATGTGCTCGGGTCTGACCTCGGCCAGCGCGGCGGCCCGCGCCATCGGCGGCAGGTACCTGCAGGAGTTCGTCACGATCCCGACGGTCGTGGTCGGCATCATCTTCATCATCGCCGTGGCCGCGCTGAACTACAGGGGCGTCTCGGAGTCGGTCAAGACGAACATCGTCTTCACCCTGATCGAGCTGACCGGCCTGCTGGTGATCATCCTGATCGGCGTCTACGCGGTCGCGACGGGGGCGGGAGAACCGTCGCGCCTGCTGGAGATCAGAGCCGACGAGTCGGGAGGGCTGCTGCTGGCGCTGCTGGGCAGCACGGCGCTGGCCTTCTTCGCCTTCGTCGGCTTCGAGGACTCCGTCAACATGGCCGAGGAGACCAAGGACCCCTCGCGCAACTTCCCCCGGGCGATCTTCATGGGTGTGGCGATCACCAGCACCGTCTACATTCTGGTCGCGCTCACCTCCTCGTTGCTGGTCGACTACCGGGTCCTGCAGGACTCCGACGGGCCGCTGCTCGAGGTGGTCAAGGCCGGAGGGCTCGCCTTCCCCCCGCAGCTGTTCGCGGCGATCGCGATGTTCGCGGTGGCCAACTCGGCTCTGATCAACATGATGATGGCCTCCCGCCTGGTGTACGGCCTGGCCAACGAGCGCGTCGTGCCGAAGGCGCTCGGCATGGTCGACCCGCGCCGCCGTACCCCGGTGGTCGGCATCCTGTTCACCACCGCGCTGGCGATCGGGCTGATCTCCAGCACCGAGATCGCCGGACTCGGTGAGACCACCGCCTTCCTGCTGCTGTGCGTCTTCGCCGTGGTCAACATCGCGGTGCTCGTGCTGCGCAGGGAGGAGGTCGACCACGCCCACTACCGGGCGCCCACGGCGCTGCCGGCCATCGGCGCGGTCATGGCGCTGGTGCTGGCCAGCCCGTTGACCGGGCGGCCAGGCAACGTCTATGTCATCGCGGGCGTGCTGCTGGGCATCGGCGTGCTGCTGTGGCTGGTCAACTGGGCCTTCACCCGCCGCCAGCGCCATGAGGAGGAGACCGTCTGACGGGCGGGGCCGTGCCGTCCCTCCTCAGCCAGGGACGGCACGGCCGGCTATCCAGGGACGGCACGGCCGGTCAGCCAGCCGGCACGGCCGGTCAGTCAGGGACGGCACGGCCCCGGTCAGCGGCTCAGCCGCCGGTAGGCCCGCGCCGACAGCGGCAGGAACACCAGGGTGATCGCCACCGGCCAGGCGACGGCGAGCAGCATCGCGTGCTCCGACGCCCACGAATCACCCACCCAGCCCTTGTTGCCGAACAGCTGCCTGCAGGCGGCGACGGTGGCCGACAGTGGGTTCCACTCGGCCGGCACCGCCATCCAGCCAGGCATCTGGGAGGGTGAGACGAACGTGTTGGCGACCATGGTCAGCGGCAGCAGCAGCATCCAGGAGGCGCCCGCCGCCTCGGGGGTGAGCTTGAGCCCGGCGAAGATGCCGACCCAGATCAGCGAGAAGCGCAGGAGCAGCAGCAGGCCGATCGCGGCCAGCGCGTTGAGCGGCCCGTTGTGCCAGCTCCAGCCGACCGCCAGGCCGGCCGCGATGAGAATGGCCAGCTCGAGCACCGAGTTGATCATGTCGGAGATCGCCCTGCCGAGCACCACGCCCGCCTGGGAGACCGGCATCGAGCGGTAGCGGTCGGTGACCCCGTAGGAGGCCTGGGTGGTGACGACGACGAGGGTGGAGGTGATGCCGACGGCCATGGTCTGACCGAACATGCCGGGCATCAGGTAGTCGCGGTAGTCGTCGGCGCCGGCCACGGCCATCGCGCTGCCGAAGACGTAACCGAACAGCAGCACCATCACCACCGGGTACAGCAGGCCCGAGGCGATGGCGGTGGGATTGCGCCGCCAGTGCACCAGGTTGGTCCTGGCGATCGTCCAGCTGTCATAGAGCACGTAGGTCATGCGGTCACCTTCAGGAACACCTCGTCGAGAGTGGGGCGGCGCATCGAGATGTCCTCGACCTCGATCCCCTTGGCCTCCATCGCGCGCATCACGTGGCTGAGGGCGCTCATGCGGTCGGTCACGGAGACCGTCAGCCTGCGGGTGTCGGGGTCGACCGCCGGCCGTCCGAAGGCCGCCAGGATGCCGCCCGCCTCGGGCAGGTCGCGGGCGTCTCGTAGCACCAGATCGAGGCGGTCACCGCCGATCATGGACTTGAGCCGGTCGGGGGTGCCCTCCACGATCACCCTGCCTTCGCGCAGTACCGCGATCTGGTCGGCGAGCTGGTCGGCCTCGTCCAGGTACTGGGTGGTCAGCAGCACCGTGCTGCCGGCCGCCACCAGGGTGCGGATGGCCTGCCACGCGTCGTTACGGTTGCGGGGGTCGAGGCCGGTGGTCGGCTCGTCGAGGAAGAGCACCCTGGGGGCCTGGATGAAGGTGGCGGCCAGGTCGAGGCGGCGGCGCATCCCGCCGGAGTAGTGCTTGATCCGCTTGTTGCCCGCCTCGGCGAGCCCGAACTGCTCCAGCAGCTCCTGCGCCCTCGACCTGGCCTGCTTGGCGCTCAGGTGGTAGAGCCTGCCCCACATCTCCAGGTTCTCCCTGCCGGTGAGGATCTCGTCCACCGCGGGTTCCTGCGTGGCCAGCCCGATACGCCGCCGGACCTCGGCGGCCTGGGTGGCCACGTCGAGGCCCGCGACCGTGGCCCTGCCCCCGTCCGCGCGCAGCAGCGTGGAGAGGATGCGCACCGCGGTGGTCTTGCCGGCGCCGTTGGGGCCGAGCAGCCCGCAGACCGTTCCCTCCCGCACCGCCAGGTCGAAGCCGTCGAGTGCGTGGGTCTCGCCGAAGCGCTTGCGCAGCCCCTCGGCGACGAGTGAATAGGAGTTCATCGCTTCAGAATGGGACATCAATGTCCCAAAAGCAAATCATGGTGTTACACTCTGGGAGTGAGCAGTTCCACTTCAGAGTCCGGTACCCGTCACCGCACGCGCCGCGCCATCCTGGCCGCCGCCGCCTCCACGCTCGCCCGCGACCGCAAGGCCACGCTGGCCGACATCGCCGAGGCCGCGCAGGTGGGGCGCAGCACGGTGCACCGCTACTTCCCCGACAGGAAGGAGCTCATGGAGGCGGCCATCGTCGACGCCTTCCAGGCGGTCGAAGACTCCACCCGCGAGGCCGTGATCGACCAGGGTCCCGCGCTGGAGGCCATGCGCCGCCTCATCTCGGCCCTGGTCGACGTCGGCGACCAGCTGGCGTTCCTGTTCGGCGACCCACGCCTGCTCGAGGAGTACACCGCCGCCTTCGAACCCGACATGACGGTCCCCACCACGATCGGACTGATCGAGCGGGGCCAGGCCGAGGGCGTCTTCGACCCTTCACTGTCGCCCGAGTGGATCCAGCACGTGCTCTGGGCGCTCACCTACACGGGATGGGAGGCGGCGGAGAAGGGGGAACTGCCGCGCCACGGCGTCACCGCCGTGGTGATCCGCACCTTCGAGAAGGGAGTGGTGACATGAAGATCCTGGTCACGGGCGCCAGGGGGAACGTCGGCAGGCTCGTGCTGAAGGGGCTGGCCGGGCACGAGGTGCTGGCGCTGACCCGCTCGGCGCCGTCCGCGCCCGGTGAGGTCCTGGGCGATCTGGCCGAGCCCGGCACCCTGCCGCTGTCGGGCGTGGAGGCGATGTTCCTGTTCCCCGTGCCCGAGAGCGCCGAGGAGGTGGTACGGCTGGCCGTGAGAGCGGGGGTGCGGCGGATCGTCACGCTGTCGTCGGGCGCGGTCACCTTCGGCGAGGACGACTCCTTCCACCTGCCGGTCGAGCGGGCGGTCGAGGCCTCGGGCGTGGAGTGGACGCATGTGCGGCCGGGCGAGTTCATGCTCAACAAGCTGGAGCTGTGGGGCCCGTCGATCCGCGCCGAGGGCGTCGTGCGCGACCCCTTCCCCGACCAGGCCTGGTACCCCGTCCACGAGGCCGACATCGCCGACGTCGCGGTGGCCGCGCTGACCGAGGACGGGCACGCGGGCCGCGCCCACACCCTCAACGGGCCCGAACTGATCTCCCATCGCGACCAGGTGGCGGCCATCTCCGCGGCGATCGGGCGCGAGCTCCGCTTCGAGCAGGTCACCCGCGCCCGAGCCCGCGAGCTCTACCTGGCGCAGGGCGGGTTCGCCGCGGCCTCAGCCGACTTCCTTCTCGGCTACGAGGACTACTCGGGCGGCGAGAGCACCGAGGAGTGGGCGCCCGACCCCTCGATCGAGATGACCACCATGAAGGACGTCACGGGCAGGCCTGCCCGTACCTTCGCGCAGTGGGCCAGCGACCACGCTCACGACTTCCTGCGGCAGGTGTAGGCCCCGTAGAGCCGCCGATCGTAGGCCACGTCGAGGATCTCGAACCCCGCCGCCGCGAGCATCGGCTCCAGCAGCCATCGGAACGTGCTGTGCTCGGTGCGCACGTGCTCGGCGTAGTCGTCGGCGGTGTAGCCGAGCGCGGGGTCGGCCGAGGCGTCGCGCATCCAGCCCTCGAAGATCTCCTCGGCCTCCTCGGGCCCGAAGTCGTAGATCAGGTCCCGCAGGCGCAGGATCCCGCCCAGCCGCAGCATCTTCGCGATCCTGGCGAGCGCGATCGCCTTGAAGAAGTCGGGCACCTGGTGCAGGGCGTTGCGGGTGAAGACCGCGTCGACGGGCGGGCCCGCGTACTCCCAGGTCAGCAGCCCGCCGCCGACCACCTCCAGGTTGGCGAGCCCCTGCTCGGCCGCCCTGGCTCTCAGGTGGTCGAGCATCGCGGGGGAGATGTCCACCGCCGTGACCCTGTCGAAGCGCAGGGCGGCGGCCAGCGCGAACTGGCCGGTGCCCGCGGCCAGGTCGACCACGGTGGCCACTTCGTGCCCGGCGAGGATGTCCAGATCCTCGCCGGGGTCGGGATGGCCCTGCTTGCGGTCATATCCCGCGACGAAGGCCGGGTCGAGGTGCTCGGGGCCCGCGTGGGCGCTCTCGTCGAGCATCCAGGCTCTGATCATGACCGTCTCCAGGTTGCTAGAGGTTGCGCAGGTTCGTGCGGGCCAGCTTCCACGCCTCGCTGACACCGCCCTTGAGGACGATCTTGCCCATGGACAGCGCGAAACCTCGCGCCTCCTCCAGCGTGAGGTGCGAGGGCACCTCGAGGGCGTCGGCGGTGGTGACGACGTCGAGCAGGGCGGGCCCGTCGTGGGCCAGCACCTGCCCGACCGCCTCGCGCAGGTCGGCCGGCTCGGTGACCCTCCTGGTGAAGAAGCCCGCGCCTGCCGCGATCGCCGCGTAGTCGACCATGTCATGGTCGGTCTCGAAGGGCGGATCGCCCGCCACCATCATCTCCAGCCGCACCATGGCGAGGCTGGAGTTGTTGAAGACGACGACCTTGACCGGCAGCCTGTGGGTCTTCACGGTCAGCAGCTCGCCCATCAGCATCGCCAGGCCGCCGTCGCCCGACAGGGAGACCACCTGCCTGCCCGGCTGGGCGATCTGCGCGCCGACCGCCATCGGCAGCGCGTTGGCCATCGAGCCGTGCACGAACGAGCCGAGCAGCCTGCGCCGTCCGTTGGGCGTGAGGTATCTGGCCGCCCACGTGCAGCACATGCCGGTGTCGGCGGTGAAGATCGCGTCGTCGTCCGCCAGCTCGTCGACGAGGGCCGCGACGTACTCGGGGTGGATGGGCACCAGATGGTCCACGTCGTGGGTGTAGGCCTCGAGGCCGGTGCCGATCGCGTGCTCGTGCTCGCGCAGCATCTCGTCGAGGAAGGATCTGTCCTTCTTCTCGCGCAGCAACGGCAGCAGCGCCCTGATCGTGTGGCCGACGTCGGCGGCGATGCCCTGGCTGATGGGCGCCCTGCGGCCGAGCCTGGCGGGATCGATGTCGACCTGCACGTTGTGGCGGGTCGGCAGGAAGTCGTTGTAGGGGAAGTCGGTGCCCAGCAGCAGCACCAGGTCCGCCTCGTGCAGCGCCTTGTAGCAGGCGCCGTAGCCGAGCAGTCCGGTCATGCCCACGTCGTAGGGGTTGTCGTACTGCAGGACGTCCTTGCCGCGCAGGGTGTGCCCGACCGGCGCCTCCAGCCACGCGGCCAGCTGCAGGACCTCCTGCCTCGACTCCGCGCAGCCGATGCCGCCGAAGATCGTCACCTTGCCCGCGGCGTTGATCCGCTCGGCGAGCTCGGCCACCGCCGCCTCGTCGGGCACCGGCTTGGGGCGGGAGGCGACCAGCGCGCTGGCCGGCGGGCTGCCGGCGGAGTCGGCGCCCAGGACGTCGCCGGGCAGCACCAGGACGGCGGCGCCGCCCTTGCCGACGGCGTTCTGGATGGCCGCCCTGGCCGTACGGGCCAGCTGGGCGGGCTGGGAGACCAGCTCGCAGTAATGGCTGGCCTGCGCGAACAGGACCTCGGGCTTGGTCTCCTGGAAGAAGCTCGTGCCGATCTGGGTGGAGGTGATGTGCGAGGCGAGCGCCAGGACGGGCGCGCCCGAGCGGTGCGCGTCCATCACGCCCTGGAGGAGATGCGTGTTGCCGGGGCCGCAGCTTCCCGCGCACACGGCCAGCCTGCCGGTGAGCTGGGCCTCTGCCGAGGCGGCGAACGCGGCGCCCTCCTCGTGGTGCACGTGGACCCACTCCAGCGTGCCGCTGCGCCGTACGGCGTCGCTGAAGGCGTTGAGGCTGTCGCCCACCAGCCCGTAGACACGCGTCACACCCGCTTGGACCAGCACTTCAACAAGATCATCTGCTACGGTGCGGCTCATTGGCCTTGCCTTTCTCTCGGCTCTGCACCTCACCTACCCAGCCCGGCGGGGTGGGTGTGGCGGCGGCGGCCACGTCTTCCACCCCGAGGGGTGACCCGGCCCCTCCCGCAGGAGGGGCCGGGCGCGACGGAAATGTCGACGTAGTCCCTGATCGTCGCGGGGCCGTAGTCGACCACTGCGACGCCGAGCCTGGCGACGGGGGCCGCGCCGGCGAGGAAAACTGTCGCACCGCGGTCGTACGCTGAGGCCGTCCCGACTGCTCCAGGAGGTCACGTGAAGACCGACACGCTGGAAGTGCCAGGCGCCCGCCTCTACTACGAGGCCAGGGGATCAGGGCCGGTGCTGCTGCTCATCCCAGGGGGGCCGACCGACGCGGGCGTCTTCGCCGGCCTCGCCGCGGCCCTGGCCGACCGCCACACCGTGGTCGCCTACGATCCGAGGGGCAACTCCCGCAGCACGCTGTCCGAGCTGCCGGGCGACGACCTGCTCGACCTCCACGCCGACGACGCCGCAGCCCTGCTCGCCCTGTTCGGCGACGAGCCCGCCGACGTGATGGGCAGCAGCGGGGGTGCCCTGATGGGGCTCACGCTGGCCGCCAGGCACCCCAAGAGGGTACGCATGCTCGTGGCGCACGAGCCGCCCGTCGTCGAGCTGCTTCCCGAGGCGGCGAGGCAGCGCGAGATCTCGGCGGAGATCTACGACACCTACGTCCGGCACGGCGTCGGTCCCGCCATGCGGCGCTTCATGGAGGTCTCAGGGCTCGGTGGCACGGCCGAGGCCATACCTGCCCCTCCCCCCGAGGCGCAGGAGGTGATGGCGCGCAACCTCGACTTCTTCCTCGCGCACACCTGGCGCGCCTTCGACGGCTTCACCCCCGACTTCGACGCGCTGCGCTCGGGCGGCGCCAGGGTGGTCGTGGGCGTGGGGGAGGGCTCCGAAGGCCAGCTCGCCCACCGCGCCGCGCTCGCCCTCGCGGCGCGTCTCGGCGCGCCGCCCGTCGTCTTCCCCGCCGACCACGGCGGGTTCGACGAGCGGCCCGAGGAGTTCGCCGACCTCCTCCACCAGGTCCTGCGAGGGTCCTGACCCGCTGAGGGGGCCGGTGCGCCCACCGTTCGAGCGTGCGGTAGTGTCCCTCTCCAGTAGCGGACCGATCGAGGAGGTGAGACCCATTTCGCCAGATCAGGCTGGGTGCTCCCTCCTCACAGCCACACGGCTCACCCCGCGCGGGTGACCGCGGGAGCGCCCACAGGCATTTCCGGAAGGCGCTCATGTCACCATCCCCTCGCTCGACCATCATCACCAGGCTCAGGGCCGCAGGCTGCGTTTTCGCCGAGGACGAGGCCCGGCTGCTCCTCTCCACCGCCCCCACCTCGGCCGATCTCGAGGCCATGGTGGAACGGCGCGTCGCAGGTCTGCCCCTCGAGCACGTCCTCGGCTGGGCGCAGTTCCGTGGCCTGCGCGTCGCCGTCGACCCTGGTGTCTTCGTGCCGCGCCGCCGCACCGAGTTCCTCGTCGGCGAGGCGGTCGCCCTCGCCAGGCCCGGCGGCGTCGTGGTCGACCTGTGCTGCGGCACCGGCGCGGCGGGCGCGGCGCTGATGCCCGCCCTCGACGGGCTGGAGGTCCACGCCGCCGACATCGACCCCGCCGCCGTGGCGTGCGCCCGCCGCAACCTGCCGGACGCGCGGGTGTACGAAGGCGACCTGTTCGAGCCGTTGCCCGCCACGCTGAGGGGCCGTGTCGACATCCTGGTAGCCAACGTGCCCTACGTCCCGACAGGGGAGGTGGAGCTGCTGCCCGCCGAGGCTCGCGTCCATGAGGCGCGGGTGGCGCTCGACGGCGGGGCCGACGGGCTCGACGTCCTGCGCAGGGTGGCCCTGCAGGCGCCTGGCTGGCTGGCGCCCGGCGGCCACCTGCTGGTCGAGACCAGCGAACGGCAGGCGGCGGGCGCCGTCGAGGCGTTCGTCTCCAGCGGGCTCGTCCCGAGGGTCGCCGTGTCCGACGAGTGGTACGCCACCGTCGTCATCGGCACCAGGCCGGAGGCGGACTCCAGCGGCTGACCTCGGTGGCGCTGGTGGTGCCGAGGGGGCGATGGGGACGGATGATGTCAGGCGGGGGATAACGGTGGTTTTGCGTCATGTCATGATGGCTGCTGACCGCCTTGCCGTCCGGATGGAGCGATTGTGCCGCTTGACCAGCCCTACACGGTCTCGCTGAGCCTGGGTCTCCAGGGCAAATGCTTGATCGCGAGGCTGTCGGGAGAGCTCGACTTCAACGGCACGCCGATGGTGAGAGATCGCATCGCGCGTGCCATCGAGGCCGCGGACCCGCCGCTGCTGATCATCGACATGGCCGACGTCACCCTGTGCGACTCCGCCGGGCTCTCGCTGTTCGTGAGCGTCCACCGGTCGATCAAGGTGCTGGGCGGCAGGCTGGTGGTCACCGGGCTCCAGGGCAGGTGCCTCGACGTGTTCACGATCACCGGGATGACCAAGTTGCTGGACGTCAGGCCCACGGCCGAGATGGCCATCGACGAGCTCAACCCCTGACGCGCGGACCTGCGCCCCCGTGGTCTACGGTCTGACCGTGCCAAGCTCAACCATCGCCACCTCGCAGCGGGTCCCGCTCCACTCCTCCACCGGCGTCGCGACGGCCCGGCCATGACGCGTCGCTTCCAGAGCGGGCTGCACCATCCGGCGCAGTTCGTGGCCACCGGATTCGGGGCCGCGGTCCTGATCGGCGCCGCGCTGCTGACCATGCCGATCGCCACCACCTCGGGCGAGTCGGCGGGCTGGCTGACCGCGCTGTTCACCGCGACCTCCGCCGTGTGCGTGACGGGCCTGGTGGTGGTCGACACCGCCGCGCACTGGTCGGTGTTCGGCGAGGTGGTCATCGCCTGCCTGTTCCAGATCGGCGGCCTCGGCATCATGACCATGGCCACGCTCTTCACCGCGCTGCTGGCGGGCAGGGTCGGGCTGCGCGCCAGGATCGCGGTGGCGACGGAGACGAAGGCGGTGAGCGTCACCGACGTGCGCCGCCTGGTGCGCAACGTGGTGCTCTTCAGCCTCGCCTGCGAGGCGGTCACCGCGGTGGTGCTGACCGCCCGTTTCATGATCGGGTACGGCGAGCCGCTCGGCCAGGCGCTCTACCTGGGCGGCTTCCACGCGGTCTCGGCGTTCAACAACGCGGGCTTCGCCCTCTGGCCGGACAACCTCATGCGGTTCGTGGCCGACCCGTGGATCTGCCTGCCCATCGCGGTGGCCGTGATCGTGGGAGGCATGGGCTTCCCCGTGGTGTTCGAGCTGGCCAGGTCGTGGCGGCACCCGAGCCGCTGGTCGATCCTCACCAGGATCACGATCGTCGTCAGCGTCATCCTGCTGGCCGTCGGCACGCTGTTCTTCCTGGCCGCCGAGTGGCACAACCCGCGCACCATGGGCGCGCTCGACGACTCGGCCAAGCCGCTGGCCGCCTTCTTCGCCGCCGTGATGCCGCGCTCGGGCGGCTTCAACACCCTGGACATCTCCCAGATGAACCCCTCCAGCTGGCTGTTCACCGACCTGCTGATGTTCATCGGCGGCGGCAGCGCGAGCACCGCGGGCGGCATCAAGGTGACCACGTTCGGCCTGCTGGCCTTCATCATCTGGGCGGAGCTGCGCGGCGAGCCCCGCGTCAACGTGGGCCACCGCCGCCTGCCCGAGTCCACCCAGCGGCAGGCCATGACGATCACGCTGATGGGCGTGGTCCTGGTGGCGATCTCGACCTACGCGCTGATGCTGCTCACGCCGTACAGCCTGGACAGGGTGCTGTTCGAGGTCATCTCGGCCTTCGCCACCAACGGCCTGTCGACGGGGATCACCGCCGACACCTCCGTGGCCGGGCACGTGCTGCTCAGCCTGCTGATGTTCGTCGGCAGGATCGGGCCGCTGACGCTGGGCTCCGCGCTGGCGCTGAAGGAGCGGACGCGCCGCTACGAGCTGCCCGAGGAGCGCGTGATCGTGGGCTGAGCGCCGTGTGCTCTCATGGGAAGGGGGCGACCAGGGGGGACGTCATGATCGTGGTCGGGGTCGATGGTTCGCGGGCGGGGCTGGAGGCGGTCGCCTGGGCCGCCAAGGAGGCACGCCTGCGCGACGTGCCGCTCCGTGTGGCCTACGCCATGCCCAGATGGGCGTGTGAAAACCAGGGCGGCAGATACGCGAGCGTCGCCACGTGGATGCGCGAGGGCGCGGCCACGGTGGTGGCGGCGGGGCTCGACAGGGCCCGCAGGGAGGAGCCGGAGGTGGTGGCCGACTCGGCGCTGCTGCCTGGCGACCCGCGCGCGGCCCTGATCGCCGCCGCCGAGCAGGCGGAGCTGCTCGTCGTCGGCAACCACGAGATGGGCAGGCTGCGCGGCATGCTCGTCGGCTCCGTGGCGTACGGCGTGGCGGGGCACGCCAGGTGCGACGTGGTCGTGGTGCGTGAGGCGCCCCCCATGACGCTGGGGGAGGTGGTCGTCGGCGTCGACGGCGCGGGCACCGGCGAGAACGTGCTCAGGTTCGCCTTCACCGAGGCGCGCCTGCGCGGGGTGCGGCTGCGCGTCGTCCACGCCTTCGGAACGGGTCCCCGCGAGTTCGCCGAGGACAGGCCCGAGCTCGAGCGCTTGAGGGAGCTGCTGACCCGGTGGCGAGAGCGGCACCAAGACGTCGAGGTCGCGGAGGACCTGGTGAAGGGCCACCCGGCCGAGGTGCTGAGGCAGGCGGGCGAACGGGCCGACCTGCTGGTGGTCGGCTCGCGCGGCAGGGGCGGGTTCGCGGGCCTCGTGCTCGGCTCGATCAGCCAGGCCATGCTCCACCAGGCGCCGTGCCCGCTGGTCGTCGTCCGCACCTCCCCCGGCACACCTCACCGTGGATGAGCCTTCGCTCCGTCATCCTCGTCCCGCCCGTCCGACCGGGGCGCGGAAGCCGTACGTCTCGTGGGTGCGGACGAACCCCAGCGACGCGTACAGCGCGTGGGCGGCGGTGTTCTCGGCGTTGTGGTTGACGGTCACCGTGCTCAGCCCGAGGTCGCGCATCCGCCGCATGGCCTCGAGCATGACCGCCCTGCCCAGACCTCGCCGCTGGAAGTCGCGATGGGTGCCGACGGGCTCGAAGTGCCCGACGCCGTTCAGCTCGTCGACCCAGTAGACGGCGAAGGCGGCGATCCGCCCGTCGGGCGCCTCGGCGACGATCTCCCTGGCAGGGTCGTAGCCGGGCTTGTCCATCACCTCCGACCGGTACTGCTCGCCCGTCCAGTCCTCCTCGAAGGAGTGGTTGCGCGCCACGGCGAGCCGGTCGGCGTCCTCCAGGCGGGCCGAGCGCACGCGGAAGCCCTCGGGGAGGGCGGGGGAGGGGAGGGGCAGGCCGAGGTCGCGGTCGTTGACGTGGTCCCAGGTGCGGAAGCGCTCGAACCCGAGCTGCTCGAGCAGGCCGATCCTGGTCGTGTCGCAGTCGAACAGGTCGGTCAGCACGTACGGCTCGGCGGGGTCCATCGCCGCGGCCGTGCTCTCGTAGGCGGCGCGCAGCATCCGCAGCTCGGCGGGGGAGCCGCGCAGGCTGGGTGCGGCGAAGACGTCGAAGGCCGAGCCGAAGCGCAGGTTGACGGCCAGCCCGACGATGCGGGAGGCGTCCTCCCAGAGGTGGACCAGCGAGCCGACGGGACGCCTGCCGCGCAGGTTCTCGTAGATGCGGTGGGGAAGCTCGCCGACGTGGTCGTAGCCGCACCGCCCCGCCTCGGCGATCCAGCGGGCGAAGGTGTCCTGCAGGACGGGCAGGTCGGCGTCGGAGTAGGGGCGCATCGTCAACGTCACCGGGACATCATGCCGAGCGCGCCATGGGCGGCGCATCGCTATTTTTCTCGCGGCCCTTTCTCGCGGGCGGATGTCCTGTCCGTGTCGGCGGCTCCGACGTCTCCCGTGAATGGCACCGTGGAGGTGCCGAGGGAGAAGGAGCGACAATGAAGTACATGATCATGCTCTACGGCTCGCAGCAGGACTACGACGTCCTGTCGGGCAAGCCGGGCGACCAGCAGCCCTGGAGGGACGAGGACGTCGCGGCGATGCACGCGTTCATGGAGAAGTGGAACAACGACCTGGTCGAGTCGGGGGAGTTCGTCGACGCGCAGGGCCTGTCCGCTCCCGTCCACGCCAGGCGGATCGAGCTGCGCGACGGCGTTCCCGTGGTGACCGACGGGCCCTACCCCGAGACGCAGGAGGTGCTCGCCGGCTACACGATCGTCGAGTGCGACAGCTTCGACAGGGCCACCGAGATCGCGGCACGGCTGGCCGGCACCCCTCATCCCAAGGACACCGAGCTCGCCCACGAGTGGTACGTGGACGTGCGGCCGATCATGGAGGGCTACGGCGACCTGGAAGCGTAGCCACCGTGCCGAACGACGACGTCGAGAACCTGCTGCGCGACCTCGCGCCGCAGGTCCTCGGCGCGCTGGTGCGGCGGTTCGGGCACTTCGCCACCGCGGAGGACGCCGTGCAGGAGGCCCTTCTAGCGGCAGCCGTCCAGTGGCCGGAGGAGGGCGTGCCCGGCAACCCGCGCGGCTGGCTGATCACGGTCGGCTCGCGCAGGCTGACCGACCTGCTGCGCGCGGAGCAGGCCCGCCGGCGCCGCGAGGACACCGTCATCCAGTGGACGCCGCCCGACCAGTGGCTGGCGCCCGCCGCCGACCGCCCCGCCGAGCGGTCCGACGACACGCTCATCCTGCTGTTCATGTGCTGCCACCCCGCCCTGTCGCCCGCCTCGCAGATCGCGCTCACCCTGCGGGCGGTCGGCGGCCTGACGACCGCCGAGATCGCCAGGGCGTTCCTCGTGCCCGAGCCGACCATGACCCGGCGCATCAGCAGGGCCAAGCAGCGGGTGAAGGACAGCGGCATCCCGTTCGGCCTGCCGCCCGCCGCCGAAAGGGCCGCACGGCTCGGCGCGGTCCTGCACGTGCTCTACCTGATCTTCAACGAGGGCTACGCCAGCACGTCGGGCCCGCACCTGCACCGCGCCGAGCTGTCGTCGGAGGCGATCAGGCTGACCCGCATGGTCCGTCGCCTGCTGCCCGAGGACGGCGAGGTCGCAGGCCTGCTCGCGCTCATGCTGCTCACCGATGCGCGCCGTCCCGCCCGCACGGGCCCCGACGGCGCGCTGGTCCCGATGGCCGAGCAGGACCGCGCCCTCTGGAACGCCGCCTCCATCGCCGAGGGCGTGGCGCTCATCTCCGAGGCGCTGCCCAGGGGCGCGACCGGCCCCTACCAGATCCAGGCGGCGATCGCCGCGGTCCACGACGAGGCGCCGAGTGCCGAGGCGACCGACTGGCCGCAGATCGAGGCGCTGTACGAGGTGCTGATGCGGATCTCGGACAACCCCGTGGTGGCGCTGAACCACGCGGTCGCCGTGGCCATGGTCCGGGGCCCGGGCGCCGGGCTCGACCTGCTCGGCGAGCTGGAGTCCGACGAGCGGGTCGCGGCGGGTCATCGCCTGCACGCCGTCCGCGCGCACCTGCTGGAGATGGCCGGTGACCCGGTGGCGGCGCGCGCGGGCTACCTGGAGGCGGCTCGCCGCACCACCAGCCTCCCGCAACAGCGCTACCTGCACGCCAGGGCGGCCCGCCTGGGTTAGCCCGCGAAGTTGTCCAGGGCGGCGAGGATCTCCTCGCGCATCGTGTCGCTGCCGGTGTGCCCGGAGTCGTCCACCACGACGAGCCGCGAGTCGGGCCAGGCCTGGGCCAGCTGCCAGGCGGTCTCCAGCGGCCCGCCCAGGTCGAAGCGGCCGTGAATGAGCACGCCTGGGATGCCCGCCAGCCGGTGCGCCTCGCGCAGCAGCACCCCCTCCTCCAGCCACGCGCCGTTGGAGAAGTAGTGCGCGCAGATCCTGGAGAAGGCCAGCAGCGAGGCCGGCGGCCTGTCGCTGTAGGCGTTCGGCTTGCCGTTGACCTCCAGGGAGATCACCGCGTCCTCCCAGGTGGTCCAGTCCTGGGCGGCCTTGGCGCGGACGGCGGGGTCGGGGTCGGACATCAGCCGCGCGTAGGCGGCCAGCAGGTCGCCGTCGCGCTCGGCCTCGGGAACGCCCTCACGGAAGCGCTGCCACTGCTCGGGGAAGAATCGGCCGACGCCCCGGTAGAGCCAGTCGATCTCGGAGCGGCGGGTCATGGTCACGCTGACGATGACCATCTCCGAGACGCGCTCGGGGTGGGCCTCGGCGTAGGCGAGCATCAGCGTGGAGCCCCACGACCCGCCGTAGAGCAGCCACCTGTCGATGCCGAGGTGCTCGCGCAGCCGTTCCATGTCGGCGATGAGGTGCTGGGTGGTGTTGGTCGACAGGTCCGTGGCGGGGTCACTGGCGTGCGGCAGGCTCCTGCCGCAGTTGCGCTGGTCGAACAGGACGATGCGGTAGCGCTCGGGGTCGAAACTGCGGCGCTGGCCAGGGGTGCAGCCCGATCCGGGGCCGCCGTGGACGACGAGCGCCGGCTTGCCCTCGGGGTTGCCGCAGACCTCCCAGTAGACGAGATTGCCGTCACCGGTGTCGAGGTGCCCGTGGTCGTAAGGTTCGATCGCTGGATACATCGCTCCAAAATACAACAGCGCTGTCATATTCGCGACGTGACGGTGTCACCTGCCGAACGAGCGCCGGTAGGCGGCGGGCGTGGTGCGCAGCGCGCGATGGAAGCGCCGGCGCAGATTGGCCGCCGACGACAGCCCCACCCTGGTGGCGATCGTCTCGACGGGCAGGTCGGTCTCCTCCAGCAGGGCGCGCGCCGCCGCCACCCGCTGGGCGAGCAGCCACCTGCCGGGGCTGACACCGAGCTGGTCGGCGAACCTGCGGGCGAGCGTGCGGGCCGAGACTCCCGCCCGGACGGCGAGAGCGTCGAGGTCGAGACGCTCGTGGAGCCGTTCGGCCGCCCAGTCCAGGACGGGCGCCAGCGACTCGGAAGGCCGCTCCGAGGCGGGCGGCACCGCGTACTGCAACTGCCCGCCCTCCCTGTGCGGCGGCATGACCATGTGCCTGGCGACCTGGGCCGCGTAGGAGGCCCCGTGATCGGCGCGGACCAGGTGCAGGCACAGGTCGATGCCGGCGGCGGTGCCCGCGCTGGTGGCCAGGTCGCCCAGATCGACGTACAGGACGTCGAGGTCCACCTCGACCTCGGGAAAGCGCGCCGCCAGGTCGGCGGCCATGCGCCAGTGCGTGGTCGCCCTGCGCCCGTCGAGCAGTCCGGTCTGGGCCAGCAGGAAGGCGCCCGAGCAGATCGCGACGAGGCGGGCGCCGCGCTCGTGCGCCCGCCGCAGCGCGGCGATCACCTCGGGTGAGGCGGCCTCCTCCGGCCGCTGCCAGCCGGGGATCACGACCGTGTCGGCCGTCTCCAGCGCCTCCAGCCCCTCGCCCACGGTCATGTCATAACCGGCGAGCGTGGGCACCGGGCCCGGCCGCTCGGCGCACACCCCGAAGGCGTAGCGGGACGGCAGGCCGGGGCGGCCCACCCCGAAGACCTCGGCGGCGCACGCCAGCTCGAAGGAGGACTGCGGCGGCAGGACCAGGGCGACGACGCGATGAGCGGGCATGGCAGGAAAGTACCTGACAACGTCATGCAAGACACTCGAGGCCGGAGGCCCGCTCGGCCAGGATGAAGCCATGACGGAACACGGCGACATCCAGATGCTGCAGGTCGACGAGGTGGAAGCGGTGGAGGTGGCCCCCGGGATCGTCCGGAGAGGGCTGCCCGTCACCGAGTGGGCCCGCGGGTGGATGTACGACTTCGCGCCAGGGGCCGAATGGCCCGAGGTGGACGTGCACGAGGGGGAGGAGCGCTACTACGTCGTGTCGGGCGAGTTCATCGACAACGGCAGGCGGCTGGGGCCGGGCAGCTACGTGGTCTTCGCGCCAGGCAGCGCCCATCGCCCTCGGACGGAGACGGGCGCACGCATGCTCGGCATCAGCATCCTGCCCAGGTGAAGGCGGGATTCACGACAGTCGTGCGGTCAGCCCCGCCGTGCCGGCGCCGCTGAGATCGGGCAGGGCCGCAGGGCGCCCGCCTACCAGCAGCAGCAGCGCCTGGATGGATCCGCGCACCACCTCTCCTTCGCCGACCGACCAGTCCACGTCGGTGGCGACCAGGCGCAGTCCCCGGAAGCGCCGCTGAGCGAAGAAGGGGAAGCCGCGGTGCCAGATGTGGTCGGCGGCGGCGCGGGCAGGTTCGAGCGGCATGACGCGCTCGATGCCCAGCGGCACGGCGATGTCCTGGCCGTGCACGAGCGCGTCGAACAGCGGGTCGAGCGGCTTGGTGGAGGGCGCGAGCCGGCGCGAGACAGCCGACGCGCGGATCTGCTCGACGATCTCGGCGGTCGGCCGCCGGGCGTGCCGTACGGCGGTGTCGTGGATCATGCGGTCGAAGCTGCCGCGCGCCCTGACCAGCTCGACGAGCGCCCGGCCGGTCGAGACGCTCGTGGCGAGCGCGAGGTGGGCGGCCACGTCGCGCACCCGCCAGCCCGCGCACAGGGAGGGTCGCTCCCAGTCGCCGGGTGACAGTGCGCCGAGCAGGTCGGCAAGGCCGTGGCGCTCGGTTTCGACGGCCGCCCAGATCTCTTCCCTGTTCATCGTGAATCTCCTTGTTAAGGTAACCTGAATATAATGCTGCCTTAGCAATGGGAGAAGTACTTGGCCGCGACTCATCCGCCGCACATCGTGGCCCTGCTGTACGAGGCCTACCTGCGCCTGTCCGACGTCGTCTTCCAGGCGGGCAAGGCCATCGACCCGCGCATCAGGCCCGCCCACTCCGCGGTCTTCTTCCACATGGAGCACGACGGCATCCGGCTGAGCAGGCTCGCGGAGAAGGCGCAGATGACACCGCAGGCGATGGGCGAGCTGGTCGACGACCTGGAGAAGCTGGGCTACCTGCGCAGAGTGGCCGACCCCGCCGACCGCAGGGCCAAGCTCATCGTCTTCACCGACCGCGGCGACGACGCGCTGAGGGCGGGGTACGCCGCGATCGACGACGTCGAACGCCGTCTCGCGGTCCTGCTGGGCGAGGACGGCCGCAGCGGCCTGCACGCCGCCCTCACCCGCGTCATCACCGACTTCTGAGACTCATACGATCACGGACACCATGGAGAGGGCGAAGAGGGCACGCGGCGCCACCGGCCGGGCGTCGGCCGCCTCGCCCCAGGTGAGCGCGTCGGGCCCGGTCGTAGATCTGACCCTCGTGCTCCTTGCCTGTCAGCGCGGCGACTCACCGGGGTTCTGGCACCCAGCACGCCGTACCCACTGATCAGCCGAGTGGCGGCTCGCCGCAGCTCCAGGAGTTCCGGGGCATCTCCACGGGATGCCGCCACCGCACGCCTGACGGAGCGGCCGTCAGGCGGCGAAGACGGTGCGTATGACGGACTCGTCGCCGTCGATCTCGACCAGTCCGAGGGCGCGGGCGTCGCTGAGGGTGAGGGCGCCGGCAGCGAGGCCGAGGATGGAGGCGGGGTCGGCGCGGACGGTGGCGTCGAGGTCGCGGCCGTCATGCGGGCCGACCTCGAAGCCGGAGCGCGTCGCGCGGAGCTGGAAGGGCGGGCCGCCGATCTCGAGGCCGACCGTCGCCGAGGGGCGGACCTTGACCCGGGTGTCGAGTAGAGCGGGCAGGGCGAGGGCGAGCCACTCCGGGCGAAAGGCGTCGCCGTCGCGGCCGCGGACCATCAACGGGGTGGACCAGCGGATCAGGCTCTCGATCGGCTGGCGCAGCTCGGCACCCCACGGCGTAAGGGCGTACTCGACCACGCTGCCCTCGCCGGCCAGGCGCCGCTCGACCACGCCCGCGGCCTCGAGATCGCGGAGCCGGTCGGCGAGCAGGTTGGTCGCGATGCCGGGCAGGCCGTCGATCAGGTCCCGGTAGCGGGCGGGGGAGATGAGGAGTTGGCGGACGATGAGCAGGTTCCACCTGTCGCCGACGACTTCGAGGGATCGGGCGAGCCCGCAGTACTGGCCGTAGCTACGCATTACACCCCTCTACTTGACCATCTCAAGTGCACTTGACAAACTCAAGTCTACCGCACGACCGAGCCGAGGAGGGGGCCGCCATGGCCGAGGCCATCGAGAGAACGCGGCCCGCCTGGGTCGACGACGACCTGTTCCCCTTCGAGAGCCGCTTCGTCGACATCGCCGGGCACACCGTGCATTACCTCGACGAGGGGTCAGGTCCCACACTGCTGCTCCTGCACGGCAACCCGACCTGGTCGTTCCTCTGGCGCGACGTGATCCGCGCGCTGCGCGACGACTTCCGGTGCATCGCCCTCGACTACCCGGGCTTCGGGCTGTCGACGCCGAGGCCCGGCTACCGTTACCTGCCCGAGGAGCACGCAGACGTGGTCACCGGGTTTGTCGACGCGCTCGGCCTCAACGGGGTCACTCTGGTCGGGCAGGACTGGGGCGGCCCGATCGGCCTGGCAGCCGCGCAGCGGCGGCCAGGCGTCTTCGACCGGCTGGTACTCGCCAACGCCTGGGCCTGGCCCGTCAACGGCGACCTCTACTTCGAGGCCTTCGCTCGCATCGCCGGCGGACCCCCGATCCGTTTCCTGGCTCGGCGGCTCAACCTCGTCGTCAACGCGTTCATCCCCATGGGCCACCGGAAGCGGAAGCCGACCGCAGCCGAGATGACCCACTACCGCCGCGCGCTGGACACACCCGAGCGGCGACAGGCCTCCGCCGTACTCCCCGGCCAGATCATCGCCAGCCGGGCCTTCTTCGCCGAGGTCGAGGCCGGCCTTGCCGACCTCGACCACCTGCCGACGCTGATCGTGTGGGGTGACGCCCAAATCGGCTTCCGTCCCCAGGAGCGCGAACGCCAAGAAGCGATCTTCCCCGACCACAAGACCGTGATCATCGAGGGCGCCGGCCTCTACGTGGAGTCCGACGCGCCCGAGGAGTTCGTCGCCGCGATCCGCGACTGGGCAGCGACGCAGTAAGGGCGAGAGGGACCCAGCGCACAACCCCCCACCGTGATCGGCCTGATACAGCTTCACCCGGGGTCGTTGCGATGGGACCAAGCCGTTGCCGCACCCGGCGGTACCCCACTCGCCATCACCGATAGCGCTCGGATCGCCGCACTATGGTGTCCCCCTGCGTGTGCTGGCGCTACTGGGGAGTCGCACCCGGTGTGGGGGTCACGCGCTCGAGCTTGGTCCAGCCCGTCCAGCCTCGCTGCTTCAGCAGTTCGATCAGCCGACGCGCCGGTGGCACCGTGGCGAACGCCAGCGCGTCCATCAGCTTGACGAGCGGTGGCTCCATATCAGTGTCGTCGACATAGTCCTCTCCCTGCTCGTCGGCCATTCGCGTGATGTAGGCGGCCAGCCTGTCGGCCAACTCCACCAGCCGCGGGTCGTCGTCGGCTCGGTCGAGAGCCTGGCTCAGGGTGAGATAGAAGTCGACGAGCTGCGGGTCGGCGATCTGCTCCCGCTTGCGTGCCATCCACTCCGGGACCCGCTCGGGTGAGTGCGCCGCCAGTGGGATCCAGCCGTCGCGCTCGGCCTGGACGATCCGCTCATCGACCCCGAGCGCCCGCAGCCGGTCGAGATACTCGACCACCTCCGGGGGCAGCACCAGGTGTTCCCCGGCGGCGAGGCGGGCGATCCGCTCGCGATGCCGCTGCCGCTCGCGGATCTCCGCCCGAAGCCTCCTGTCGATGTCCGCGATCGCCGCGGCGAACTCCTCCTCGCCGGCCCGCAGCAGATCTCGCACCCGCGCCAGCGGGATCCCCGCCTCGGCGAGGGTCCGGATCTTGATCAGCTCGACCACGGCGCCGGCATCGTATCTGCGGTAGCCGGAGTGGTCCCGCTCGGGCTCCAGTAGCAGCCCCTTGGCGTGGTAGTGCCGCACCGCGCGGACCGTCACTCCGGCGTACGACGCCAGCTCGCCGATGGTCAGCATCAGACCAGTCTCCAGGAGTTGCTCAAGAGGTGTCGCGGATGATCTGGGCGACGTCCGGGGCATGCGTGAAGACCAGCTGGTGATCGGCTTCGAGCCAGGTGGTGGCGATGTGCGGGTGCTCGCGGACAAGCCGCTCGACGCCCGCACGCCAGTTCTGGTTGAACCGAGGCGCGGGTCCTTCACCGCTGTCGCCGGCCATCGAGGTCGACATGATCATGGTGATGGGCCGGTCAATCTTGCTGTACCGGTCGAGGATCCCGGACCGGATCACATCGATCTCGAGGTTCAGGTCGAGAATCTCCTGGGCGGTGAGCAGCACCTGACGCGCGGTGCCCCGCTTGGCGTCCTGCTGCGTCGCCATGTCCTCCCACATGGCGTGGAACTCCGGCAGGACGTCCTCGGTGAGGAACGGTTCGGGCACCGGGTTCGCCCCGTCGATGAGAACAAGCCCAGCGACGGCGTCAGGATGCTCGGAGGCATAGTGCACGGCCAGGTCGGCGCCCAACGAGTAACCCACCAGCACAGGCGCCGCAGGCAGGTCACGGTTTCCCAGCTCCGCCATCACCGCGTCCAGATCGCTGAGGAAGGCCTCGAAGGAGTACCGGTCGGCGGCCGAGGCGAGGCCATGGCCCCGCAGGTCGAAGGTCACCACGTCGTGGTCGCGTCTCAGCAGCTCGGTCAGCTCGCGCAGGTCGGCCTGGGTCGAGTTCAGGCCAGGGCACAGGACCAGCGGTCGTCCCCGGCCCTCGTGAGACACCGGGATCGTGACGCCGTCGTGGTGGATGGTGAAGTGCCGGATCGTCCTGTCGCCTCTCTCCGCTCGCTCTCCCTCATTGTTGTGCTCGTCGAACAGCCCTGCGACCTCGATCGCACTGGTTTCCTTGGTCATGCCACCATGCTGAAAGCTTGACCCAGCGTCAGGGTCAAGCGGCGACATGACGTCCATCCCTGCGGTCGCCGATCTCTGGGCCACGCCTGCGAGAGGCGTCGAGTCCTCCTTGGCGCCGAACCCGCCGGCCTCACCGGAGCGCTCGTCGGCTACGCCCGAGTCTCCACCCGCGATCAGCGCCTGGACCGGCAGACCCGCGCGCTTGAGAGCGCCGGCTGCATCCGCATCTTCTCCGACAGCTGAGCGGCAGGACACCGACCGGGAAGAGCGCACCAAGGCCCTGGACTACCTGCGGCCCGGCGACGCCCTCGTCGTCCCCCCGCTCGACCGGCTCGCTCGCTCCCTGCAGGACCTCATCACGATCGTTTCCGATCTGCGCCGCAGCAGCGTCGGCCCTTCAAGCGCGTTCTCGGGGTCAGGCCGAGCGATCACCGCGCCGCCGGCAGGTGGCAGAGCATGTCCGACCGGCGGAGAGCGAGCTGACAAAGGCGACACCTTCGCCCGGCCCGATGCGGAAACGGGACAGGAGGAGCGCGGGGAGAGAAGATGGGACGGCGAGCGTCGAGATCAGAGGAGCGTCGGGATGGATTCGTTCGGGCCGTACGACAGCGAGGCGCAGACCAGGCGAGAGCCGCTCGCGACCGAGATCCGCGCGCTCCACGAGTCGGGGCAGCTGAGATCGGGCGACCCCGACAGGCTCGTCGACGCCGTCCAGAAGAAGCACCTGCTCGACTTCTGCGAGCAGGCGGGCATCGACCTGGGCGTCTACGACGTGCGCGTGCTCGCCTGGCTGGCGGGGCGGGACCCGAGCGCGGTCCAGGTGGTGCTGGGCCTCATCTCGAGGGCGTACGAGGCGGGCAGGAAGGCCGACACGGTCGCGGGAGCCGCCCCATGACCTCAGGCGAAGCCGCCGTTGCTCATCAGGAGCTGGCCGTTGACCCACTGGCCCTGCGGTGAGCAGAGGAAGTCCACGAGGTGGGCGGTGTCCTGAGGCGTGCCCAGGCGGCCGAGCGGTGTTCTGCTGACGCAGGCGGCCCGCAGCTCGTCCGACATCCAGCCCGTGTCCACCGGCCCGGGGTTGATGACGTTGGCGGTGACGCCCAGGTGGGCGAGCTCACGGGCGGCGGCCAGCGTGATGCGGTCGAGTGCGCCCTTGCTCGCGCCGTAGGGCAGGTTGCCGACGGTGTGGTCGCTGGTCAGGCTGATGATCCTGCCGCTTCCGTGGGCGAGGGCGAAGCGGGTGCCGTACTCCCTGATCAGCAGCCAGGTGGCGCGCGCGTTGACGGCGAAGTGCCGATCGAAGCTCTCGACGGTGGTGTCGAGCAGCCCTGAGTCGACCGACTCGCAGTGGCACATCACCAGGGCGGTGACGGGGCCGAGCAGCCGTTCGGCCTCGTCGAAGACGCGCGCAGGGGCTTCGGGGTCGGCGAGGTCGGCCTCGATCGCCGCGCCGGCCGCTCCGTGCTCGGCGAGGGCGGCGGCGGTCGCCTCAGCCGCCCCCTGCTCGACGCCCCATGCCATGCGCTCGTCGTAGGGGGTCCAGTAGGTGTAGGCGATGTCCCAGCCCGACGCCGCCAGCCGGCGGGCGATGCCCGCCCCGATGCCGACGGTACGGCCCACGCCCGTGATCAGCGCGAGAGGACGGGAGGCGGCGGGGAGGCGCTCGGTGGTCATGCTCACGGGAGGGAATCGTCGAGGATCGGCGCGACCCGGGGCAACCGCTTTGTTCGCGCCGCCGTCGTGGGAGGGGAGTCCTGAGTCCTCCCGAAGCGCCGCCCTGTCAGCAGGGACGGCAGGCAGATGGCGCCGACGTGGATGGCGACGACCAGGCCGGAAGGGCGTCAGCCTGCTGATCCCGCGCCAGGTCATAGCGGCCCTGAACGAGTGCACAGCGGTCGCGCCCAGGTGTGATCCTCGGGCTCCTCTCCCGCTTCGACGCGCAGCCGCTGGAGATCCCTTGGCCTTCACGCGGATGGTGCGTGAAGGCCAAGGGAAGTGGGCCACATCTTGTGGCGCGACGTAGAGCCGCCCTGGTCTCCTGATCGCGGGGCCGGCGCTCCCTCACCTGGCCTGGGTGGCGTGGGTGAAGGAGAAGGCCGCGATGCCGAACACCGGAGCGCTCGATCGCCTGCTCACCCCTGCACACCGCGCCTCCCAGGCCGACGCTGGTCGAGATGGCCCTCACTACTCAGTAGACCTCGTTCTTGTTGTTGACGATCTCGTCGAGCAGGGTGGTGGCGTCGGAGTACCGCTGAGCCGTCGAGCTGTCGACCGGCAGGGCCAGGGTGGCGAAGCCGTACCGGACGGCTTCTCCGACCGTGCGCGTCCCGAGCGTGCGGGTGAGCTTGCTGTCGATCTGCGTGGAAGCGTTGATCTGCCGTGCGGCAAGGTCGAACAAGGTCGCCAGCAGCTGGAACCTGGCGGGACCCGGCTGCGGCCCGCTCGCCGAGAGCACGGCCCCGGCCTCGGAGTTGTCCAGCGTCCCGTTTCCCGAGCTGTCGAACTGCTGGTAGGTGGCCTGAACCCGGGCCAGGAACTCGGCTGTGCGTGCCTCAGGGTGGGTCTTCCAGTAGCCGTGCGAGCGCGGGTCTCGGGTCGGCGTGACCTCGGTGATCGTCGTGGTGGCCGTCGCGGTCACCGGCTCGTAGGTGCAGCCGTTGGCGTTGCCGTACGTCACAGCGGCTCGGTCGGTCAGCTTGGCCCCGGCGGTGAACAGCAGGCTGGGCCTGGCCGTGAACCGCACGGACCGGTCGGCGTTCGCGGCCATGTCGCCCAGCGACCACATCAGCGTCGTCGTCCCGTCGGCGTTGCGGGTGACCTTGGTCGGCTGGGGGCCTGCGCCCTGGTCGAGGGCCTGGCTGTAGTAGACCTCCTTCGGGAGCGTGTCGGTCAGGACGACGCCCGTGGCCTTGGCTCCGCCGACGTTGGCGATCTTCAGATCGACCGTGAGCGCCTCACCGGCGTTGACCGTGGCGGTCGCCCGCTTCTCGAGGGTGAGCTTGGGCGCGCGGACCTTGGTCTCGGCGGTCGCGGTGTTGTTGGCCGTGTCGGCCTCGGCTCCGCCGGCGAGATCCTTCGCACTCACCTCGGCCTTGTTGGTCAGCACGGCGGCGTCCTCGGTATCGCAGGGGATCACGTAGGTGAATGTCTCGGTGGTCGCACCACCTGCGCCCAGCCGTCCGACCTGACGCGTCTGAGCGTCACCCGTCGGCGGGGTGTCCTTCACAACGATCGCGGTGGCCGGGCCAGTGCCGATGTTGTCCAGTTTGACCTGGTAGGTGAGGGTGTCGCCGGGCTCGGCGTCGGCCTTGTCGACAGTCTTCTTGGTGGCGATGTCGGGGTCGTAGAAGGCGAAGAAGGACATCTCCTGCCGGATCGTGGTGTCGAAGGCCAGTTCCTTCTCCACGCCGCCACCGGCCCCCGCACAGGTGGGCGCGGCCGCGGGCCAGCTGCTGCAGGCCCAGCCGAGGCGGTCGGGGGACTGCGCCCTGAACCTGATCGCGGGCCAGTCGTCGTGGTCCCTGAGAGTGGTCAGGCCGTTCTCGGCGTTGATGTCCACCATCACGTTGTTCGTGTCGATGATCGGGATATTGGTGCCGACGGTGCGGTTGTCGTTCCAGTTGAGCGACCCGTTGCCGGCACCCGCCCGGAGTGGACGGAATCCGCTACCCGGGTTGGCGACGTTGTCGGTCCACCAGAACGTCCAGTCCGTGCCGTCGCTGATGCCTGTCGACTCGTTCAGCCCTCCTTCGTTCAGCTGGGGCAGCTTTCCGTTGGACAGGCCCAGGCGAACCGCGCCCACCTTCCAGTCGCGTAGTTGGTTGACCAACAGCGGCGGCGCGCTGTTGGGGATGCCAGTCTGGAAGAAGTAGTTCATGACGCTGATGTAGTTGGGCTTGTAGTTGTCGTTGGTGTCGCCGCCATGACGCAGAGCCAGGGCGTGGAAGAGCTCGTGCAGGATGGTTCCTGCCTGGTCCTGGTCGGTTCCGACCTTGGCGTCGACCTCACCCGTTCCCTGGCTGAGCACCTGCACGTCTGTCGAATGGGCGCTGGTCGTGTCGCACCTGCGGTTGTCACCGACGTGGATCTGCGTTCCGCTGGTGACGTCGTCGCCGGCCGCGGTTGTCTGCAGGGTGTCGTCGCCGCCGTAGTCGCGGGTGAAGTCGACCACGCACATGGTCCGCCACGAGCCGAGGGTGACGATGAAGTCCTTGTTGTTGTCCCGGTTGGGCTCGCAGCACTGGCCAGAGGTGCCGGGGGCGCTCTGGAGGTCGTGGCCGAAGATCCCGTAGTGGGCGTAGCGAGCCAGCTCCGCCGGGAAGTTGGTGTTTCGCGCGTTCCGGTAGTCATTGCTGTTCAGGCCCATTTGGGCCTGTTCTGCCAGTTGCGCGCCTTGCAGGTAGATGAAGTCGATGCCGTCGCGGTGGGTCCCCGGATAAGGACAGGGGTTGGCGGCTGGGAGCGGAGCGGCATCCAGCATGTTCCTGGCGAGGGTGATCGCGCCTGGCTTGGGCTGGTGCGAGTGCCTGGTGGCGGCGTTGTCGTCGACCATGAAGTCGAGCTGCAGGATGATCGTCTTGCGGCACGGGTCGGCGCCCAGCGCGGGCAGGTCGGCGATGACGCCGCCGTCGCGGTTCCTGATGCCGGACAACTCGATGAGGTCCGGGATGCCGTCGAGGTCGGTGTCGGGCATCTCGGCGGTGGCGGTGATGCCGATCCTGGTGATCCGGCCGTCGTTGTTCCTGGGGAAGCCGTGGTCGCCGTCGCCCTCGACGCAGGTCTCACCCTTGGCGGTCTGGCCGTCGGACTTGATGCAGGGGGTCCCGAAGACGATCTTGTCACCTGAGAGCGTGCCCGAGCGGAGGTCGTAGACGAGGTTCAGTTCCAGGTCCTGGTCGTTGGGGCTGATGTCCATCCGGTCCTCGTTGGTGTTGAGGCCGTCATCCCAGTCCCACAACGTGACCGTGATGTCCACGGTGGGCTTGTCACCCGGAAGGTTCTCGTGGGTGAAGGTCCAGCCGTTGGGCGCCTCGGGCAGGCCGAAGGGTTCGAACTCGTCGTCCTCGATGCGGGGCCCGTCTGCAGCGGGCCGTCGGCGATTCGGACCTTGGGGAAATAGTCGCCGTCGCCCACGCCTCCGCTGTCCGGGTCCTCGATCTGGCGGAGATACTCGATCTTGAAGGTGACTTTGACGCCAGGGGCTGCTGCGGCCGCGGGGGTGGCAAGGGCCGGGATGGAGGCCAGGAGCAGCGCCAGGATCACGGCTAATGCCAGAGATGTTCTCGATTCACGCCGGACGCGACTACGACGCCTGAAGCCCATGGTGCCCTCCCTGGAGTGTTGCCAGAGGGCATCGTCCGCCATGGGCGGGGTCCGGCGCCTGAGTACCCCGTACTTACGACCGCGTCGACCTCCTTTACCTGGACCTATGCCGACCTCGCGACTATGCCGAGCACCGAGCCGCAGGAGCCGCCTGAGCAGGGACGCCGCCCCCCGCGGCTCGGCATGGTCACAGACTTTCGAGAAACGCGAGGACCTGGTCGGTGGGTGGTAGCGGCCTGTTGCCTCCTGGGGCGTGGTGAGGGCGAGGGCCTTCTCCTTGATGCTCATGTCGGCATGGAGGTAGGCGTCGGTGGAGCGGATACCGGCGTGGCCGAGCCAGAGGGCGAGCACGGAGGTGTCGACGCCGGCCTGGAGCAGGGACTTGGCGCAGGTATGGCGCAGGACATGCGGGTGCAGCCGCTTCCAGCGACGGGCAGCGCGACGCAGCGGTTGCGGCGTGGGTCACCTCGGGCGGTGACCGCTGACGCGCTGGCCGCCCGCGACCAGGCGTGGCCTGCCCAAGCCTCGGCCGCCGTGGCAGCCGCCGAGACCCGGCTCCAGCTCACCCGCGAAGACCTGCAGCGTCCGCGCCCGTGTCGGCTCGGTCAGCACGAGGTGTTGAAACCATCCGGCTGAAACCGAATGTAAACGCTCGTTCCCCAGGTCAAGGCCTTGATCGCTCTCAATGGCCTTGCCGCAGTAATCCCCGGATTTACTGCGGCAAGGATATGCCTACCTGCGGGAACGTGCGCAACAGGCAAGATCAGCTCTACGCGTATCCTGCGGTAGAGCCTCTTGACGTCCAGCTCCAGCCGGATGGTCCCAGCACCCCAGTCGTGCCGACACGCGTCACTAGGCGTGTGACAAGGCGATAGGTCCAGGGGCCACGGCGAATTCGGTAGGCAGGGGATAGGACGATCCGCTATATAGGATCATTCATCCCCGAGCTGGAGTCCTGATGTCGGAAACCGATTCTCCCGAAGTGCGATCGCGGCGGCCTAGCCGAGGTGCGCGCCTGGTTGCCATAGGCGTGGCAGTGGCCTGTCTCGCCGTGGGGGCGGTGGCGGTGGTCGGGGTGAGCAAGTGGTGGAATGTGCGGGGCATTTCCTCGGCCCGGGAGCTCGCGCTGCGCGGCGTGGCAGCCAGGGGCGATGATCGGACCTCTGCGGTGGTGCTGGGCGCGGCGGCGGTGGCGGCCCACCCGGACAAGCTCAACCGATCGGCTTTGAGGGAGACCCTACTGTCCGGGCGCCGTGGCGTCGCCGCGCCGGCCGGGGCCATACGGGCGATGGCGTTGAGCGACGACGGTCGGACAGCCCTGATGTCGATCATCGACCAGGGCGTCACCTGGCGGAGCCTGGATTCTCCCATCCAGGAGGAGGTCCCCCTGAAGCTTGGTCTTGATGAGGAGGCGCTGGAGGCCTCCATCGAAGAGGAGGGCCGGAAGCGGAAGGCCCCGTTCGTGGCGAGCATCCCCTTGGAGGGCGAGGCCAGTGCCACCGCACTGGAGGTGTCGTCCGACGGACGACAGGCGGTCATCGGGGCTCTTGACGGGTCGCTCGGCCTGTGGCAATTGGATGACTCCGCCAGGCCGGTGCGGGTGGCCAAGGTGCCGGGCCAGAACTCCTTCATGGTCGCGAGCGTGGCGCTCGCTGCGGACGGCAGGACCGTCCTGGCAGGCTACGAGCGTGGCAGCGTGCTCTTGTGGGATCTGTCCAGCGGGAAACAGCTGGCCACGCTCCCGGGGCACAGCTCGTGGATCGGCGGGGTGGCCTTGAGCGACGACGGACGGGTCGCGGTCACGATCAGCCGAGGCAGCGGATTTATCTGGAATCTGGCCGATCGGAGGAGTCCGGTCCGGGCCGGCGCCATCCCGCGGGCAGGAGTCGACGGGGAGGGGCTCGACCTCAGTGCGGACGGCCGGACGGCCATGATCGGTGGCCAGCTCTGGAACCTCTCGGACCCGGCCCGGCCCAAGCTGGTGAATCCCGTGGTCAAGGAGGTGGATGGCGTCTCGCTCTCCTCGGACGGGCAAGTCGCTCTGACCACAGACGGCGCCGGGAGCGCGACGCTGTGGCGGATCGCGGACCCGGCGCGGCCCGTCAAGGTCGCCGAAGTCGCCGGGGTGGGGGAACTGGACTTGGACTACCTCACGATGTACGACGTCAAGGAATCGCCAGGATCAGCGATGGTGAGCGGGGACGGCGGGACGGTGCTGGCGGTGAGCGCCGAAGGCGGGGCGCTGTTCATGGACGTCGCGGGGCTCAGCGGCGATCCGCTCCGGGATGCCTGCGCGGAGATCGCGGAGGATTCGATGGCTGGTTTGGTCGGCATGAGGGAGCGACTGGCCGGCGGGAGCTTCGTCGAGCCGTGCGACGGTGGGTGAGCGCTTACGGCCGGTTGTTCGGCAGGCGTCAGTGGGCGGCGGCTCGTAACATCACCTCGCTACTGGCGACCCTCCGCGAGCTCCAGGCCGAGGACGTGCGCGAGCTGGGGCGGCAGTACGCCCATCAGGACAACTGGGGCGTCGGTGCCGTACAGGTGGAGCATGGTCCGCGGCGGGCAGGTCAAGCTCAATCGGATCACCGGCATCCTCGACGAGGTCATGGAGGCCGGGGCGCACGCCGAGGTGTGGACGGCCCTGGCGCAGGCGGTGCCGCTGCTGCTGCCCGGGCCAGGAGAGAAGGCCAGGGTGGGGCTGGGCGAGCTGCTCAAGGTCGCCGCGCGGGCGGCGGTGCGCGCTGGTGCGCGGGGCGACATACCGGGGCTGGCGGAGCTGGCCGCACGCAAGGGCTCGAGCCTGCTGATCCATGAGGCGCGGCGGCTGTCCGAGGTGATCTCCGCCTGAGACGCCGCCGCCGCTCTGGCGAGTTCGCCGAGACGCTGTCGGGCGCGCGCGGGCTGCACGCGAGCCGCGGCGTGGCAGTGGCCCGAGGACCGCCGAGCCTCAGCAGGTGGTCGATGTGTCTCGGTCTGCCCGAGCTGGACGGTGATGTGGCGGCGCACTTGTGAGAGAGCCGTCCCCGCCGCACCGACGCCCGGGCCATCCCCATGATCAGCAGGATGGCCAGGGATCCTCGAGTGCTCCCGCTAGGCATCCAGCAGGTCAGAGGGGGCGGTCTCGAAAATGATCGCGTTCGCCCGCGACCCGGCCTGCCGCAGTGCCTTGAGCTCACGGTAGTCAGGCGAGTCGTACCACCGGTGCGCGGTCTGCAGATCAGGGAACTCGATCAGCACCGGATACCCCAGCATCGCCGTCCCCTCGAGCACGTCCACCTGCCCCCCGACCGCCCGGTAGGCGCCGCCGTAACTCTCCACAACAGCGCGCACGCGCGAGGCGTACTCGGCCAGCTTGTCCGGGTCGGAGACCTCGATGTTGTCGAACAACGCATATGCAGCCATGGCAGACTCCTCAGCTATATAATCATCCCGCTCGGGACAGTCCCGACATTACTACCGATCGGGACAATCCCGCAATGAGTGATTTGTTCGCCGACCCCCGCTGGGAGTCGTACGGCATGCTGCGCGAGGCCTACCTGGCCGTGACCAGGCGTATCGATGCCGACGTCAGTCCGGAGGGTGACCTCGACGCGGCGATCTCCGACATCCTGTTCCGGCTAGCCCGCACCCCGGGCCACTGCCTCCGTACGGTGGACATCACCCGCGCGCTGGCGACCAGCACCACACGCACGACCCGGTTGCTGGACGCGACGCAGGCGCGCGGCCTGGTGGAACGCGGACCGCACCCCACGGACCGCCGCGCGATCATGGTCACCCTGACCGAGGAAGGCCTGGCGGAAGCGCGCAGAAGGGGAGAGCTCGCGCTGGCCTCGGCGCAGCGCCACATCTACGACTCGCTCACGGCGGACGAGGTGAGCACGATGATCGCGCTCCTGCGCAAACTCCGAGACGCCAACCAGTAGGTGGCTTGGTTGTGCCCCGACCGCATGATGGATGATCCGGGGCAACTGGCAGGATCGCGACGACGCCGGCCTCGTGCGGCGGTGTCCACACCGCCGTTCGCGTCCCGCTTCGATCTGATCGCCGACTTCACCTGCGAGTTCTTCACGCCATACGCCGTCTCGTTCGACTACGGACGCATGCGCATGTCCGTCGGCCGCGACGTCGAACGGTAGGCCGGTCCCGGACGCGGTGTTGGCACGAAACCCGCGATAATCGGTGGTCCGGCCACTGTTCAACGGAGCGCGGCGTCGCCAGACTGCTTTCCATGACCGACGCACCCACCGGCCGTACGGCCGCCTTCCATATCCTCGCCACCGGCTACACCACCTCCACTGGACCCGGCGTGGCCGCGACCGTCTCCTACGTCACCGAGGGCGACCTCAGGATCGTGGTGGATCCCGGCATGGTCGCGAGCCAGTCGGTGATCACCGACGCGCTCGCCGACCTCGGCCTCAAGACGGACGACATCACCGACGTGGTGCTCAGCCACCACCATCCCGACAACATCCTCAACGTCG
>NZ_BAAATE010000032.1:0-111576 GCF_039533245.1 Nonomuraea recticatena | reverse complement strand
CCAGCAGCCCGTCGGCCTGCAGGCCGCGGGCGAACTTGTGCGCGGCGGCCATCGGGCCGCCGGTGTGGGAGCTCGACGGGCCGATACCGATCTTGAACAGGTCGAAGACGCCGATGCTCATCGCAGGTGTTCCGTCGCCGCGTCGAGCAGCCATGCGGCGAGGTAGGCGGCGAAGGAGGAACGGACGAGCACGAGAAACCCGTCCTGCTGGGGAAGCAGCACGACCTGGGTGCGCGCCAGCGTGGTCTGCGCGCACCGGCCGGGCCCGAAGACGCTCGGGTGCAGGTCGAGGGCGCAGCCGTGGGCCAGCACGTCGCGCGCCCGTGGCCCCGCGACCAGCAGCGTGGTGCGTTGAGCGGACACGTCCACCACCGACCCGCGCCCGTCGGCCACGGCCTTGCGCAGGAGCTCGTGCCTGAACCCCTCAGGACCGATCACCAGCCACTCGTCGGGGCCGAGCCAGGCCACGGTCAGCTCGCCCGAGCGGACGGCGGTGCCGGGCTCGGTGGGAAGCGGCGCGCCCAGGACGCCCGCGACCTCGTCGGCGGCCGGGCTCGCCGGGTCCACGCGCACGTTGACCTGTGTGAGGAAGGGAAGCTCCGCGAGGCGGAGCGCTCCGCTCGCCGAGGCGGTCTCGAACCGGCCGGCGAAGGCGGCGGCCGGGCTCCTGCGTTCAGCCATCGCGGCGTGCTCCTTCCGGGTCGTACAGGACATGGGAGGTGACGGTGACGGGGACGAGCACCCCGCCGACAGGCGCGTAGAGCCGCTCGCCCGCCCGGCCCTGCCCGCCGCTGACCAGGGCGAGCGCGAACGTGCGGCCGAGGGCGGCGCTGCGGTAGCTGGAGGTCACGTGGCCGAGCGTGGGCACGGGCGGCTCGGGCAGCTCGGCGCCGGCCACCAGGTGCGCGCCCTCGGGCAGCAGGAACCCTGGGTCCTCGGGCAGCAATCCCACGAGCTGCTTGCGGTCGGCCCTGGCGGTGTCGGCGCGTGCGAAGGAGCGCTTGCCGACGAAGTCGGGCTTCTTCTTCGACACCACCCAGGCCATGCCCAGGTCCTGGGGGGTGACCGTGCCGTCGGTGTCCTGCCCGACGATCGGGTACCCCTTCTCGGCGCGAAGGACGTGCATGGTCTCGGTCCCGTACGGTGTGACGAGCCCGGTGTCCATGATCGCGGTCCACAGGCGGTAGCCGTCCCACGAGGTCACGTTGATCTCGTAGGCCAGCTCGCCGGAGAAGCTGATCCTGCACACCCGCGCGGGAAGGCCCGCGACCTCGGCCTCCCTCCAGGTCATGAAGGGGAAGTCGGCGGCGCTCACCGCCAGGTCGGGGGCGAGCCCGGCCAGCACCTCACGCGAGCCTGGCCCGACCAGCGCGACGGTGGCCCACTGCTCGGTGACCGACGTGCAGTGCACGCGCAGCGTGGGCCACTCGGTCTGCAGCCACTCCTCCATCCAGTCGAGGACGGCCGCCGCGTTGCCGGTCGTCGTGGTGACCAGGAAGTGGTCCTCGGCCAGCCTGATGACGGTGCCGTCGTCGAAGACCATCCCGTCGGGCCTGCACATCACGCCGTAGCGGATCGCGCCGACGGCCAGCGAGCTCATCAGGTTGGTGTAGAGCCTGTCGAGAAGCTCGGCCGCGTCGGGGCCGATCACGTCGATCTTGCCGAGCGTGGAGGCGTCCATGGCCGCGACTCCCTCGCGGGCGGCCGCGCACTCACGCAGGACGGCCGCCTCCATGTCCTCGCCCTCGCGCGGGTAGTACCACGGGCGCTTCCACTGTCCGACGTTCTCGAACAGCGCGCCGTTGGCGACGTGCCACTCGTGCAGCGCGGTCACCCTGACCGGGTCGTGCAGGCTGCCACGGTCCCTGCCCGCCAGTGCGGCGAAGCTCACCGGCGCGTACGGCGCGCGGAAGGTGGTGCTGCCGAGCTCGCCCACGGAGGCGCCGAGGGCGTGCGCCACGATGGCCGTGGTGAGCAGGCCCGAGGTCTTGCCCTGGTCGTGGGCGGTGCCGGCGGTCGTGTAGCGCTTGATGTGCTCGACGGAGCGCAGGCCCGCTCCTGTCGCCCTCAGCACGTCGGCCACCGTCACGTCTCGCTGCGGGTCGACGAAGTGGGCGCCGTAGTCGGTCGCGGGAACCAGCCAGAAGGCCGCGCCAGGTGCCGTCGGCGTCTCCGTGGTGGCGCGTGGCGGGGTGTACCGCTCGCTCACGGCCGTGCCGAGCGCCGTCTCCAGCGCGCGATGGCCCGCTTCGGCGCCGTCGGTCAGGCAGCCGGTCAGCGTGAACACGCCCTTCGCCGCTCCCGCCGCCTCGACGGCCTGGCGGCAGGCGACGGGCACGATCGTGCCGAGCGCCTCGTCGTAGCGGAGCGTGCCGCCCGCCTGGCTGAACAGGTGCACGACCGGGTTCCAGCCGCCCGACACGAGCAGAAGGTCGGCGGCGAGCTCGCGCTCCCCCACCGCGGCCTCGGCCTCCGGCCGGAGCCGGCCGGCCAGGACGGAGGAGAGCTGCCCGTCACCCTGCGCGGCGGTCACCACGTGTCCTGTCAGCACCTCGATGCCGCGCTCGCGCAGCTCGGCCGCGCATGCCGCTCCGGGCGCGGGCCTGACGTAGACGATGGCGGCGATCTCGTCGCCCGCGTCGGCGAGGTCGAACGCGGCGGCGTAGGCGCTGTCGTTGGCGGTGAAGACCACGGCGCGCTCGCCTGGCAGCACGCCGTACCTGTTGGCGTAGGCGCGGGCCGAGCCGGCCAGCATCACGCCGGGCAGGTCGTTGCCGGCGAAGGCGATCGACCGCTCGTGCGCGCCGGTGGCCAGCACGACGCGCTTGGCGCGGATCCGCCAGACACGTTCGCGAGCCACGTCGGCGGGCGCGGCAGCCCCCAGGTGGTTGGTTCGCCGCTCGACGGCGACGACGTAGTTGTCGTCGTAGTAGCCGATCACGGTGGTCCTGCGCAGCACCCTCACCTCCGGCAGGCCGTCCAGCAGGGCGGTGGTCGCCGCGGCCCACTCGGCGCCGGGGATCACCTCCTGCGGCCCCAGCACGTCGTCGGGTTCGGACTCCGTGATGGTCTCGCGGGTGCCGAGCAGGCTGCCGCCCGGCTCTGAGCGCTCGTCGGCGAGGATCACCCGCGCGCCCGTGCCGGCCGCCGCCCTGGCGGCGGCCAGGCCCGCGGGGCCCGCGCCGACGACCAGGACGTCGCAGTGCGCGTGGACGGCGTCGTAGCGGGCGGGGTCGGGCTCGGTGGCCAGCCTGCCCTGGCCTGGAAGGCTGGTGGCGACCAGTCCTTCGTACAGCTCGGCGGTGGTGGCGGGCAGCATCGGCTCGGGGAAGGGCGCCTCGATCTGCACGACCGCGCTGGGCTCCTCCCCTCCTGCCGAGACGATCCCGCGGGGACGGCCGAGCTTGACGCTGGTCGCGACCTGGCGCACGCCGTTGGCCAGCAGCGCCGAGGCGAGGGTGTCGCCGGGGTGGCCGGTGTACTCGCTGCCGTCGAAGGTGAACCGCAGCGTGGTGCCGCGGTCGATGCGCCCGCCGTTCTCGCGCCTCATGAGGTCACCGGCCTTGCTTCGCCCACCCGGTAGACCGCGTGGATCTCGTTGGTCGCGGTGTCGCGCACGGCGTTGAACCAGCGGCGGCAGCCCGCGGAGTGGCTCCAGCGCTCGGCGAAGCGACCCTTGGGGTTGTCCCTGAAGAAAAGGTAGCGGGCCCACTCCTCGTCGGACAGCGCCGACGGGTCGTCCGGATAGGCGACGTGCGCCTGCCCGCCGTAATGGAACTCGGCCTCTTCGCGTGGGCCGCACCATGGGCATGGGATCAGCAGCATCGTGAGGTCCTCAGTGCGCGACCGCGGCGGCGCCGTGCTCGTCGACGAGCGCCCCGGTGGTGAATCGGTCAAGGGAGAAGGGGGCGTTGAGCGGGTGCGGCTCGTCGTTGGCCACCGTGTGGGCGAAGCACCAGCCCACTCCGGGGGTCGCCTTGAAGCCGCCGGTGCCCCAGCCGCAGTTGAGATACAGGTTCTCCACCGGGGTCAGGCCGACGATCGGCGAGGCGTCCGGCGAGACGTCCACGACCCCGCCCCAGGTCCGCAGGACGTGGGCGCGGGCGAAGACGGGGAACAGCTCGAGCGCGGCGGCCATCTGCCGTTCGATGATGTGGAAGGCGCCGCGCTGGCGGTAGGAGTTGGCCGCGTCGATGCCCGCGCCCATGACCAGCTCGCCCTTGTGCGCCTGGCTGACGTAGACGTGCACGGCGTTGGACATGACGACCGTCGGATGCACCGGCTCCAGCAGCTCGGAGACCAGCGCCTGCAGCGGGTGGCTCTGGATCGGCAGGTCGATGCCCGCGGTGGCGGCCACGACCGAGGTGTGCCCCGCCGCGCACAGCGCGACCCTGCCCGCCGCGATCGTCCCGCGCGTGGTCTCCACGCCGGTCACCCTGCCGTCGCGCACCTGGAGACCGGTGACCTCGCAGTGCTCGATGAACTCGACGCCGAGCGCCGCGGCCGCCCTGGCCAGGCCCCATGCCACGTGGTCGTGCTTGGCGATGCCCGCCCTGGGCTGGAAGGTGGCGCCCAGCACCGGGTAGCGCACGTCGGGCGAGATGTTGACGATCGGGCAGACCTCCTTCACCTGCTCGGGGTCGAGCCACTCGGCGTCGACGCCGTTGAGGTTGTTGGCGTGCACCCGCCGTACGCTGTCGCGCACGTCCTGGAGGCTGTGGGCCAGGTTGAGCACGCCGCGCTGGCTGAACAGCAGCGGGTAGTCGAGCTCCTCCTCCAGCCCCTCCCACAGCTTGAGCGCGTGCTCGTAGATCCCCGCGCTCTCGTCCCACAGGTAGTTGGACCTGATGATGGTGGTGTTGCGGGCCATGTTGCCGCCGGCCAGCCACCCCCGCTCCAGGACCGCGACATTGGTGATGCCGTGGTTCTTGGCCAGGTAGTAGGCGGTGGCCAGGCCGTGCCCGCCGCCGCCGACGATCACGACGTCGTAGGAGGACTTCGGCTCGGCGGCGCTCCACAGCCGGTCGGGGTGCTCGGGCAGGTCGGCGCCGGGTGTGCGCGGGCTCATCGGGCCTCTCCGTAGAGCGGGTGCTTGCCGGCCAGGGTCTCGACCCTGCCGCGAAGGAACGAGAGGTCGGCTCGCGGCGACAGCGCGGTGGCGATGATGTCGGCCACCTCGGTGAAGTCGGCGGCACCGAAGCCGCGGGTGGCGAGGGCGGGGGTGCCGATGC
Organism: Nonomuraea recticatena; assembly: GCF_039533245.1. Classification (NCBI taxonomy): domain Bacteria; kingdom Bacillati; phylum Actinomycetota; class Actinomycetes; order Streptosporangiales; family Streptosporangiaceae; genus Nonomuraea; species Nonomuraea recticatena. Next base: position 106,345 of record NZ_BAAATE010000032.1, on the reverse strand, counting down.
GCAGCCCGGAGGTGACCATGGGGGGCCGTGGGTCGAACGGCACGGCGTTGCGGTTCACCGTGATGCCGACCTCGTGCAGCCGGTCCTCGGCCTGCCTGCCGTCCAGGTCGGACTCGCGCAGGTCGACCAGGACGAGGTGCACGTCGGTGCCGCCGGTCAGCACCCGCACGCCCGAGGCGACCGCGTCGGGGGCCAGCAGTCGCTCGGCGAGGATGCGCGCCCCTTCCAGCGTGCGCCGCTGCCGGTCGCGGAACGCCTCCTCCGAAGCGATCTTGAAGGCGACGGCCTTGGCCGCGATGACGTGCTCCAGCGGGCCGCCCTGCTGCCCGGGGAAGACCGCCGAGTTGATCTTCTTGCTGAGCTCCTCGGTGGACAGGATGACCCCGCCCCTCGGGCCGCCGAGCGTCTTGTGCGTGGTGGTGGTGACGACGTGCGCGTGGGGCACGGGCGAGGGGTGCAGGCCCGCGGCCACCAGTCCGGCGAAGTGCGCCATGTCGACCATGAGGTAGGCGCCCACCTCGTCGGCGATGCGCCGGAAGGCCGCGAAGTCCAGCCGGCGGGGGTAGGCCGACCACCCGGCGATGATGAGCCTGGGCCGATGCTCGCGAGCCAGGCGCCCGACCTCCTCCATGTCCACCAGACCGTCGCTCTCGCGCACGTGGTAGGCGGCCACCTTGTACAGGCGTCCGGAGAAGTTGATGCGCATGCCGTGGGTGAGATGGCCGCCGTGGGCCAGGTCGAGCCCGAGGATGGTGTCGCCCGGCTCGATCAGCGCGGCCATCACGGCGGCGTTGGCCTGGGCGCCCGAGTGCGGCTGCACGTTGGCCGCCTCAGCGCCGAACAGCGCCTTGACCCTGTCGATGGCCAGCTGCTCGATCACGTCGACGTGTTCGCAGCCGCCGTAGTAGCGCCTGCCGGGGTAGCCCTCGGCGTACTTGTTGGTGAGGACGGAGCCCTGGGCCGCCATGACGGCGGCCGGGGCGAAGTTCTCCGAGGCGATCATCTCCAGCGTCGAGCGCTGCCGGGCGAGCTCGTCGCCGATGGCGGCGTGCACCTCCGGGTCCACCACGTCCAGCGGGGTGTCGATCATCTGGGGTCCTTTCTAACCGCGCAGGCGCTGCATCGCCGGGTCGAACAGGGGTTCCTCGGCGACCACGGCCCCGACCCTGCGGTCGAAGTAGCCGATGTCCACCGGTTGGCCGGGGGTCGCGAGCGCGGCCGGAAGCCACGCGTAGGCGATGCCCCTGCCGATCGTGTATCCGTAGGCGGCGCTGGTGACGTAGCCGACGGCGCGCTCGCCGTCGTAGACCGGCTCCCTGCCCATGACCACCTCGTCGGTGAGCAGGCAGGTGAGCCTGCGCTTCACCGACTCCTTGCGGGCCAGCAGGGCGTCGCGGCCGACGAAGTCGCCCTTGTCCAGCTTCACGGCGAAGCCGAGGCCCGCCTCGTAGGGGTCGTGCTCGTAGGTCATGTCGGTGCCGAAGGAGCGGTAGCCCTTCTCCAGGCGCAGGCTGGTGAAGGCGCCTCTGCCGCCGGCGAGGACGCCGTGGTCCTGGCCCGCCTCCCACAGGGAGTCCCAGAGTTTGAGTCCCATGTCGGCGGTGGTGTAGATCTCCCAGCCGAGCTCGCCGACGTAGGACAGGCGCAGCATCGTGACGGGCACGTTGCCGATGTAGGCGCGGGTGCCGCGGAAGTAGCGCAGGGCGGTCAGGTCGGTGGTGGTGAGCGGCTGGACCAGGTCGCGGGCGCGCGGGCCCCAGACGCCGACGCAGCAGGTGCCGGCGGTGAGGTCGCGCACCTGCACCGAGCCGTCGCGGGGGCGGTGCCGGTCGAACCAGTCGAGGTCGAGGTTGCCGTTCGCGCCGACCTGGAACTCCTCGGGACCGAGGCGGGCGACGGTGACGTCGCTGCGGATGCCTCCGTCGGTGTCGAGCAGGAGGCAGTACGTCACGGAGCCGACCGACTTGTCCACGTCGCCTGTGGTGAGGGACTGCAGGAAGGCGACGGCGCCGGGGCCGCTGACCTCCAGGCGCTTGAGCGCGGTCATGTCGTACATCGCGACGGACTCGCGGGTGGCCTGGGCCTCGGCGCCGACGATCGGGGACCAGTACTGTGCGGCCCAGTCGCCCGGAGTCGGGATGTCCCTTCCCTTGAGCAGCCCGGCGTTGCCGCCGTACCACTGAGGGCGCTCCCATCCCGCGGCCTCGAGGAAGATCGCGCCGAGCTCCTGCTGGCGGGGGTGGAAGGGGCTGGTGCGCAGCGGCCTGGGCTCCTCCATGGGCTGGAGGGGGTGGATGATGTCGTAGACCTCGACGTAGTTCTGGCAGCCCCTGGCCCGCACGTAGTCGGGGGCGAGCTGGTGCGGCTCGAACCTGTTGACGTCGCACTCGTGCAGGTCGAAGGTGGAGCAGTGGCCGTCGACCAGCCACTCGGCCATCGCCAGGCCGACGCCCGCCGAGTGGGTGACCCAGACCGCCTCGGCCACCCAGAACCCCTTGACCTGGGGTGACTCCCCCATCAGCGGCAGGTGGTCGGTGGTGAAGGAGAACAGCCCGTTGATGCCCTCCTCGACCTTGGCCGACCGGGTCGAGGGAAGCAGCTCCTGGGTCGCCGACCACGCGTCGGCGAAGTCGTCGGGGGTGAAGGTGAGCACCGAGGGCATCACCTCGGCGGCGTCGACCGACAGGATGTCGTCGGCGCTGATCGGCATCGGCCGGTGACCGTAGTAGCCGATGCCCAGGGTGTCGAAGCGCTCGCGGTAGTAGAGGTCGGCGTCCTGGTGGCGCAGGATGGGCCTGGTGGCCTCCTCGGTCTGTCCCGCCAGCTCCTGCACCTGCCCTGTCCAGGCGAGCTGGTGGGCCAGCGGCGTGAGGGGAAGGTTCATGCCCACCATGCGGGCGACCTTCGGCCCCCAGATGCCGGCGCAGCAGACGACGATGTCGGCGGCGATCTCGCCCTGGTCGGTCACCACCGAGGTGACCCTGCCGCCCTCGCTCCTGATGTCCAGGACCTCATGCCTGGGCAGCACCCGCACTCCGCGCTCCCGCGCTCTGGCGAGCTGCGCGTCGACCGCCCTGACCGCCTTGGCGAGGCCGTCGGTGGGCAGGAACAGGCCGCCGAGCACCTTGGATCCGTCGAGGAGGGAGTGCTTGGCCACGCACTCCTCGGGCGAGAGCAGGTGCGCCTCGATCCCCCACGCGGCCGCCCAGCCGTGCCTGCGGTGCAGTTCGGCGAGCCGTTCGGGGGTGGTGGCCACCTCGAGGCCGCCCACCTGGAGGAAGCTGTCGAGGGCGACGAACTTCTCGACCGTGTAGCGGGCCATCTCGGTCATGGTCTTCGAGCCGTTGGTCTGGAACACCAGGCCGGGGGCGTGGGAGGAGGAGCCGCCGGTGGCGGGTACGTCTCCCTGGTCGACCACGGTGACCTCGGTCCAGCCGCGGGCGGACAACTCGTCGGCCAGGGCCGCGCCGACCACGCCCGCCCCGATGATGACGACGCTCGGGCCCGTCATTAGCCACCTCCGTTGTTGCGACATATGCAACCAAAAGCGTTTTCCGCAACAAGCGTCGCTCGCTGCCTTCCGGGTGTCAATAGGTGTTCTGTCTTATTCCGTACGGCTTTGCGGCGCTTTAGAACGTTCCAATAGCCATCGCAACCCGGCCCGATCGCAGGCAGGTGCGATCGGGCCGGGGGTGCGTCAGCTCGCCGGCGGCAGCCAGGGCTTGATCTTGGCGGGGTTGTCGGCCACCCACTTGGCGGCGGCCTCCTCGGCCGTCATCTTGTCCTCGGCGATGTACTTCGCCACGAGGTTCTGGTCGTCGTTCGTCCAGGTGAAGTTCTTGACCAGCGTGTAGGCGGGACTGCCGGAGTCGGCGAACTTCTTGCTCACGATCTTGTCGAGATCGTAGGGCGGGTAGTCGCAGGCCACCTTGGCCGCGTCCGCGTCGCAGCCTTCGGTGTAGGCGGGCAGATTCACCTTGACCAGCTTGAGCTCCGACAGGAACCACTGCGGCTCGTAGAAGTAGCCGAGGACGGGCTTCTGCTGCTTCTCCGACTGGCGGAAGGCGGTGATGAGCGCGGCCTCACTGCCTGCGTAGACCACCTTGTAGTCGAGCTTGAGGTTCTTCACCAGGGCCGCGTCGTTGGTGACGAACGAGGGATCGCCGTCGAGCAGCTGGCCCTTGCCCTCGGACTCGGAGGTCTTGAACAGCGGGGCGTACTTGTTGAGGTTGTTCCAGTCGGTGATGTCGGGATACTTCTTGGCCATCCACGGCGCCACGTACCAGCCGATGACGCCCTTGTTGCCGGTCAGGCCGGCCGATACAGCCACCTTCTGATCCTCGATGTACTTCTTCTTGAGGTCGTCGTGGGCCCAGTTCTCCACGATCGCGTCGACCTCGCCGGTGGCGAAGCCCTGCCACGCCACCTCCTCCTTGAGGTCCTTCTTCACCACCTTGCAGCCGAGGTTCTTCTCCGCCACGTGCGCGATGACGGCGGCGTTCGCCTCGTATCCCACCCACGGGTTGATGGCCAGGTTGAACGTCCCGCAGTTCTTCCCCTCGCCCCCTGCCGCAGGCTGCTGGGCCTCCCCCACCTTCGCTCCTCCGCACGCGGTGAGCAGGAGACCGGTGCCGGTCACGAGCACGATCGCCCTGACCCTTCCACTCCTTGACAACGCCACCTGGTCCTCCTGAGTTCTCACTGGCCGGCTTTTCCGTTACTTGTGGGTGACACCGGCACTTGCCGGGTCACACCGCTACTTGTGGGTCACACCGCCGTGCGCGGCCACGTCGGCCCGCTGCGTGGCGGCGCGCATGACGCGGTCGAGCACGATGCCGAGCACGACGATCGCGAGCCCGGCGGCCAGCCCCTTGCCGCGGAGCTGGTGCTGGGAGAAGCCGGCCACCACGTCGTAACCGAGGGCTCCGGCTCCAACCAGGCCGCCGACGACCACCATCGACAGCACGTAGATCAGTCCCTGGCTGGCCGCCAGCGTCACACCGCTGCGCGCCATCGGGAGCTGGACTTTGGAGATGAGCTGCCACGTCCCCGTACCCGCCGAGATGGCGGCCTCCACGGTGGTGGGCGAGACCCGCCTGATGCCCTCGGCCACCAGCTTGATGGCGATGGGCGCGGCGAAGACGACGGCCGCGATGATCGCGGTGAACCGCGTCGGGCCGAACAGTCCGAGGATCGGCACCAGGTAGACGAAGGCGGGCATGGTCTGGCCCGCGTCGAGCACCGGTCTGAGGACCGTGTCGACCCTGTCGCTGCGGCCCATCCACACGCCCAGCACCACGCCGAGCACCATGACGAGGATCGTCGCGACGAGCGTCGAGGCCAGCGTCACCATGCTGTCCTGCCAGAGGCCGAGCAGCACCAGCACCAGCAGCCCCGCGGCGGTCACGAGAGCCGCGCGGACGCTGCCCACCAGCAGTGCGACGGCGACGGCGACGGCGAGGACGAGCCACCACGGTGAGGCGGTGAGCAGTTTCTCGAACGGGTTGAGCAGCGTGTTGGTGAGCACGTTCTTGAGCGCGTCGGTGTAGGCGGCGAGGTTGTCCTGCACCCACAGGCTTCCCGCGTCCGCGGCCTGGCGCACGTAGGAGCCGAGGTTGGCCTGGATCGGGAAGTCCGCGGCCCAGACGTAGGTGTAGGACAGGTAGCCGAGCACGGCCACGACGCCGAACGCGCCCGCCAGCTCCAGCCTGCGCCTCCTGGTGCCGCGCAGCCGGCCTGCCCGCCGGTCGGCCTCCACCCTCCTGCTGGCGGCGGAGGTCACCCTGTCCAGGACGACGGCCATGATGACGATGGCCAGGCCCGCGTTGAACGCGGTGCCCACGTCGAGGGTCTGCAACGCCTTCAGCACCGTCTTGCCCAGGCCGGGCGCGTCGATGAGCGCCGCGATGGTCGCCATGGACAGTGCCGCCATGATGGTCTGGTTGACGCCGACGATGATCGTCTGCTTGGCCATCGGCAGCCGCACGTGGCGCAGTGACTGCACCCCCGTGGCGCCCAGCGACGCCCCGGCCTCGAGCGTGTCGTGCGAGACCTGCCTGATGCCGTGGGAGGTGATGCGGATCGCCGGGGGGATGGCGTAGATCATCGTGGCGACCGTGGCGCTGGCAGGTCCGATGAGGAAGAAGAGCGTCAGCGGCGCCAGGTAGACGAACGTCGGCATCGTCTGCATGAAGTCGAGCACCGGCGTCACCAGCCGGTTGAACCGGTCGTTCAGCCCGGCCCACACCCCGAGCGGGATGCCGACGGCCAGAGAGAGCACCACCGCGGTCAGCGTGAGAGCGAGGGTGTCCATGCTCTCCTGCCACAGCCCCAGCACGCCGAAGGAGATCAGGCCCGCCGCGGTGAGCAGCGCCACCTTGCCGTTGCCCCACAGCCACGCGATGGCCGTGGCCAGCGCGACGACGCCGAGCCAGCCCAGGACGGGCAGCGGACGGCCGAAGGAGGGCTGGCTGATCAGCGCCTGGACGAAGGTCACCGCCTCGTCGAGGAAAAGCCTGACGTAGTTGATGAAGTACAGGAAGAACGGGTTGCTGTTGCGGCTGTCGTCGATGGCGTCCATGCCCTCGTTGAGCGAGGTGTGCAGGGGCGTCAGCTCGGCGCCGCCGAGGCCGAGCGTGTCACGTCCTTCGAAGACCGCCCAGCCGAGCACCCACAGAGCGAGCACCGCGAGGAGCAGGTATCTGCGGGCAGGCAGCCTGGCGGCCACCACCGCCACGGTGGTCATCGTTCCTGCCCTCCCGCGATCACCTCGAGGATCTCGGCGCTGGTGACGACTCCGAGCAGGTCGTCGCCTTCGATCACGCGGACCGGCCTGTCGGCCGACAGCACGGTGTGCACCGCGTCGCGGATGACGACGTCGGGGCCGAGCACGGGGCCGTCGAGCGACTCGTCCATCAGGGGTGGGCGCATGATCCAGCGCAGCGTCAGGACGTGCGAGCGGGGGACGTCGCTGACGAAGTCCCTGACGTAGTCGTCCGCGGGCGCGCCCACCACCTGGTCGGGCGTGCCGACCTGGACGAGCTCGCCGTCGCGCATGATGAGGATCCTGTCGCCGAGCTTGAGCGCCTCGCTGAGGTCGTGGGTGATGAAGACCATCGTCTTGCCGACCTCGTGGTGCAGGCGGATGACCTCGTTCTGCATCTCCCGCCTGATCAGCGGGTCGAGCGCGGAGAACGGCTCGTCGAACAGCAGCACCTCGGGGTCGGCGGCCAGCGCGCGGGCCAGTCCGACGCGCTGCTGCATGCCGCCTGACAGCTGGTCGGGGTAGGAGTTCTCGAAGCCGTTGAGCCCGACCAGGTCCACCACCTCACGGGCGCGGGCGTAGCGCTCCTGCTTGGGCACGCCGCGGATCTCCAGGCCGAAGGCCACGTTGTCCAGCACGCAGCGGTGCGGCAGCAGCCCGAAGTGCTGGAACACCATGGCCATGCGGTGCCTGCGCAGCTCGCGCAGCCTGCGGTCGTCGGCCTTGCGGATGTCCTCGCCGTCCAGGACGATCTCGCCCGCCGTCGGCTCGATCAGCCTGGTCAGGCAGCGGACGAGGGTGGACTTGCCCGAGCCCGACAGGCCCATGACGACGAACACCTCGCCTCGCCTGACGTCGAAGGAGACGTCGCGCACGGCGGCGACACAGCCGGTCTGCTCCTTGAGTTCCTTACGGCTGAGCGTGGTGCCGACGACTCCGTCGGCCTTGGGACCGAACACCTTCCACAGTCCCCTGACGGCGAGGACAGGTGGGGTGTCGGTGTCGAGCTGACGTGGTTCGGTCAGTGACGGCACGGTCATGGCCACCTCTTGGTCGTCGGAGCGTCAGTTCGCGGGGAACCACCGCTGGGGGCGCGGGCGGGTGTTCTGCCACACATGCTTGATCTCGCGGTACTCGTCCAGTCCGGTCGGGCCGAGCTCGCGGCCGATGCCCGACTGCTTGAAGCCGCCCCATTCGGCCTGGGGCACGTAGGGGTGGTAGTCGTTGATCCACACCGTGCCGTGGCGGAGCCGTCCCGCGACGCGCTGGGCCCTGCCCGCGTCCTGGGTCCAGACGGCGCCGGCCAGGCCGTACTCGGTGTCGTTGGCCAGGCGGATGGCCTCCTCCTCGCCGGTGAAGCGCTCGACGGTCAGCACGGGGCCGAAGGACTCCTCCCGCACCACGCGCATGCCCTGCTTGCAGTCGTCGAGGACGGTCGGCGGGTAGAAGTGGCCAGCGCCGTCCAGGCGGCGGCCCCCGCAGCGGAGGGTCGCCCCCTCGGCGAGCCCCGCGGCCACGTACTCCTCGACCTTCGCCAGGTGCGCGGCGGAGATGAGCGGGCCCGCCTGGGCATCGGGGTCGAAGGGGCCGCCGAGGCGGATCCGCTCCGCCCTCCTGACCACCTCGTCGACGAAGGCGTCGTGCAGGGAGTCCTCCACCAGGAGACGCGCGCCTGCCGAGCAGACCTGTCCCGAGTGCAGGAACACGGCGGTGAGGGCGAAGTCGACCGCGCTCTCGAAGTCCGCGTCGGCGAAGACGATGTTGGGGTTCTTGCCCCCGAGTTCGAGCGCGACGCGCTTCACGGTGGCCGACGCCGCCGCCATGATGCGCCGTCCCGTCGCCAGGCCGCCGGTGAACGACACCATGTCGACGTCGGGGTGCTCGGCCAGCGGCGCGCCCACCTCGGGTCCCGCGCCGAGCACGAGGTTGGCCACCCCCGCGGGCAGCCCTGCCTCCTCCAGCGCTCGGACCAGCAGGATCGCCGTGCTCGGGGTGAGCTCGCTGGGCTTGAGGACGAAGGTGTTGCCCGCGGCGAGCGCCGGCGCCACCTTCCACGTGGTCTGCAGCAGCGGGTAGTTCCACGGCGTGATCAGGCCGCAGACGCCGACGGGCTCGTGGACGATCCGGCTGATCGCGTCGGGGCGGCCGGTGTCGACGACCCGTCCCGCGTCCGTGCCGGCCACCCCTGCGAAGTAGCGCAGGCAGGCGACGGAGTCGTCGACGTCGTACTCGCTCTCGACGAGCCGCTTGCCCGTGTCGCCCGACTCGGCTCGGGCGAAGGCGTCGCGGTCGCGCTCCACCAGGTCGGCGACCGTGGACAGCAGGGCGCCCCGTTCCCTGGCGGGAGTGCCAGGCCACGGACCGCGGTCGAAGGCGTGCCTCGCGGCCCTGATCGCGGCCGTGGTGTCGGCCGCTGATGCTTCGGCGACCGTGGCCACGAGACTGCCGTCGGCGGGCGAGAGGATACTCCGCTGTCCGCCGGCGACCGGCTTGGTCCACGTGCCGCCGATGTAGAGATCGGTCATCGGCACACCTCTGATCGTTGCGTATGACGCAAGGCCATGCTCAATGGGGAACACAATTGACCCGTTACCCTCCGTTCGTCAAGGGTTTGGGGGAATCACTGGGTGAATCCATACGTTGTGATTCCGTTTATCCCGAGTCACCCCTCTTGACGAGCGGACGCTCGCGCGTCCACGCTGTTGCGTATACATCACCATTTTGCGTAATACGCAACACAAGGAGGTGTGATGTCCCCTCGTCCAGGCCCAGGCCGCGAGTTCATCCTCACCGTCTCCTGCTCGGACAAGCCAGGCATCGTGTACGCGGTGAGCAGCTTCCTCGTCCAGCACCGCGGTGACATGTTGCAGAGCAAGCAGTTCAACGACCGGCGCGGCGGCGGTTTCTTCATGCGCGTGCACTTCGCCGCCCATGACGGCCTGGAGGAGCTGCGCGAGGGCTTCGCCTACGTCGCCGAGTCGTTCCAGATGACCTGGCAGCTCAACGACGCGGCGACGCCCACCAGGGCGCTCGTCATGGTGTCGAAGTTCGGCCACTGCGTGAACGACCTGCTCTTCCGCAGGCAGGTGGGGGGCCTCAACATCGATGTCCCCGCGATCGTCTCCAACCATCCCGATCTGGAGCCGCTCGCGACCTCCTACGGCGTGCCCTTCCACCACGTCCCGGTCACCGCTGACGGCAAGGCGGAGGCCGAGGCCAAGGTGCTCGACCTGGTGGCCGAGTACGACGCGGACCTGGTGGTGCTGGCCCGCTACATGCAGATCCTCTCCGACGACATGTGCAAGCGCCTGGAAGGCCGGGCCATCAACATCCACCACTCGTTCCTGCCGGGCTTCAAGGGCGCCAAGCCGTACCACCAGGCCCACGAGCGGGGGGTGAAGCTCATCGGCGCCACCGCCCACTACGTCACGGCCGACCTCGACGAGGGGCCCATCATCGAGCAGGACGTGGCGAGGGTGGACCACGAACTCGACCCCGAGGACCTGGTCGCGGCCGGCCGCGACGTCGAGGCCCAGGTGCTGGCCAGGGCCGTCAAGTGGCACAGCGAGCAACGCGTGCTGCTCAATGGGGACAGGACCGTCGTCTTCCGCTGAGCCCGCCGCGTGAGGAGGCGGTGGGGGTGCCGGCCCCCACCGCCTTTCCTCATGCCCTGTGGCGGTAGAACTCCGTCGGCTCGGGCGGCAGCGGCGTGTTGCCGAGGATCAGGTCGGCCGCCTTCTCCGCCAGCATCATCACCGGCGCGTAGATGTTGCCGTTGGTGACGTACGGCATGACCGAGGCGTCCACCACCCTCAGCCCGTCGACGCCGTGCACCCGCATCGTCTCCGGGTCGGTCACCGACAGGTCGTCCACGCCCATCCTGGCCGTGCAGGACGGATGCAGGGCCGTCTCGCCGTCCTTGGCGACCCAGTCGAGGATCTCCTCGTCGCTCTCCACCGAGGGGCCCGGCGAGATCTCGCCCGTGCTGTAGGCGCCGAGCGCGGGCCGGCCCAGGATGTCGCGGGCCACCCTGACGGCCTCCACCCACTCCCGCCTGTCCTGCTCGGTCGACAGGTAGTTGAAGCGCAGGGCGGGGTGCTGCCGAGGGTCGGCGCTCTTGATCTTGACTGAGCCGCGCGCGTCGGAGTACATCGGCCCCACGTGCACCTGGTAGCCGTGCCCACCCGAGGGCGCCGAGCCGTCGTAGCGCACGGCGATGGGCAGGAAGTGGAACATCAGGTTGGGATAGTCGACCTCGTCGTTGCTCCTGACGAAGCCGCCCGCCTCGAAGTGGTTGGTCGCGCCGGGTCCGCTCCGCAGGAACAGCCACTGCGCGCCGATCCACGGGTGGCGCCACTTCTGCAGGTTCGGCTGCATGGAGACGGGCCTGCTACAGCCGTGCTGGATGTAGACCTCGAGATGGTCCTGGAGGTTCTCCCCCACGCCCGGCAGGTCGTGCACCACGTCGATGCCAAGGGCGCCCAGTTCCCGCGCGTTGCCGACGCCGGACAGCTGCAGGAGCTGCGGCGAGTTGATCGCGCCTCCGCACAGGATGACCTCGCCCGCCCTGACGGCTCCGCCGTCGTACTCCACGCCGACGGCGCGCCTGCCCTCGAAGACGACCCGCGTCACCAGCGTCCGCGTCCTGACGGTGAGGTTGGGGCGCTTCATGACGGGGTGCAGGTAGGCGCGGGCCGCGCTGAGCCTGCGGCCGCGCCTGATGTTGCGGTCGAAGCGGGCGAAGCCCTCCTGACGGTAGCCGTTGACGTCGTCGGTGAGCGGGTAGCCCGCCTGCTGCACGGCCTCGAAGAAGGCGTCGTAGAGCGGCGTGCTCGCCGGCCCCCGCTCCAGCGCCAGCGGCCCGTCGTGGCCGCGGAAGGGCGTGCCTGGATCGGCCAGGCAGTTCTCCATCCGCTTGAAGTACGGCAGGCAGTGGGCGTAGTCCCACGTCTTCATCCCCGGGTCGGCGCCCCACCGCTCGTAGTCGAGGGGGTTGCCGCGCTGGAAGATCATCCCGTTGATGCTGCTGGAACCGCCGAGCACCTTGCCGCGCGCGTGGTAGATGCGCCTGCCGTGCATGTGCGGCTCGGGCTCCGACTCGTACTTCCAGTCGTAGAGGCGGTTGCCGATCGGGAAGGGCAGGGCCGCGGGCATGTGGATGAAGACGTCCCACGGATAGTCAGGACGGCCGGCCTCGAGGACCAGCACCCGCGTGGCGGGGTCCGCGGAGAGCCGGTTGGCCAGGGCGCTGCCCGCCGAGCCGCCTCCGACGATGACGAAGTCGTAGTGCTGTGACGTCATGTTGCCTCGTCTCGCTCGCGCGTTTCACCGAATCGTAGCGTCCTGCGCATTGTGTTGCACTAGTCGCAACAGGAGATCTTTTGGGGATGAGTTCGACTCGGTTGCCTTCAGCACTTACAGTTTCGCTATGAGCAACGACTCGAGCAGCGGGGGCGTGCAGTCGGTCGATCGGGCGATCAGCGTGCTGGAGATCCTCTCGCGCCGGGGCGAAGCCGGGGTCAGCGAGGTGGCCGCCGAGATCGACGTCCACAAGTCGACCGCCTTCAGGCTGCTCGGCGCGCTCGAGGCGCGCGGCCTCGTCGAGCAGGCCGAGGACCGGGGCAAGTATCGCCTCGGTTTCGGCATCATCAGGCTGGCCGGCGGGGTCAGCACGCAGATGGACATCACCCAGCGCGCGCGGGCCGTCTGCCAGCGGCTGGCGGAGGCGATCGGCGAGACGGTGAACATCGCCGTGCTCCGCTCCTCCTACGCGATCAACCTCGACCAGGTCAGGGGTCCGTCCGCGGTCACCGCCTACAACTGGGTGGGCCAGGTGACGCCGCTCCACGCCACCTCCAGCGGCAAGGTGCTGCTGGCCCACCAGGAGGACGGGCAGCGCGCCAAGCTGCTGTCCGACGGGAAGCTGGAGAGCTTCACGCCCAGGACGATCACGGCGGTCGACGCGCTGGAGCGGCAGCTGGACGAGGCCCGCTCGACCGGCTACGCCTTCTGCCTGGAGGAGCTGGAGGAGGGCCTCAACGCCATGGCCGCGCCCATCCGCTCCTACCACGGAGAGGTCGTCGCGGCCGTCAGCGCCTCGGGGCCCGCCTACCGCTTCAGCGCCGAGCGCATGCACGAGCTGGCCCCCGTCCTCATCGACGGCGCCGAGGAGATCAGCCGCCGCCTCGGCTACGCGGGCTAGCCGGCCCGCTCCAGCCGTACCACCACGCTCTTGGACGTCGGGGTGTTGGACGTCTCGGCCACCGAGTCCAGCGGCACCAGCACGTTGGTCTCGGGGAAGTAGGCCGCGCAGCAGCCGCGCGCCGTCGGATAGGCGATCACCCTGAACCCCTCGGCCTTGCGCTCGCCGTCCGGCCACTCGCTGATCAGGTCCACCAGGTCGCCGTCGGCCAGATCGCGCTCGGCCAGATCGTCCGGATGCACGAAGACGACCCTGCGTCCCGCCTTCACCCCTCGGTAGCGGTCGTCGAGCCCGTAGATCGTGGTGTTGTACTGGTCGTGGCTCCTGACCGTCTGCAGCAGCAGCCGGCCTGGCGGGACCCGCAGCACCTCGAGCGCGTTGACGGTGAAGTTGGCCTTCCCCGTGGCGGTGGGAAACCTGCGCTCGTCCCTCGGCGCGTTGGGCAGCGCGAAGCCGCCTGGCGCGCGGGCGTTGAAGTCCTCGAAGCCGGGGATCACCCGCGACACCCGGTCCCTGATCGCGCCGTAGTCGTGCTCGAAGCCGGCCCACGGCACGTGCGGGTCGTCGCCGAACAGCGCGCCCGCCAGCCGGCAGACGATGGCCACCTCGGACAGCAGCTCGGCCGAGGCCGGTCTGAGCCGGCCCGTGGAGGCGTGCACCAGGCCCATCGAGTCCTCGACGGTCACGTAGCCGGCGGGGTCCCGCTCGGTACGGCCGAGCGTGGGCAGGATGAGCGCCTCCCTGCCGCACACCGCGTGCGAGCGGTTCAGCTTGGTGGAGATCTGCACGGTCAACCGGGTACGGCGCAGCGCCGCCTCGGTGACGTCGCTGTCGGGAGTGGCCCTGACGAAGTTGCCGCCCATCCCGACGAACACCTTGGCCGAACCGTCGCGCATGGCCCTGATCGCCTCCACGGTGTCGAGCCCGTGGTGGCCTGGCGGCGAGAACCCGAACTCCTTGCCCAGCGCGTCGAGGAACGCCTGTGACGGCTTCTCGTAGATGCCCATGGTCCTGTCGCCCTGGACGTTGGAGTGCCCGCGCACCGGGCAGACCCCTGCGCCGCTCCTGCCCACGTTGCCGCGCAGCAGCAGGAAGTTCACGACCTCCCTGATCGTGGCCACCGAGTTGCGGTGCTGCGTCAGCCCCATGGCCCAGCACACGACGACCGAACCCGCCGCCCGCACGTCCTCGGCCGTCGCCTCGAGCTCGGCCATGGACAGGCCGGTGGCCTCCAGCACCCGCTCCCAGTCGAGCGCGCGCAGGTGGCGCTCCCAGTCCTCGAAGCCGTGGGTGTGACGCTCGATGAACTCCTGGTCGGCGGAGTCGAGCAGGAGGAGGGACAGCGCCTGGAACAACGCCATGTCCCCGTTGAGGCGGATCTGCAGGAAGCGGTCGGCGAGCGCGGTGCCCCTGCCGAGACCGGAGGGCTTCTGCGGGTTCTTGAAGCGCAGCAGGCCCGCCTCGGGCAGCGGGTTGACCGCGACGATGCGGGCCCCTCCGCGCTTGGCCCGCTCCAGCGCCGTGAGCATGCGGGGGTGGTTGGTGCCGGGGTTCTGCCCCACGACGAAGATGAGCTCCGCCCTGTGCAGGTCCTCCAGCGACACCGTGCCCTTCCCGATGCCGAGCGTCTGGTTGAGCGCCGAGCCGCTCGACTCGTGGCACATGTTGGAGCAGTCGGGCAGGTTGTTGGTGCCGAAGCGGCGCACGAGCAGCTGGTAGACGAACGCGGCCTCGTTGGAGGTGCGGCCCGAGGTGTAGAAGACCGCCTCGTCGGGGCCGCCGAGCGCGCGCAGCTCCCTGGCGATGATCTCGAAGGCGGCCTCCCACGCGATCGGCACGTAGTGGTCGGAGCCCGCCGGCTTGTGCATGGGCTCGGTGAGCCTGCCCTGCTGGCCGAGCCAGTGGTCGCTGCGGACGGCCAGCTCGCCCACGGGGTGAGCGGCGAAGAACTCCCGCCCGACCCTTCGCGTGGTGGCCTCCTCCGCGACGGCCTTGGCGCCGTTCTCGCAGAACTCGACGGGACTGCGATGCTCACCCTCGGGCCAGGCGCAGCCGGGGCAGTCGAAGCCGCGTTTCTGGTTGACCTGGAGCAGGGTCAGCGCGGTGCGACCCACCCCCATCTGGCGATAGGCCGTCTCCATCGCGTGGGCCACGGCCGGCAGGCCGCCCGCCCAGTCCTTGGGCGGGACGACCCGCATGCCCTCGTCGCCGGCATCGTCGCGCGGCGCCTTTCGAACCACTGTCAGCCGATCCTGTCCTGTACCCATTCGTGGAAAGCGCCGATGTGGTGCTCGCTCGGCACGAGCACTCCTCCCCTGGCGTACGTGCGCGAACCCATCGCGGGCTGGCAGCGCTCGCACGCCTCGAAGTCCTGCTCGTTGACGCGGTGGAAGAGCTCGACGGACTTGTCGAGGTCCTTTCCGCTCGCCACCACGCCGGGAAGATAGAGCCAGTCACATTCGACGACGGTCCTGTCGACCGCCAAAGGAAACATACGATGCACGATGACATGATCGGGAACCAGGTTGATGAAAACCTGCGGCTTGATCGTGATCGCGTAGTAGCGCCGGTCCTGGTCCTCGCTCACGCCGGGGATGCGGTCGAGCCCCTCGGAGCCGTCCACGGTGAAGCCGCGGATCTCGTCACCGAACTCCGCGCCGTGCCCGACGAAGTACTGCGCCGCGTAGCCGTCGGCGAACTCGGGCAGCACCTCTGTCAGCTCCGGGTGGATCGTGGCGCAGTGGTAGCACTCCATGAAGTTCTCGATGATGAGCTTCCAGTTGGCCTTCACGTCGTAGACGATCCTGCGGCCGACCTCGAGCCCCGCCACGTCGTAGTTGTCGATCAGCTCCAGGGCGCCGAGCCGCTCGGTCACGGCGCCGAGCACGTCCTCCTCGAAGGAGGGCGGCTCGTCGGCCAGGCAGACCCACACGTAGCCGAGCCATTCACGGACGTGCACCTTGACCAGGCCGTACTCGACGCGGTCGAGATCGGCCATCTTGGTGAGGTTGGGCGCGGCGATCAGCTTGCCGTCGAGGTCGTAGGTCCATGCGTGGTACATGCACTGGAAGGCCCGCTTGACCTCGCCTGACTCCTCGGCGCACAACTGCGCGCCGCGGTGCCTGCAGACGTTGAAGAAGGCGCGTACCGTCTTGTCGCGCGCCCTGGTGACCAGGATGCTCTCGCCGCCCACCTGGACCGTTTTGAACGAGCCCGGCTTCGGCAGGTCGGACGAGCGCACCACGCAGAACCACATCGCCTCGAAGATGTTCTTCTGCTCCCGCGCGAACAGCTCCTGATCGGTGTAGTAGTGGCCGGGCAGGGTGGGGATCACGCTGGAGGTGGTGGCGGGGCTTGAGGTCGTCACGGGAGTACTCCTCTGGTACGGGCCGGGTCAGTGCCCTCGGCGGATCCAGTCCTCGAGCTGCGGAGCCTCGGCTCCGATGCTGGTGTCGTCGCCGTGGCCGGTGTGGACCACGGTCTCGGCCGGCAGCGTGAGCAGCCGGCTGATGGACGAGATGATCGTCGGGAAGTCGCTGTACGACCTGCCCGTCGCCCCGGGTCCGCCGCGGAAGAGCGTGTCGCCGGAGAACAGGACGCCCAGCTCGGGCACGTACAGGCAGACGGCGCCCGGAGCGTGCCCTGGAGTGTGAAGGACATGGACGGCGCTGTCGCCGATCCTGATGATCTGCCCGTCGGCCAGCGCGCGATCGGGTGTCGCGGCCGGGTGCGTGAGCTTCCACAGCACCGAGTCGTCAGGGTGCAGGTGGACCGGCGCGCCGGTGCGCGCGGCCAGCCTTGGTGCGGCGTTCACGTGGTCGTCGTGGGCGTGGGTGCACACGATGCCCACGAGCCTGCGCTCGCCGACGGCCGCCGCGATCGCATCCGCGTCGTGAGCCGCGTCGATGACCAGCACCTGGTCGTCGTCGCCGAGGAGCCACACGTTGTTGTCGACGTCCCACGTCTGGCCGTCCAGACTGAACGTCCCCGAGGTGACCAACCGCTCGACCCTCATCACAGTGCTCCCTGACCGGGCTCCGCCCGGCCAATGCCATGACGGATGTCCTCGCTACGCTGCGGATCCATCACAGTGCTCCCTTCACCGGGCACCGCCCGGCCAATGCTGTGACGGATGTCCTCGCTACGCTGCGGATCCATCACAGTGCTCCCTTCACCGGGCACCGCCCGGCCAATGCCATGACGGATGTCCTCGCTACGCTGCGGATCCATCACAGCACCACCACCGAGCGCAGGACGTCGCCGTGGTGCATCTTGGTGAAGGCGGCCTCGACGTCGTCGAGGGCGATGGTCTCGGTGACGAAGGCGTCCAGGTCGAAGCGGCCCTGCAGGTAGAGCGAGATCAGCAGGGGGAAGTCACGGCTCGGCAGGCAGTCGCCGTACCAGCTGGACTTCAGCGCGCCGCCGCGGCCGAAGACGTCGAGGAGCGGCAGCTCCAGCGTCATCTCCGGGGTGGGCACGCCCACGAGCACGGCGGTCCCCGCCAGGTCGCGGGCGTAGAAGGCCTGCTTGAAGGTCTCGGGACGCCCGACGGCGTCGATCACCACGTCGGCGCCGAACCCGCCGGTGAGCTCCCTCACGGCCTCGACGGGATCGCTCTCCTTCGCGTTCACCGTGTGGGTCGCGCCGAACCCGCGGGCCCAGTCGAGCTTCCGGTCGTCGACGTCCACCGCGATGATCGTGGTGGCTCCGACCAGCCGCGATCCCGCGATGGCCGCGTTGCCCACGCCGCCGCAGCCGATCACCGCGACCGAGTCGCCGCGGCTGACCGCGCCGGTGTTCACGGCGGCGCCGAGGCCGGCCATCACGCCGCAGCCGAGCAGCCCCGCCGCGGCGGGCGCGGCCGCGGGATCGACCTTGGTGCACTGCCCCGCGGCCACCAGCGTCTTCTCGGCGAAGGCGCCGATCCCGAGCGCGGGGCTGAGCGGCGTGCCGTCCTTCAGCGTCATCTTCTGCGTGGCGTTGTGGGTGGCGAAGCAGTACTGCGGGCGGCCCCGCAGGCAGGCGCGGCAGGAGCCGCACACCGCGCGCCAGTTGAGGATGACGAAGTCGCCGACGGCGACGTCCTTGACGTCGGGGCCGACGGCCTCCACCACGCCCGCCGCCTCGTGGCCGAGCAGGAAGGGGAAGTCGTCGCTGATGCCGCCCTCGCGGTAGTGCAGGTCGGTGTGGCAGACGCCGCACGCCTGCACCTTCACCAGCGCCTCGCCCGGTCCTGGGTCGGGGACCAGGATCGTCTCCAGGCTTACCGGCCTGCCCTTGCCCGTCGCGACCACGCCGCGTACTTCATGAGCCATGATTCACTCCTGTGTCAGCCGGCCTGGACCGGCGCGGTCTCCAAGTGGCGGCGCCATCGGGTGAACAGCCTGACCTGGTTGACTCCCAGCACCGCGACAGGACGCTCACCCTGCCGGTAGACGGCGAGGAAGCTGTGGCCGGCGAGGTCGCCCTCCTCCACGGTCACCGAGTCGGCGTGCTCGGCGTGCCCGATGAACTGGATCTTGATGTCGAACTGGTCGGACCAGAAGTAGGCGGGGCGGGCGGGCTCGGGGCGAGCCGTGCCGCCCGACAGCAGCGTCGCCGCCGCGACGGCGGCCCGCTGCCTGGCGCCGGTCCAGTGCTCGATCCTGTGGTGGCCGCCCTGCGCGGGATCGAACCAGGCCGCGCAGTCGCCGACCGCGACGACGCCGGGCACGCGGGTGCCGCCGCCCTCGTCGCAGAGCACGCCGTCGCCGAGCTCGAGGCCGCTTCCCTCCAGCCACGAGATGTTGGGGATCGCGCCGATCCCCACGACGACGACGTCGGCGGGCAGGTGGGCGCCGTCGGCCAGCCGCACGCCGTCCACCCTGCCTGCTCCTGTCAGCTCCGTGACGTAGGCGCCGCGCACCAGGCGTACGCCGCGCCTCTCGTGCAGGGTGGCGATCGCCTCCGCCATCGGGGCGCCGAGGACGCCGGCCAGCGGCGCGGGCCCCGACTCCACGAGCGTGACCTCCAGGCCGAGCTCACACGCCGTGGCGGCCACCTCGGCGCCGATGAAGCCGCCGCCGATCACGACCAGCCGCCTGCCTTCGCCCAGCTCGCGGCGGAGCGCGCGGGCGTCGTCGAGCGTGCGCAGCGTGTGGACACCCGCCAGCCCCCGTGAGCCCCGCAGGGTGCGGGCGGAGGCCCCGGTGGCGATCACGATGCCGTCGGCTCTGATGGAGGTGGCGTCGCTCAGCGTCACGCGGCGGGCGACGGCGTCGAACCCGGTCGCGGCCACGCCGAGCCGCCATTCGGCGTCGAGCTCTTCTCCCTCGCCCTCCAGCGCGAGATCGGCCTCGCCGACGGCGCCCCTGAGGAAGTCCTTGGACAGAGGCGGCCGGTCGTAGGGGCGGTGCCTCTCCTCCCCGACGAGCACGAGGCGGCCCGTGTACCCCTGGCCGCGCAGCGCGCGGGCCGTCAGGAGCCCTGCCAGCGAGGCGCCCACGACGCAGACGGTGTTCACGCCTGCCCCTTCAGCGTGACGCCGGGCGGCAGGTTCGGCTCCTCTTCGGACGGCACGACGTAGATGACGTCGTCCTCGATCACCACCTGATGGGTGCGGACCGGGCGCTTGGCAGGAGGGGCGTCCACCCGGCCGGTACGGAGGTCGAACCGCGAGGCGTGCAGCGGGCATTCGATCTCGCACCCCTCGAGCCAGCCGTCGGCCAACGAGGCATCCTGGTGCGTACAGGTGTCGTCGATGGCCAGGATCTCGCCCTCCTCGGTGTGGAAGACGGCGATGGGCGGATCGGCTTCGAGGCGGAGGGCCTCGCCTCTCGGCAGTGATGCAAGTGGGCACGCTGGGATCATCGTGTCACACCTCGGTTTCACAAAGAGAAACATCTCGCGCTATACGCAACAGGGTGCGGGTGTGGGGTTGCGGATGTCAAGACCGGTTTGCCCGAGAAGTGCGCGTTTTGATGTCGAAGCCGCTCCGGCGATCACCAACGGGGTGGCAGCTCGCTGATCAGGGCGTTGACGGAGACGCGCCGAGACAGGCGGGAGCCGATCGACGCCGTCCGTCGCCGGGTCCTGCGTGGCGGGGCCGCCACGGCGGGCACCCGGCGCCTGCGGTCACTCGTCGTTCGGACGCCGGGACAGGGTCGCCCCGATCAGGGCTCCTCGTCGAGAGGCCGTACCCTTCCTGTGGTTCGGTCTGAGTGTCGTTCGGAAGGGGTGCCCGTGGGCCGCGATCTTGAGTCGATCGTCCAGGAGGCGGCCGGCGGCCTGGCGGCCGGACGGTCCGCGGCGGGCTCCGCTCGACGGCGGCGGACCTGCTCACCTTTCTCCAGGCCCAGATCGAGTGCCGCGAGGAGGCCATCGGCCTCAGCCGCAGGACCGAGCACCGCGTCAACCCGTTGCAGGCCGTCCAGTTGGGCTGGATGGAGACCCGCCTGCATCCGAAGATCGGTGGCGGCCGCCGGATCTGGCACAACGGGCGCACCGGCGGTTTCGCCTCCTACGTCGGCTTCGATCCGGAGCGGCGAATCGGTGTCGTCGTGCTGAGCGGCACCGCCCGATCCGTGGACGGCACAGCCGCCACCCAGTTCCGGACCTTGGCCACATGAGTAGATGATCTGTATATATTGATCACATGAGGCAGATGCAGGAGCCAACCTTCCTGATCCTGACCGCGCTCGCCGCCGGTCCACAGCACGGGTACGGCGTCATCACCGACGTGGAACGCATCTCCGACGGTCAGGTCCGCCTGCGCGCCGGCACCCTCTACGCCGCTTTCGACCGCCTCCAGGCGGAGGGCCTCATCACCGAGGACCGGGAGGAGATCGTCGACGGCAGGGTGCGGCGCTACTACAGGTTGACCGGCGACGGTGCGACCAGGCTGGCGGCGGAGGCCGAGCGGATGCGCAGGCACGCGCGAGCGGCCACCGTGCGTCTGCGCGCCGCCGGCTCGGGAGGCGCGGCATGAGCCCGCTCGAAGCCCGCTACCGGCGCCTTCTGGCCTGCTACCCACGCGACCATCGGGCACGGCACGAGGAAGAGATGATCAGCGTCCTGCTGGCGGGGGCGCGACAGGGCCAGATCCGCCCGGATCCGGCCGACGTGGCGGACCTGCTGCGAGGCGCGCTGCGCGTGCACGGCCGGCGGGCCTTCGGCCCGGTCTCCGCACCCGCCTGGCGGGACGGGCTGGCCCTCGCTGTCGCGCTGTGGCCGTCCCTGATGCTGATCGGCGCACTGGCGCTCCGTCTGCTGCAGGCCGCCGAGACCCTGAACAACGGCCACGGCACCGCTTGGGAGCGACTGACCTGGACACTGCTCCCGACCGAGCCTGTCGTCGTCGCGGCCCTGCCTGTGCTGGCCCTTCTGCTCCGCCGCCGGTGGATCGCCGTGCTCGGCGCGGTCGTTTTCGTGCTGTACCACATCGGCCATCCGCGTCTGCTGAATCTGGACACGCTGCTGTTCCCGAACCACGGCCCCGTCCTGCTGGCCCAGGTGGCCGCGGTTGTCATCGCCTTCGTCCCCGCGGCGCACCGAGCGATCATGCTCATCCCCTGGCGCGCCTTCCTGCTGTGGGGGCCGCTCGCGCTGGCAGGGCTGACCGCCAGCAAGGCCATCGTGCGGTGGGTGGACGTTCCGGTCGACCTCGACATCGTGAGGTGGAAGCCCTTGCCGTGGCTCGTCGTGGTCGCGCTGGCGGCCGGGTACGCGTGCCGATCGGCTGTGGGGCGGCGGGCGGCGCTGCTGCTGTTCGTACCCGCAGCGGCCCTCGGCGACCTCGGGGACCTGCCGTTCGTGCCCACCTCCACGGCCCTCGCCCAGCTCGGCTGCGCGGCACTGGCCTTCGCCGTCGCGGCCGCCCTGGCCTGGCGCAGGAACGGTCCGGTCGCTTCGGCGACTGATCGCTGAACGTCGCTGTGGAGATCTGGCACGGCACGGGTTCCCACCGCGCGGTCAGGCGTTGGCGAGACGCCGGGCGAGGGTGTGGCAGCGCTGCTTCAGCTCGTTCGGCTCGAGGACCGTGAAGGCCTCGTCCACGAGGGTCGCGAGCATGGCCGCCCACTCCAGCGAGTCGACGCGAGCGGTCAGGATCACGTGCCGCGGGCCGTCCTTGATGACGTCGGGCTCTTCGTTGCGGAAGCGGTCGATGACGGCGGCGGAGTCGGCCTCGAACCTGATGCGTACCCGGATCCGCCGGTCGGGCAGGAGGCGCTCGAGCTCCTCCGCTTCTCGGCCGGGGGCGAGGGGGTGAGGGGCGAAGGACGTCCGCGTCAGGGTGCAGGACCGGATCCCGTCCAACCGGTGGACTGCCCAGGTGTCGTGAGCCCGCGCGAGCAGGTACCACCGCCTGCGCCGAAGGAGCAGCCGGTGGGGCTGCACCTCTGGCGTGGTGCCGTCGCTCAGCTCCAGCATCGCGGTCCTGCCCTGCTCGGCCCCCTGTGCCAGGGTGGCGAGGAGTCCCGCGTCGACGGGGACCGTGACCTCGGGCGAGGTGGTCAGGGCCTCGGTGACGCGCCGGCACGTCGCCGCCAGCGGGCGCGGCAGCACCCGCGTCAGCTTGCCCAGCGCGCTCTGGGCTGGGTCTTCGTCCCCCGCGCTCCTCGCCGTGCCGGTCAGGCCTGACCTGGCCGTGGCCAGGGCCATGCCCACAACGAGCGCCACGGCCTCTTCGTCCGAGAGCACCAAGGGCGGCATGGCCGCGCTGGCGCGCAGCTCGTACGCCCCGTGCGGACCGGGTCCTGCGTCGACGCGGTAACCCATGTCCCTGAGCCTGGCGATGTCCCTTCGAACCGTCCGGACATCGACGTCCAGCCGAGCGGCGAGTTCGCGTCCGGACATCGGGCGACCTGACTGCAGACAGGAGAGCAGCGAGAAGAGGCGTTCGGTCGAATGAGCCATGCTCCATCTCACCCCGAGATGAGGACAGGATCCGTCCGCGACCGTCCGTAGCGTGTCAGCATGACCACGAACACCCCCATCCTCGTCCTGGGCGGCACCGGCACGGTCGGGAGCCGGGTCGCCGACCGGCTACGCGACGCCGGTCACAACGTCAGGGTCGCCGCCAGGCACGCTGAGTGCCGGTTCGACTGGTCGGTCCAGGACACCTGGAGCCGCCGCCCTCGACGGCGTCCACACCATGTACGCCCTGCTGCCGGACCAGACCGGCATGCCGGAGGCGTTCATGCGGGAGGCCTACCGAACCGGGGTGCGGAGGGTCGTCCTTCACTCGGACCGCGGCGTCGACGTCATGAACGTCACCCACCTCCAGGAGGCGGAGCGGCAGGTACGCGAGTCCGGATGCGCGTGGACGATCGTCCGCCCCGACTGGTTCAACCAGAACTTCGAGACCTTCTTTCGCCAAGCCGTCCTCGATGGGCGCCTGTGCGTGCCCGTGGGCTCGACCCGCCAGGGCTTCGTGGACGCCGACGACATCGCCGCCGTCACGGCCCAGGTCCTGATCAGTGAGGATCACATCGGCCAGGTCCTGCCTCTGACCGGTCCGAGGGCGTTGTCATTCCCAGAGGCCCTCGCCCACATCCAGCGCGCGACCGGGCTCGCGGTTCACTTCGACGGCACCCCCGGCGCGTACCGCGAGTCCCTGCGCGCCGAGGGCACACCGGACGAGGTGATCGACACCCTGATCGAGAACTTCTCCGCCGCCGCGGCGCAGGGTGACGCCGAACCCACCGGGGTCGTGGAGAAGATCCTCGAACGCCCGGGAAAGGACTTCGGCACCTACGCCGCCGAAGCGGCGGCCAGGGGCGTGTGGCAACAGCCCTGAGCACACGCCCGCGATCTCCTGCGAAGGCGGGCGCGCGGGTCTCGGTCCGTCACGGCGGGCACGATCCGATCTCCCGGAGCGCTCGTCGCCGTCACGGCCGGTACGGCAGGACCCGGTCGTACTCGACGAGGAGGTGGCGCGGCCCGCGCAGCGTCGAGTTCGGGCGGTAGGGCGGCGGGTCGGTGACCAGGCGCGGGTTCACCAGCCGCTTCGCCAGCTCGCGCAGCGCGATCTGGGCCTCCAGGCGGGCCAGCGGCGCGCCGAAGCAGTGATGGATCCCCCCGCCGAACCCGAGGTGCTGGATGTAGGGACGGTCGGGGTCGAACCTCTCGGGATCATGCACGTGCGCGGGGTCGCGGCTGCCGGACGCGAGTGCCAGGACGATGCTCGACCCCTTGGGGATGGTGACGCCCGCGATCGTGATGTCGTCGAGGGCGACGCGTTGCGGCAGGAAGTGCACCGGAGGCTCGAAACGCAGCAGCTCCTCGACGGTGTGGATGATCAGGTCGGGTTCGTCGCGGATCCGTTCCATCAGCCCGGGGTTGCGCAGCAGGGTCAGCATGCCGTTGGTGATGAGGTTGACGGTGGTCTCGTGCCCGGCGACCAGCAGCAGCGCGGCGGTCGAGATCAGCTCGGTATCCGACATCGGGCCGTCGGGGCCCTCGTAGGTCGCCAGTCCGGACAGGACGTCGTCGCCGGGGTTCCTGCGGTGGGCCTGGGCGAGCTCCTCCAGGTAGGTCGCCAGCGCGAGCACGGCGGCCGTGCGGCGCTTGGCCCGCTCGTCCTGGTCGCCCTCGCCGGGGCCGAGGTTCTCGACGATCTCCTCGGCCCACCCGTGGAACCTGGGCTCGTCCTCGCGCGGCACCCCGAGCAGGCGGCAGATGACCGTGACGGGGAACGGGTAGGCGATGTCGTCGACGATGTCGGCCTGCGTCCTGCCGGCGACGCCGTCGATCAGATCCTTGACGACCTCGTGCAGCTCGCCGCGCATGTTCTCCACCACGCGCGGCGAGTGGGGCGGTCCGAAGTGCCGCATCGCCAGCCGCCTGAGCCGGTCGTGCTCGGGCGGATCGGTGCCGATGAAGGAGGGTGGCAGCGGCTCGCCGGGCGGTGGGTGAGCCAGCTTCCGCCTGTCCGAGCTGACGCGCGGGTCGTGCAGCAGCGCGACGATCTCCTCGTAGGTGCTGACGACGTAGCCGCCGTCCTCCAGCCGCGCCACGGGGGTCTCGCGGAGCTCGGCGTACAGCGGGTACGGGTTCGCCCGGTTGGTGAACTGGTGGATCTGCTCGTAGATGCTTGCCGGCTCCACGCAGGTGCCTCCCCTGTCCGGTGGTTCGTGAGTCCTACGGCTGCTGCCGTACGAGAGAGACGCGACGTTCGGCCGGGTCATGACCCGTCACCACCACGGTCGCGCCCGCCGCGGGCGCCATCCGCTGTGGCACCTCGGCAGGGACGGGCCGCATCTCGTCGGGCCTGCCGACCATGCGGTAGTCGGGCGGGAACGGTGTGGCCCGCTCGATGAGGTCCCGGTAGAAGTCCAGCCACATCGCCTGGTCGAAGGTGACCGCGGCGGTGATCCTGCCCTTGTATCCGTACACGGCGACGAACCGGCGCTCTTCCACCGAGCCCTGTGCGATCACGACCTCGTCGGCGATGCTCGTCACGCCGACCGACTTGATGTTGACGCCGAACTGGTTGGACCAGAAGACCGGCAGCGACAGGTGCGGCCAGCGATGAGCCTGGTCGCTGAGCATGTTGTGGGCGGCGATCTCCGCCTGGGCGACGGCGTTGCCCCAGTGCTCCAGCGACATGAACTGGTAGTGGTAGACCGGGTGCGGGAACCTGGCCACGTCACCGGCGACGAAGATGTCATCGGTGACCAGGCCGTTGATGTCGACGGCGCGGCAGCCCGCGTCGGTGGCCACCCCCCAGGGCCCTGCCGCGAGGCCCGAGCCTTCCAGCCATTCGACGTTGCGGACCGCGCCGAGCGCGACCACCGCCATGTCGGCCTCGACCGTGCCTCCGTCGGACAGCCGCGCGCCGGTCAGCCGTCCCTGCTCGTCCCCCACCAGTTCGGTGACCGTGACCCCGCAGCGCAGATCCACGCCCGCGTCACGTTGCATGCCGGCGGCGATGTCGCCGATCACCCTGCCGAGCGCGCCGACCAGCGGGGCGGGCCCCGCCTCGACGACGGTCACCTCCAGGTCCAGGCCGCGGCAGACCGACGCCACCTCCGAGCCGGTGAACCCGGCCCCGATGATCAGCACCCGGTTGACGCCTGCGGCCAGCCTCCTGCGCATCCGGTCCGCCTCGTCGAGCGTGCGCAGCACGTACACGCCGTCGAGCGCCGCCTCGGCCTCGTTGGGCCACGGCCTGGCGCGCGCGCCGGTGGCGATCAGCACCTTGTCGAAGCCGATCTGCCGGCCGTCGGCGAGGGTCACCTGCTTGGCGCCGATGTCGAGCCCTGTCGCGGGGGTTCCCGCCAGCCATTCGACCTCGATCTCCCGCAGGTGGGGAAGCATGGTGTGCTCGGCGTCCACCCTGCCGGTCAGCACCTGCTTGGACAGCGGCGGCCGGTCGTACGGCTGGTGCTTCTCGTCGCCGATGAGGGTCACCTTGCCCTTGAAGCCGTCCCTGCGCAGGACGCCCGCGGCCCTGCCTCCGGCGAGCGAGGCGCCGACGATGACGACGTGGCCGTTGCGCTTGAACTCCCCGTCGACGTCGCTGGTCGGATGGCGCAGCTCGGGCTCCACGGTTCTGTGCTGGGTGGCCATCCTGTCGACGTGGAGCGCCTGGACAGGGCAGGCCGCGGCGGCCCTCAGGACGTGCTCGCGCTGGGCGTCGTCAGGGTCGGTGTCGTACATGAGCGCCTCCTGGCCGTGCATCGTGAACACGTCCGGTGCCAGGAAGACGCACTGTCCGTAGCCCTGACAGCGCGTGAGATCAACGACAACCCTCACAGCCACTCCCCCGTCGATCCGGGCCGGCATACGCCACCGGGCCGATCTGTCACCCCCTTACCCGACTCCTTCTCGGCGATAAGCGACGAAGAGCCATGGAGTGGGTATTTTCGCGGTCAAGCGGACGCGCTCCGCCGCCGGTGGGAGGCGAGCAGGAAGCAGCCGACGACCAGGACCCAGACGGGGAACAGCAGCTCCGACCAGGTGACCGTGCTGACGACCAGCAGGAGCATCGCCCCGACGACGTAGCCGAGCGCGAGGAGCCAGCGGGGGAAGAGGCCCAGGCGGGCCGCGATGGTCGTGGTGATCAGTGTGAACACCGCGGCCATGCGCGGCGCGTACTCGGTGAGGAGGCTGATCGTGAGGTAGCGCCCGTAGTGGTGGAAGTCGCCCTGCCGGCCGGTGTCCTTCATCGCGTCGATCGCGTCCAGGTAGGCGCGTGCCGTCGCGCCGAAGACGAGCAGCAGCGCCACGTACAGCAGGCCCGCGCCGAGGAAGACGGTCGCGAAGAACCGGTCCTCGCGTTCGCCGATGAAGTCCCGCAGGGCGCCGGTGAACCACAGGAAGAAGATGCCGCCGTACGGCAGGAGCTCCAGCGCCACCCGGAGGGCCTGGCGGCTCGAGGTCCTGGCGAGATAGGCGGTCAGGTCGAGCGGGTGCTCGGGTATGGCCAGCCGCACCAGGACCATGGCGCCGCCCAGCAGCAGGGCGGCGAGGATCCCCGCCACCCCTGCGGCGCGAGGCGTCCTGAGCCGCTTCACCGGCGGCTCGACACTGCCCATGTGATCCTTCTTCCGGCGGCGGCACGTTCCGTCGGACGCTACGTATCCACTCACTACGGTGTGTAATCGCGACGCTCGCCGCGGTCATGCGAGGGCCGGGGCCCTGCCGCTCCGATGAACGCCAGGGCCAGGGGATGATCAGAACTCCTGCATGGTCTCGCAGCCGACCGGCCGGGGATCGACGGCCTTGTCGACGACGATCTCGTCGATGCCGAGCCCGCAGTTCAGGTCGCCGTCGGCGGCCAGGTCCTTGGCGAAGAGCCGGTCGTTGCCGCCCAGGCCGAACAGCTTGTCGCCGGCGCCGCCGCCGTCGTCGATGCGGTTGTTCGCGAAGTCGGCGCCGATCAGGACGTCGCCGCCGAGGGTGGAGCCGACGATGTTCTCCACGTCGTCCCTGACGTTGTCGGAGTCGATGTTGCGGCCGTCGTTGGCCTGGTTGTCCAGGCTCACCCGCACCGAGGAGTCGCTGCTCTTGTAGGAGACGGAGTCGAGGCCGGCGCCGCCGCTCCAGGTGATGGCTCTGCCGGTGGACGAGCCGGTGCCGGCGATGAGGCTGTCGTTGCCGTCCTGGCCGTTGACGACGCCCCTGAAGGAGACGCCGACGCTGAAGGAGTCGTCCATGTCGCCGAGGTTGGCGGTGAACTCCGTGGCGCCGGTGCCGCAGGTGACCGCGCGGGGGGTGAGCTGACGGCACCCGCCCTTGGGGGTGAGCGGCTCGGTGTCGAAGACGGCGATCTGGCCGTTGAAGACGGTGATGGACGCGCTGTTGATCCCTCCGGCCCCCGCCGTGTAGGTGATCTTCCCAGCCGTCAGGTCGACGGTC
The DNA here is from genome assembly GCF_039533245.1 of Nonomuraea recticatena. NCBI lineage: Bacteria > Bacillati > Actinomycetota > Actinomycetes > Streptosporangiales > Streptosporangiaceae > Nonomuraea > Nonomuraea recticatena. The sequence continues at coordinate 78,038 of NZ_BAAATE010000032.1, read as the reverse complement.
CCCGCCGAGGCCGCGTGGACGGGCCCGGCGACAGCGCCGATCAGCGCCGTGGAGACGGCGGCCAGCAGCGACAGCCGGGTCAGGTGCTTGGTGGTACGCATGGATCCTTGTCCTTGATCGTGATGGAGTCCCCCGATGGGACCTTCCGTCTGCGGACGGTCTCTCCATCGGCTTGCGCTCACATCAAAACGCCCCGGCTCTCCACGAAACACGCCAAAGGACACAGAGTTGATCATGTGCGTAGAAGGACACACAACGTCGCCCACGCGTCCGGCCGGACGACCGCCGGGACGGCCGAGACGGACACCTCGTCATCACCGCACGCGAGGACAACCCCGACGGCCGCTGTCGCATTAGCGACATGGCAGACAAACGGCAGGTCCTGAGGCTGGCGGGCAGAGCCCGCCATCGCCCACTCTCGTGATCACTAGTTGTTGATACGAGAGGTTCACCCCCCATGCACTGGTCCGCACATGTGGCGGCGGTGGGAGTATCCGCCGCCGCCCTGCTGAGCCCCCCGTCGCCAGCGGCGGCGCAGCCTGCCGCCTCCGGCGTCCACCGCGTCACCTTGATCACCGGCGATGTGGTGACTGTGAGGGAGTCGGAGCAGGGCAGGCGCGCGGTGGAGGTGAAGCCGGGGCCCGGCCGTGACCGGATGGGCTTCCACACCACCGAGGAGGACGGCGAGCTGCGGGTCCTCCCCGCCGACATGGTGCCCTACCTGGCGGCCAAGCGGCTGGACCCGAGCCTGTTCTCCGTCACCGGCCTGATCGAGCAGGGCTACGACGACGCGAAGACGGACAAGCTGCCGCTGCTGTTCGTCTACGACGGCATGGCCACCAGGACCGCGACTCCGCTGGAGAGCGTCAACGGGCGGGCCGTCTCGGCCGACAAGCGCACGATCGGCCAGTTGTGGAAGTCTCTGGACGAGGAGCGGGCGAGCCTGTCCCAGGGCGTGGCGAAGATCTGGCTCGACGCCAAGGTCAAGGTCTCGCTCGATCACAGCGTGCCGCAGGTGGGCGCGCCTGAGGCGTGGCAGGCCGGGTTCGACGGCAAGGGCGTCAAGGTCGCCGTCCTCGACACCGGAGTCGACGCCGCCCACCGGGATCTCGCGGGCCGGGTGAAGCAGACCAAGGTGTTCACCGGCGACGAGAGCGTGAACGACGCCCACGGGCATGGCACCCACGTGGCCGCCACCATCGCGGGCGGGGTCGGCAAGAAGGGCGTCGCCCCCGGCGCGGAGCTGATCATCGGCAAGGTGCTCGGCGACGACGGGTCAGGCACCCTGTCCGGCGTCATCGAGGGCATGGAGTGGGCCGCCGCCGAAGGAGCGTCGGTAATCAACATGAGTCTCGGCGGTGACGTCACCGACGGCACCGACCCGCTCAGCGTCGCCGTCGACAATCTCACCGAGCGGACCGGTGCGCTCTTCGTGGTCGCGGCGGGCAACGACGGCTCGGCCTACTCCGTGGGCAGCCCGGGAGCGGCCACCTCCGCGCTGACCGTCGGCGCGGTGGACGGCAAGGACGCCATCGCCGACTTCTCCAGCAGGGGTCCGCGTCTGGACGACGCGCCCAAGCCGGACCTCACGGCGCCGGGCGTCGGCATCGTCGCGGCCAGGGCGACAGGCACCGGCATGGGTCAGCCCGTCGACGAGCACTACACGGCCGCGTCGGGCACCTCCATGGCCACTCCGCACGTGGCGGGGGCCGCCGCCATCCTCAAGCAGCGCCATCCGGAGTGGAAGGCGGGGCAGATCAAGGACGCCCTGGTGGGCTCGGCCAGGACGGTGGCCGGTCAGCAGGTCGACGACGCGGGCGCGGGCAGGCTCGACGTGGCGCGCGCCCTGCGGCAGGGCGTGACGGCCACGGGCGTGGTCAACCTGGGCAAGCACCAGAAGGGTGAGGGGACGGGCACGGCCGAGGACACGATCACCTACACCAACGCCACGGCGGCGCCGGTCACGCTCGCGCTCTCCAGCACCCTCGAGGGCGCCGTGCTCAGCGCGCAGAGCGTCACGGTCGAGGCCGGCGGCACCGCCGAGGTCCAGGTCCGCGTGGACCTGGCCAAGCTGTCCTTCGGCAGGTACGGCGGGCACGTCACGGCGACCGCGGGAGCCGAGACGGTGCACACCACGCTGGCACTGACCTGGAAGGGACCGCAGCACACCGTCCGCTTCACCGCCGTGGACGCGGCGGGCAGGCCCACGAGCACCGACACCCTGTCGATGTTCGGCGCGTCGCAGCAGGACGACGTCTTCACCTGGGTGCCCGAGCAGGGCCTGACCGTGGAGGTCTCCGAGGGCACCTACATGACGCAGGCGATCAACCTGGCGAGCGGCTGGGGCCGCATGCACCCGCGCGACGGGCTCGTCGTCATCCCGGAGCTCAAGGTCGACCGCGACCTGGAGGTGGTCCTCGACTACCGCAGGACCAGCCCCGTCACCGTCAAGGTGAGCGAGCCGGTGGAGCAGGTGGGCATCTTCACCTACTTCACCCACCGCGCCTTCGGCTCGCGCAGAATCTCCCAGGGCGTCATGAACTTCGACGTCGTCGAGGGCCTCAACGTCTCACCGACCCAGCCGGTCAGCCAGGGCACGTTCGAGTTCGCCTCCCGCTGGCAGCTGATCGCTCCGAAGATCACCGCCCGGGTGGCGGGTTCCACCTACCCGATGGGCTTCCTGGGCGGCTCGCCCGGCCTGGAGGGCCGCCACCTGTGGCGGCTGGCCGAGGGAGCCGACGGCGCGCGCGGCAAGGTCGCCGTGATGGACTCTCCGGACTGGGAAGCCGGCGCCGAGGCCGCGGTGAAGGCGGGGGCGGTCGCCGCGATCATCGTGATGACCCCCGACGACGCGCTCGCACGTGGATGGAGCCCGGCCAACGTGAGGCTGCCCATCCCCGTCATGCTGATCGCCAACGACCACGGGCAGCGGCTGTTCGAACGGGTCAGGAAGGGGCACGCCCTGCTGGACATCAGCGGGACGATGGCCTCGCCGTACCTCTATGACGTCATGCAGGTCTCGGCCGGGCACGTGCCGGACACGATCGTGCACGAGGTGAGCGACCGCAACACCGCCCGCATCGACACGAAATATCAGGACGCGGGCGGGTTCGGGTGGGCCAAGGAGCAGCGGTTCGGCTGGCGGCCCTGGCAGGCCTACTCCCTGGGCAGCCAGATGGAGAAGCAGCGGATCGTGAAGGCGCCGTCGCGACGGGCCGAGTACGTCAGCGCGGACGGCTCGTTCTGGCAGCACCTGGTCAACCACCAGTACACCTGGGACGACATGAACCGGTTGCAGGACGGGCTGACCGAGCCGCCCCGCACCTACCAGCCCGGTCAGCGGGTCAGCGAGAGCTGGCACGCCCCCGTCGTACGGCCCGCCATCCCGGACTGGCTGGCTCCCTCCACCCGCACGGGCGACACCATGGAGATCCGCGTCCCCGAGTTCGTCGACGCCTCCGGCCACGTCTCCCGCGCGGGGGTCGACAATGACAGCGCCTCGGCCAGGTTCCTGAGGGACGGCAAGCTCGTGGAGGAACGCGACGCCGCCTGGGGCGCCTTCCCCGCCGTGCCGCAGGAGGCCGAGTACCGCCTGGAGCTGTCCACCAGGCGCACCTCCGAGGAGTGGACGACGGCGGTCGCGACCGAGACGGCCTGGACGTTCAGGTCGAAGCAGGGCCAGCAGGTGCTGCCGCTGCTGCAGGTCGACTACGACGTGCGGCCCGGACTGCTCGGCTTCGCCGTACGGCACCAGAAGGGAGTGAGTGGGCTGACCGCCAAGGACCTGCGGCTGGAGGTGTCCTATGACGACGGGGCGACCTGGCGCAGGCAGCCGGTCCTTCCGCTCGGCCATGGCCGCTACAGCGCGGTCGTCCTTCGCCCGCATCCGTCGCTGCGCGTCACCGCCACCGATTCCGGCGGCAACCAGGTCAGGCAGACGGTGATCAGGGCCTACTGACCGTCACAGCCAGTTCTCACGGGCGGCGTGCCAGGCCAGCTGCATCCTGGTCTGGGCGCCCGCCTGCTCCATCAGGTGGGTGATCCGGCGCTGGACGGTCCGCTGCGACACCTTCAGCTGCGTGGCGATCGACTTGTCGGGCACGCCCGCCACCAGCAGCGACAGCAGGTAGAGGTGGTCGGAGTCGAGCGGGCTGCCCGGTGTGGTGAGACTGACCGGGGTGGCCCGCTCCCAGAGGCTCTCGAACAGCGCCTCGAGCGCGTCGAGCAGGCTGCTCGGCCTGATCAGCGCCGCGGTGAGCTGGGTGAGCCCGCCGGTGTGCTGGATCAGCGGGAGCACGCCCAGCTCGCCGTCCGCGATCATCATCCGCACCGGCAGGGTGGGCAGGGCGCGCGCCTGCTCACCCAGCTTGATCCCGTCGGCGAGGTTGACCAGCATGCCGGGCTCCTCCAGCAGCGTCCCTTCGTAGATGACGCGGTAGCCGACCCCACGTCCCAGCGCGGCCAGCTCCTCGGTGTTCTCCTGTGAGGTCATCGCCACGTGCCCGGCCCTGCAGAGGCTGACGACCTCGTGCCGCGCGTTGTCCTGCAGCAGGCGCAACTGCTCGCGCAGCGCCGTCCTGCTGGTGATCACCTCGATCAGCTGGGCGGCCTCGCGGCGCCGCGAGTGGGCCAGGTACTCCCCCGTGAGCTGCTCCACGGCCTGCCTGGCCCGGTCCACCTCCTCCTGCCGCCTGTGCAGCCGGGCCGCGAGCGCAACGTCGGGCGCGACGGCGGTGAACCTGTCGGGCTCTCCTGGTACGGCTCGCGCCAGGCCCTTGGCGAGCAGGGAGCCGAGCGCCCGCCGCGCCGCCTCCCTCTCGACGCCGAGCTCCGCCGCCAGCTCGGCGGGCTCCACCCCGGCGGTTCTGACCAGCAGCCGGTAGGCGGCTTCCTCCTCGGCGCTCAGCCCCGCGGCGCTCAGCACGTCATCCGGGAGATCCGGTCGAGGATCTCCGGCGCGGGCGGGGCCTGGGCGGCGACGTCACGCCGCACGCGGCTCTCGCCGTCCTGGGTGGACGCTCCGGCGGCCGAGGGCACGCCCGCAGCGTGACGTGGCGCTTCGAGGTCATCTACCAGGACGGTGTGGTTCACCCGGCCATTGTAGGGATGCCGGTGCCGGTCCAGAGAGGTGCCTCAACCAGAGCCGCACCTCACGACCGGCCGGGCCTGCGGGCCGGAAAGGTGGCGGCAGTCCGCTTGGCTCCCGGACGGCGGCGAGGTAGGAGAGATCGGTCACCCCGGCGACTCTGGAGGAGCTCTCGAGACCTCCGTGACGTGAATCGTTTGTACGATCCCCACAACTCCGGCCGCGAAGCACGCTCAGTACCCCGCATGGCCGTATCCGAGGGCACCCGAGAGTATGGATACCGGTTGGGGCGGGACGGCCGCCGTGTTCATCGTCTTCGAAAGGCCCTCAGTGTTCAGTCGTGTCGCCATCGTCAACCGCGGTGAAGCCGCCATGCGGCTCATCCACGCCGTTCGGGACCTAGCCGCGGAGACCGGAACACGGATCGAGACCGTCGCCCTGTACACGGACTCCGACAGAACGGCCACGTTCGTCCGCGAGGCTGACATCGCCTACGACTTGGGTCTCGCCGCGAACCGGCCCTATCTCGACCACGCGGTCCTCAGGAAGGCCCTGGTCGAGACCGGCGCGGACGCGGCCTGGGTCGGTTGGGGCTTCGTGGCGGAGGACCCGGCGTTCGCCGAGCTGTGCGCCGAGATCGGCGTGACGTTCGTCGGCCCGAGCGCCGAGGCGATGCGCAAGCTCGGTGACAAGATCGGCTCGAAGCTGATCGCCGAAGAGGTCGGCGTGCCCGTCGCGCCGTGGAGCCGCGGACCGGTGGAGACGCTGGAGGACGCCAAGGCGGCGGCCGACCGCATCGGCTACCCGTTGATGCTGAAGGCGACCGCGGGCGGCGGTGGTCGCGGCATCAGGAAGATCTCCAACGCCGACGAGCTGACCCAGGCCTACGAGCTGACGCGTCAGGAGGCCGCGCGCGCGTTCGGCAGTGGCGTCGTGTTCCTGGAGCGCCTGGTGACGGGCGCCAGGCATGTCGAGGTGCAGGTCATCGCGGACGGTCAGGGCACCGCGTGGGCGCTGGGGGTGCGCGACTGCTCCGTGCAGCGACGCAACCAGAAGATCATCGAGGAGTCCGCCTCCCCTGTCCTCGACGCCGGGCAGGTCGCCGAGCTGAAGGCGTCGGCCGAGCGGCTCGTGCTCGCGGTGGGCTACCGGGGCGCCGGCACCATCGAGTTCCTCTACCACCCCGGCGAGCGGCTGTTCGCCTTCCTCGAGGTCAACACGCGGCTTCAGGTCGAGCACCCGATCACGGAAATCACCACCGGCGTCGACCTGGTGAAGGCCCAGCTGCACGTGGCGGCGGGCGGCAAGCTCGAGGGTGACGCGCCCGAGGAGTGGGGTCACGCCGTCGAGGCGCGCCTCAACGCCGAGGACCCCGACCGCGACTTCGCGCCCTCGCCCGGCCGGATCGCGCGGCTGGCGCTGCCCAGCGGCCCTGGCATCCGGGTCGACACCGGGTTCAGCGAGGGCGACGTGATCCCCGCCGACTTCGACTCGATGATCGCCAAGATCATCGCGCACGGCCGTGACCGCACGGAGGCGTTGGCCCGCCTGCGCCGCGCGATGGCGCAGACGACCGTCATCATCGAAGGCGGCGTGACGAACAAGAGCTTCGTCCGCCTGCTGCTCGACGAACCCGCGGTGATCGACGGCTCCGCCGACACCGGCTGGATCGACCGTGTGCGCGCCCAGGGTGCTCTCGTGTCGCACCAGCACTCCGCGATAGCCCTGATCGCCGCCGCCATCGAGGCCTACGAGGACGAGGAGGCGGTGACGCGCCAGCGCTTCCTGTCCACCGCGCACGGCGGCCGTCCGCAGGCCCAGCACGAGAGCGGTCGTGCGCTGGAGCTCAAGCTCCGCGACGTCGGCTACCGCGTCCAGGTCGCCCGCACCGGCGGCCACCGCTTCCGCATCGGCATCTCGGCGGGCGGCCCCGAGCACGCGGCCGACGTCGACATCGAGCGCTTCGACGAGCACAGCGGCCAGCTCACCGTGAACGGCGTTCGTTTCAAGGTCGTCACGAGCACTCACGGCCCGATCCATCTGGTCGAGGTCGACGGCATCACGCACCGCATCAGCCGCGACGAGGGCGGCATCGTCCGCTCGCCCGTGCCCGCGCTCGTGGTGGCCACGCCGCTGCAGGCGGGCGACGAGGTCGAGGCCGGCGCGCCGCTGCTCGTGGTCGAGAGCATGAAGATGGAGACCGTGCTGCGCGCGCCGTTCCGCGGACGTGTGCGGGAGGTCGCGGTGTCGGTGGGCAGCCAAGTGGAGGCGGGCGCCCGCCTGCTGCGCCTGGAGCCGCTGGGTGACGGCGACGAGGCGGCCGGTCCCGGGGAGGCGGCGGAGGAGGTCGAGCTGGACCTGCCGTCCGAGCCGGTGGACGTGCCCGCGGCCGCGCGGGCCGCACGTGGTCTGCAGGACCTGCGCAGCCTCCTGCTGGGCTTCGACATCGACTCGCAGGACGAGGGACGCCTGCTCGCCAACTACCTGGCCGCGCGCGCCGAGCTCGTCGCCGGGGGCGACCACGAGCTGGCCGGCGAGGTCGAGCTGCTGCGCCTGTTCGCCGACCTGAGCGAACTGAGCCGCAACAGGCCTGCGGGAGAGGAGTCGAAGTCCGACTCCTCGGTGCACAGCCCCCGCGAGTACTTCCACATCTACCTGCAGTACCTCGACCCTGAGCGGTCCGCGCTGTCGGAGAGCTTCCAGCAGCGCCTCACGCACGTGCTGTCCCGCTACGGCGTCGAAGGCCTGGACCGCACGCCGGAGCTGGAGGACGCGGTCTTCCGGATCTTCCTGGCCCAGCAGCGCGCCTCCGCCGACGTCGCCGTGGTGACGAGCCTGCTGCGCCAGTGGGTGAAGGAGGCCCCGCCCGCCGAGGCGGACCGCGTCACCGTCGGCCTGGCGCTGGAGCACCTGGTCTCCGCCACCCAGGTTCGCTTCCCCGCCGTCGCGGACCTGGCGCGCGGCGTCGTGTTCGCCTGGTTCGCACAGCCGCTGCTGCGCCGTAGCCGCGCGAAGGTCTACACGGCCGTGCGCAAGCACCTGCGCCACCTCGACCAGCATCCTGACGCGCCCGACCGCGCCGAGCGGATCTCCGCGATGGTCGCCAGCGCCGAGCCGCTCGTCCGGCTGGTCGGCCAGCGGATCGGCCGCGAAGGCACCGATCCCGTGCCGCTGCTGGAGGTGCTGAGCCGCCGCTACTACGGCAACCGCGCGCTGAGCGACATCCGGGTGAGCAAGGTGGCCGGCTGCACGTTCGTCGTCGCCGATCACCGCTCCGCGACCGGCAACGGCCGCGTCGTCACCACCGCGGTCGACTTCCCCGCGCTGGCCGAGGCGCTCAAGGCGGTCGGTGAGCTCGCCGGTGACGGCCGGCTGGTGGCCGATGTCTACCTGGCCTGGTCGGACGCTCCGAGCGACCCCGACGAGATGGCCGAGCGCCTGCGCGAGGTCCTGGCCGGGCAGGAGCCGTCAAACCGCGTGGGCCGTATCACCACGACCGTGGCGGGCAACGGCGGCGCCGTGACGCATCACCACCACTTCACCTTCCGCCCGTCCGCTGACGGCTTCGTGGAGGAACGGCTGCTGCGCGGCCTGCACCCGCGCATCGCCGAGCGCATGCAGCTGGAGCGGTTGCGCGACTTCGACCTCACCCGGCTGCCCTCGCCTGACGAGGAGGTCTACCTCTTCAGGGCCGCCGCACGGCAGAACCCGTCCGACGAGCGCCTGGTCGCCCTGGGTCAGGTGCGCGACCTGACCCCGTTGCGCGACGACGAGGGCAGGATCGTGGCGCTGCCCGCGGCCGAGGACATCCTGGTCACGTGCCTCGACGCGATCCGCCGAGCCAAGAAGCCCGGCGCGAAGACCTCCGCCACGAACCGGATCGTCATCTACGTGTGGCCACCGACCGACCTCTCCTCGGACGACCTGAACACCGTGGCGAAGCGCGTGTTGCCGACGACGGCGGGCGCGGGCCTGGAGGAGGTGCTGTTCCTCGGCAGACGCCGCGACAGCGCCACCGGCGAGATCGTCGACATCGCCGTCCAGATCGGCTACGACGTGGGCTCCGGCGTGCGGCTGTCCATCGTCCCGCCGCCGACCGAGCCCATCGAGCCGCTGGACGACTACCGCCAGGAAGTGCTGCGCGCGCACAGCCGGGGCACGCCCTACCCCTACGAGCTGACCGGCATGCTCGCCGGTCCGTTCGGCTCGTTCACCGAGTACGACCTGGACGAGCACGGGAAGCTGGTGCCGGTGAACCGGCCCAAGGGGCGCAACACCGCCGCGATCGTCGCGGGGGTCGTCAGCACGCCCACGCCGCGCCACCCGGAGGGCATGACCCGCGTCGTGCTGCTGGGCGACCCGACGAAGGCGCTCGGCGCGCTGTCCGAGCCCGAGTGCGCCCGCGTGATCGCCGCGCTCGACCTGGCCGAGCAGATGCGGGTGCCGCTGGAGTGGTTCGCGCTCTCCGCGGGGGCCCGGATCTCGATGTCGTCCGGCACCGAGAACATGGACTGGGTCGCGGCCGCGCTCAAGCGGATCGTGACCTTCACCCAGGACGGCGGCGAGATCAACGTCGTGGTCGCGGGCATCAACGTCGGTGCTCAGCCGTACTGGAACGCCGAGGCCACGATGCTCATGCACACCAAGGGCATCCTGGTGATGACGCCCGACTCCGCGATGGTGCTGACGGGCAAGCAGTCGCTCGACTTCTCCGGCGGGGTGTCGGCCGAGGACAACCACGGCATCGGCGGGTACGACCGGATCATGGGCCCGAACGGCCAGGCGCAGTACTGGGCGCCGGACATCCGCGCTGCGCGGGACGTGCTGATGTCGCACTACGACCACAGCTACGTCGCGCCGGGCGAGAGCCGGCCGCGTAAGACGGTCACCAGCGACCCGGTGGACCGCGACGTGTCGACCTTCCCGCACGCCGCGCCGGACAGCGACTTCACGACGGTGGGTCAGATCTTCTCCGCCGAGTCCAACCCGGACCGCAAGAAGCCGTTCGACATTCGCACGGTCATGCGCGCGCTGTCGGATCAGGACCACCCGGTGCTGGAGCGGTGGGCGGGCATGGCCGACGCCGACACCGCGGTGGTCCAGGACGTCCATCTCGGTGGCCGGCCGGTGTGCCTACTGGGCATCGAGTCCCGCTCCGTGCCGCGTCGCGGATTCCCTCCCACCGACGGCCCCGACACCTACACCGCCGGCACCCTGTTCCCGCGGTCGTCCAAGAAGGCCGCCAGGGCGATCAACGCCGCCAGCGGGAACCGTCCGCTGGTCGTGCTGGCCAACCTGTCGGGGTTCGACGGCTCGCCCGAGTCGATGCGCAAGCTGCAGCTGGAGTACGGCGCGGAGATCGGCCGCGCGGTGGTGAACTTCAAGGGACCCATCGTGTTCTGCGTGATCTCGCGCTACCACGGCGGCGCGTTCGTGGTGTTCTCCAAGGCGCTCAACCCGAACATGACCGTGCTCGCGGTCGAGGGCTCGTTCGCCTCGGTACTCGGCGGTGCTCCGGCCGCCGCGGTGGTCTTCGCCCGCGACGTCGACAAGCGGACCGGCAACGACCCCCGCGTGCTCGCGCTCGCCGCCCGAGTCGCGGAGGCGCCTGCGGCCAGGCGGGCCGCGTTGGCCGCCGAGCTGGCCGAGCTGCGGGCGTCGGTGCGGGCCGAGAAGCTCACCGAGGTGGCCACCGAGTTCGACCGCGTGCACAGCATCCAGCGGGCGGTCGAGGTCGGCTCGGTGGACGCGATCATCAGCTGCGCCGAGCTGCGGCCGCGCATCATCGAGACGGTCGAGAAGAGCCTCACCCGACAGTCCTGACCCGGGCCTGAAGCCGGACGCCCGCTCCTTTTCGAGGCAGGCGTCCGGCTTCTCGCGTTCTGGCGAAGCGTCCGGGTCGCCGCCGCGGGCACGGCACGGATCACGGGGCCCGCCTGGCCGGCGACGGGGCGCCGGTGCTCCGGCGTCGAACGACGCCAAGCGGTCTTGAGCAAGCGCGTTGTGGTTGGTGCCACTGCCGTGGCTCGTCTCATCGCGCGTGTGCATGACGCCGACCTAGGTGGCTTAGCAAACGGGTCGACCCGTATGATAAATCGATATGAGCTCCTTTCCGTCCTCCAGGGGACGTCCCAGGGATCCCCGCTCGCACGAGGCGATCATCAGCGCGGCCACAGAGCTGGTGATCGAGGTCGGCTACGCCGCGACATCGATCGGAGCTGTGGCCGCCCGTGCCGGTGTCGGCAAGGACACGGTGTACCGGAGGTGGCGGGGCAAGCCGGAGTTGGTCTTCGAGGCCGTGTTCACGACCACCGACCATGTTCCTGCCCCGGACACCGGAACGCTGGCCGGCGACCTGACCGCGCTGCTGCGGAGCCTGGTCGAGGAGTTCCACGCACCTGCCGCCGCAGCGGCGCTCCCAGGGCTGCTCGCTGACTTCGCCGCCGATCCGGTGCTGAAGGCGCGCATCCGCAGCCAGTTCCTGGCCCCCTCGAAGGAGCGGCTGCTGATCGTCTTCGAGCGTGCCGTGGCGCGCGGGGAGATCGCGGCCGGCACACCCGTGGATCTGGTCCTGGACACGCTGGCAGGAGCCGTGTTCTTCCACGTCGGTCTGGTCGGCGAACACCTCGACCGTCAGCTGGCCGGCTGGCTGGCTGCTGCCATAGCCAAAGGAATCGAGATCCGATGAACGGCTGGCTTCTCGCAGCGGGCATCACCGCGTTCGGTGTGGCCGCAGCGCACATCGTCGGCGGGCACCGGGATGTGGTGCTCCCGCTGCTGTCCTGCGGACTCGCAGACGAACCCAAGCGCGTCCTTCATGCCGTGTGGCACATGGTGAGCGTCGATCTGGTGCTCTCCGCGGCCGCCTTGGTCTACCTCGCGCTGGCGGACGATACGTCAGCGACCGGCCTGATGGCGTGGTTCGTGGCTGTGCACTTCGTAGCGTACGCAGTCGCTTTCCTGGTCGTCACGCTGTCGGTCGGCTGGCCGAAGCCACTGCTCAGGCTGCCGCAGTGGATTCTTCTCCTGCCGGTCGCGGTCCTGACAGCGGTGGGTGCCGCGTAGCGACAGCCCGAGAGATACCGCCGCGGTGCCCGCGGGGCGGATCCGAGCCGCCGGCAGCCACCCCGCACACAAGCTGAGCGGTCTCGGTGATGCGGGCTGTGGTTCGGATATGAGGCCCAAGCGATCGGCACCGCAGTCGACCAAGCCCTGAACCGTCAAACGCGCACGCATCAATGGATCAGCAGCAAGTTTCAACAGAGCCGCTTAGTGGTCCTGCGGGAGGCGGTAGACCGACACGTGGGAACGCGATTCGGCGGTGAAGTCGGCTCCCGCCCAGTCGGCGTGCCTGGTCTCCAGCTCGAACCCGGCCAGCTGTCCCATGAGGTCGAGCTCCGCCGGCCAGATGTAGCGGTGCGGGCTGCGGAACAGCCGAGCCTGCCTGCTGTCGTCGAACCTGAAATGGTGGGACACGACGTGGTGGCGCAGGACGTCGTAGGTGTCCAGCCCGATGTAGCCTGGCTCGCAATGCCAGACCGTGGCCTGCTGACCCGGCGGTAGCCTGCGCAGCTCAGGAACCCAGAGCTCGATCACGAACCGGCCGCCGGGCGTGAGGTGGCGGGCGGCGTTGCGGAAGCAGGCGACCTGCTCGGCTTGGGTGAGCAGGTTGGAGATCGTGTTGTAGACGAGCCGGCGCTCCCGGGGAGTACACGCTCGTCCTCCTGCTCCATGCCGCCAACGATGGCCGTGGGGTGTGAGCGGTGTCCAACGAATTTCACGGCCGCGAGAGCGGCGACGATGCGACGACGCATGCCGCGGCTCCCGATCTGACGGCTTCGCGCGAGGTCCGGTGGCTCCCGCATGGGTCCAGGCCGGGGGCGCGGGGTGGCATGCTGGGAGGCCGGCGATCACGAGGAGATCAGCGATGAGCCACGCTTTCGGCACGCAGCCCGCGCCCCGGCGCACCCCTCTCAGCGCGGAGGAGAAGGCCAGGGGCGTGGCGAACTTCTCCACTCTCGTCGCCCAGGAGCTCCTCGGCAGCGGACGGTTCAGGGTGAGCGCCGACACGCCGGAGATGGTGGAGCTGTTCCAGGCGGTCGCCCGCCGGGTGGGCGAGATGCTGCAGCGGCCTGTGACCAGCTACGCCAACGGCAGGTACATCGTGATCACCTTCGCCCAGGAGGGAGCCTCGCTCTCACCGGCCGAGGAGCCCGCACAGCGTGACCGTCAGGCGTCGTCCACCTCCCTGTAGTGCTCACTCCAGGGAGGTGCGGGCGGTCGTCTGGAACGCTGAGCCCCAGCCGGGCAGGGAGCGTGCATCGACGAGGGCTTGCTCCGCCTGTATGTTTACGTAAACATACAGATGGGGCACGGCGCTCCGCCGACCTCGGGGACTTTCAGCACAGGAGCAGCAGCGCATGCCCGTTCTTCAGATCGACGACGGCGGATTCCGACTCGACGGTGAACCCTTCCGGCTCCTGTCCGGCGGGCTTCACTACTTCCGTGTCCATCCGGCGCAGTGGGCTGACCGGCTCCGCAAGGCGCGCCTCATGGGCCTCAACACCATTGAGACGTACGTCCCCTGGAACCTCCACCAACCCCGGCCGGACCGGTTCCGCATGGACGACGAGCTCGACCTGCCCGCCTATCTCGACCTCGCCGCCGCCGAGGGTCTCCACGTCCTGCTTCGCCCTGGCCCCTACATCTGCGCCGAATGGGAGGGTGGCGGGCTACCCTCATGGCTCCTGGCCGAACCCGACCTCCGGCTGCGCACCCGCGACCCCCGTTACCTTTCGGCGGTCGACGACTACTTCGCCCGGCTCCTCACCCCGCTCCAGCCCTACCTCTCCACGCGGGGCGGCCCGATCCTCGCCATCCAGGTGGAGAACGAGTACGGAGCCTACGGCGACGACACCGCCTACCTCGAGCATCTCGCCCACTCGCTCCGCCGGTGCGGCGTCGACGTCCCGCTCTTCACCTGCGACCAGCCCGCCGATCTGGCGCGCGGAGCCCTGCCGGGCATTCTCGCCACGGCGAACTTCGGCAGCCGCTCGGCCCAGAGCCTCGCCACGCTGCGCGCCCACCAGCCCACCGGCCCGCTGCTGTCGACGGAATTCTGGATCGGCTGGTTCGACCGCTGGGGCTCCCACCATGTGGTCCGCGACGCTGACCAGGCGGCGCAGGAGCTTGACGAACTGCTCGCCACCGGAGCTTCGCTCAACCTCTACATGTTCCACGGCGGCACGAACTTCGGGTTCACCAACGGCGCCAACGACAAGCACACCTACCGGCCGACCGTCACCTCCTACGACTACGACGCCCCTCTCGACGAAGCCGGTGACCCCACCGAGAAGTTCACCGCCTTCCGCAAGGTCATCGCCAAGTACGCGACAGTCCCCGACGAGCCCGTCCCCGCACCCGCGGCCAAGCTCGCCGTGCCTGCCGTAGCGCTGACGCAGAGCGCGGGCCTGCTGGAGAACGCCGAGTCGCTCGGCGAGGCCGTCGAATCCCGGCATCCGCTGACGATGGAAGAGCTTCGGCAGGACTTCGGCTTCGTTCTCTACGAGACCACGCTGCCGGCGGCCGGGCCTGTCCTGCTCGAACTGGAGCACGTCCGTGACCGCGCCCAGGTTTTCCTGGACGGACAGCCCGTCGGCGTCCTGGAGCGGGAGAACCACGAGCATGCCATCGCGTTCACCGTGCCGCGCGAGAACAGCGTCCTCAGTGTGCTCGTGGAGAACCAGGGTCGCGTCAACTACGGGGTGGGCATCCACGACCGCAAGGGACTGCTCGGAGAGGTCCTCCTCAACGGCTCGGAGCTCGCCGGGTGGACCAGCCGTCCGCTTCCGCTGACCTCCCTGGAAGGGCTCCCGTTCGCCGCCACCAGGACCGTGACGATCGGCCCGGCGTTCCACCGCGGCACGTTCGAGGTGGCCGAGGCGGCCGACACCTTCCTCCATCTCGACGGCTGGACGAAGGGTAACGCGTGGATCAACGGCTTCGCACTCGGCCGCTACTGGTCCCGGGGCCCCCAACGGTCCCTCTACGTCCCCGCCCCCGTGCTGCGCGAGGGCGCCAACGAGATCATCGTCCTCGAACTGCACGCCTCCCACCACGCCCGTACCGTCGACTTCAAGCAGACGCCCGATCTCGGCCCCACCGAGGAGTAGGACCGGCACGGGCACGCTGTGGCCGGGCACCGACCCTGCGGTACGGTGCCCGGCACACCGTCGGGAGCGGCGCTTCGACCGGCGACCCGGCGTTCCGGCCGTGGGCCTGGGACGGGAGAGCGCCCCCTCCTCCATGCTGTCGCTCACATGCACAGCCTCGCCAAGCCGAGCCCATAGAAACGCACGCGCCGAATAGCAGACTCAGGATCCTGGTTCCCCCGGATGATCGATTGCAGGGGGTTCAGCGGTCGTCTGAGATCAGAAAGCCAAGCGCCTGCCGGAGGTTGTACTCGGCGATCCCCCTCATCGCGTCGCGGTCGGGGAAGTCTCCATCCAGCAGCCGAAGCGGTCCGGAGACGAGTGAAAGTCTCATCGCCAGCGTGTAGAAGGCCAGACGCTGTTCATCGAGTCCACCGCCGTTCAGCAGCCGGTAGTGCTCGCCTAAACGGATGCGCAGGAACGCGTGCTCCCATTCGACGTCGAAGAACATCAGGCCCTCGATGTCGATGAGGACCGGCTGCCCCAGCCGGTCCACCAGTACGTGGTCCGGTCCCAGCTCCCCATGGATGAGCCCGTACTCCGAGCGCGGACGCACGGCGGCGGCCAGTCCGCGCACCACCTCCTCCAGACGGTCGCGGACACGTCCGATCCGTGCGTCGCGGAAAGCGGCTTCGGCGAGGTCGTTGAGCGCGCGGTCGAGGACGACCCGCTCGCATGATCGGCCCCGGGAGATGCCGCCGTCGTCGATCAGGGCGACCTTGCCGAAGCCCGGTCCTGTGTGCCGCCGCATGACGTCGAGCGCCTCGGCGAGCCGCGCCAAGGTCGCTTCCATGCGGTGCGGCTCGCGGCGAAGCAGCGCCTCGAGGTTCTCGCCGGGCACGTCCTCGACCACTGCGATATCCGCCGGGTAGTGGCTCCTGCTCCGGTCGGCCAGATGCACTCGGGGCGTGCGGACCCCGAGGGCGGCCAGGCGCCTGTTGGCGGCTTGGAACAGATCGATGCCAGAGGCGTGTGAGAACGGATCCGCATGATGCCCGGCGTCATCGGCACGCGTGGCGGGCCAGAAGTTCTCGGCGTCGTCCCAGATGTAGACGATCGTGGTGGAGCCATCGTCGAAGGTGAGGCGGTACACGCCTTTCTTGCTGCCGCCCTTGAGCCGTGACACGCCGGTGAGGCGATGTTCGGCTCCCAGAGCCGCGCGCGCGACCCCTTCCAGATGATCACGCGTGACAACCCTGCGCGCTTCGTCCACGTCCTGCTTCTCCCCCGTCTCGGCTGCGCGGTCCCTCTCTGCCGAGAGGGCAAAGGATCGGGTTCCTGGGCGCATCACCGCATAAGCGGCCGATCTTAGGCGATGCCTGCGCGCCTACGAGGAGGGAATCCGATGTCGGTGTGTGTTTTCCGGTACCGCACGCGTTGGCCCTGTCCGAGAAGTCCGACGTGGCCAGCGTACGGCCGGGCGGCACGACGAGCATCTCCTTGACGCGTACGAGGGCCTGCTGTGCCAGGTAGACGGTGCCGCCGACCGGGGTGGCGTCGAGCAGCTCCTCTCGACAGCCCGGCCGGTCTCCATGACGGACTGGTCGTCGGTCAGGAGGTGCCGTCCTCAGCGTTCGCATTGACGGCCGAACCAGCTCACCGATTCTCGTCTTCCCGGCTTGACCTTGCCCCTAGGTCAAGGTCCGAGGATGCTCTGCATGAGCAACAACGCACTGCACACCGTCGAAGCACAGATCCGCGAGCAGGCCGCCGCCCACTGCGAGTCCAACAACGTCCCCGGGTTCGTCACCGGTGTCTACCACGCCGGCGAGCAGATCATCGTCGCCCACGGCACCGCGAACCTCGCCACCGGCGCCCCGATGCTGCAGGTCACCGGATTCCTGTTCGGCTCCGTCACCAAGGTATTGACCACCACCCTGGTCCTCCAGCAGGTCGACCGCGGGTCGCTGGACCTCGACTCGCCGGTCGTGAAGTACCTTCCCGACTTCGCGCTGGCCGTGCCGGGTGCGGCGGACAAGATCCTGGTCCGGCACCTGATCGGGCACACCAACGGCATCGACGCGGACCTGTACTTCCCCGACGACAAGGGCCGCGACGCCCTGAAGGCCTACGTCAAGGGTCTGGCGAGCGGCTGCGGCAGCCTGTTCGAGCCCGGCGAGCAGCTCAGCTACTCCAACGGCGGCATGATCGTCGCTGGCCGCCTGCTGGAAGTGGTGACCGGCCTGCCCTTCCACGACCTGCTGGCGCGCGAGATCTACGCCCCGGTCGGCATGAA
The DNA here is from genome assembly GCF_039533245.1 of Nonomuraea recticatena. Taxonomy (NCBI): domain Bacteria; kingdom Bacillati; phylum Actinomycetota; class Actinomycetes; order Streptosporangiales; family Streptosporangiaceae; genus Nonomuraea; species Nonomuraea recticatena. Next base: position 60,505 of record NZ_BAAATE010000032.1, on the reverse strand, counting down.
GGACTCCGGCACCTCCGCCGAGCAGGCCATCCTGCGCAGCACGGCGGTCGGCCACTTCCTCGACCTCGAGACCATGGCGCCCAAGCCCACGACCATGTTCACGCTGCCCGACACCTGGGGCCCGGCGGGCGGCACGCCGATCGGCACCATCGCCGATCTGCTCGCCTTCGGGCGCACCCACCTCGCGGGGGGCGTGTCCCCTTCCGGCACGCGCGTTCTGTCGGCCGAGTCGACCGCCCTGATGCAGCAGGTCTCCTACGACATGGGCAGTCCCAACACCCCACCGATCGGCCTTGGCTGGGTGCTGTACCCGTTCGGCGACACGACCGTGCTGGCCATGTCGGGCGCCTCGCCCGGCGGGGTCTCGCTCCTGTGCGTGCTCCCCGAGCACGACCTGGTCCTCGCCGCCTACGGCAACAACCCGGGGGCGATCATGCTGCAGGACCAGATCCTGCAGTGGCTCCTGAGCGAGCACCTCGGCGTCCAGATCCCCAAGCTGGTCACCGACATGGAGCAGGACGTCGATCTCGCCCCCTACGTGGGCACCTACCGTTCCAACCAGCTCCGCATCGACGTCAGCATCGTCGACGGCCAGCTCGAGGAGCGGATGACCTACGAGCCGGCGGACGAGTCTCAGGAGCGGATCTTCACCGAGTTCGCCGGCGGCGTGACCTCCGCCCCGCCGCAGCGCTACGTGCCGATCCGGCCGGGCCTCTTCGCGCCCGCCGGCTACCCGCTGGAGGCGTTCGACGGATACCTGCGGCTGCTGCTGCTCTCCTTCCACGACGTCCGTGACGGCCAGGCCCGCTTCCGCAACGGCGGTGGCCGCCTGACCCGCCGAGCCTGACCCTGCCGTTGGTGGAAGGATGTCGAGCATGCTCACGATTGGCCAGCTCGCGGACTACGCCGGAGTGACCATCAAGGCCATCCGCCACTATCACGAGCGCGGTCTGCTCACCGAGCCCGACCGCGACTCCTCCGGCTACCGGCGCTACACCGCCGAAGACGCCATCACCCTCGTCAAGATCAGGACCCTGGCCCATGCGGGCGTGCCCCTGGCCCGCATCAGGGACCTTCTCGACGCCGACCCGGAGACGCTCACGTCCGCCATCGCCGAGATCGATCAGGATCTTGAGGACCGCATCGCGCGGCTGGGACGAACCCGCGACCAGCTCGCCCAGCTGCGCGGCGGCGACCGGCTCTTCGTCTCCCCCGAGGTCGCCGACTATCTCGACGACCTGCGCGACCTCGGCGTCAGCGAGCGCCAGGTCCACCTGGAACGCGACGGCTGGATCCTCCTGCAGACAGCCTCACCCGAGGACACCTCCCTGTGGATCGCCGAGAAACGCGAGCTCATGACCGATCCCGAGTTCCGCGCCCTCTACCTCGACCACGACGCCGCCTACGACTGGTCGCCTGACGATCCCCGCCTCCTCGGCCTCGCCGACCGTACCCGGAACTGGTTCACCAATCACCACAGCCGATCCGAGACCCGCCCCGTCCAGAACCCGGCCATCGCCCGGTTGGCCGCGCAGTCCCAGCCCGGTGCCTCATCCCCGGCTTGGGACCGCCTGGCCCAACTCGTGACCGGCTGAGCCGCCATGGTGTGCCGCTCGGTGGGGAGTGTCTGATCGCCGGTGGACATGGTCGCGGCTGACCAGCCGAGCGTGATGATTCGACGGGAAGGATCTTCCGATGGCAGCAGTCCGGCTTCGTCAGGTCCCTTGGGTTATCGGCCCACATCGTCCAGCGGCTGCAGCGATCGTGCCCATCGGCGTTCCACGTGGCAGTTGGCCTACATTGGTCTGAATGATCCCTTCAGCACGCACGAGCGCGTCCAGGTCACGGCTCCGCTGGATCCCGACGGTCGCCCAGATCGGCAGTGTCTGGCTGATCGGCCTGGTGGTGACACCGTTCGTCTACGGCGCTCTGTTGATCGCCGCGCTGAGCGGCAACTACGCCGTGATGCTGATCCCCGCCGCCGCGATGATCCTTGGACTCTACGTGGTGGGCAGCCTGACCCCAGCCGCCTCGCCCATGACCGTTGCGAGAGGGCGCAGACTCCTGTGGTCGATCACCGTCTGCCTTGCGGGAAGCGCCGGATGGTGGGCCGGTCTCTGGGTTCTCGCCCAGCCTTCCGCGTCCATGCCGCAGAACTGGCCGGGGATACTCGGCGGCCTGCCGTACGCGCTGGTGGCAGGGGTCTTGATGGTGCGCTGGACCGGGCTGATCTCGCTCGTCCTGAGCGGGGTGCTGGTCATCGGCGGGGTGTTCCTGGTTCAGAAGGGCCGCGCCGAGCGGGAGGCCACCGCGCTCGCCGAACGTGTCGCGCCGGTGCGGGACCTGATCTACATGATCGACATCCCGGGCCACAGAGAGGCCGGGCGTGACAGCTCCTGGATCGTGGCGTCGTTCGAGCCGGTCGACACGACCGGCGTGAAGGTATGGCAGGAGCGCACGATCTCACTGGCCGCCACGCGCGGGACGCTGAGCGCCTGTGGCGGGCAGACTCTCGCGGTCGCCTTCGGCCGGGACGAAGAACCCGCCTGTCTTCGGGAGGGGCCAGGGCTGTGGTATCTCACCGGCAAGATTCCGAAGCCGAAGTGGGGGTGCCCCTGCGGGCTGCATCAGTATCTGCGCCAGGACGGCGGAGTCCTGGTCTCCGGCGGTGCGTCTGACGCGGTGCCGCGGGAGGTGCTCCGCCGCGCCGTCCTTCAGGCGCGGCACGCGACTGAAGCAGACCTGCGAAGGCTGGCGACCCCCGGTGGACAGTGATCCGCGGCCGCGTGTCGCGAAAGCGTGGCTTCCGTTGGGATCCGCAGCTCCGCGGACATCGCCGACCACATGCTCAGGGCTCCCCGCGTAGACCTGCAGCGGAACGAGGAACCATCGAACCGGAAAGTGGCGGCTCAGTCGTCGTGGGCGATGTGCATGAGCTGCCGCCACACCAGTACCACGAACACCGCGGAGCCGGCGAAGGCGAACCAGAACGGCGCCGCGACACCGAAGCGGGTGGCCAGAACTCCGCCGATCAGCGAGCCGACCACCAGACCGGCGTAGACGCAGATGGCGTTGACGCTGCCCACCCTGCCCTGCAGCTCGCGCGGGACCGCGCGCTGGCGGACGGTGACCGAGGTCGTGCCCCAGATGAACGCGTGCGCGCCGAAGACCAGGAAGATGCCCCCGGCCACCCACGGCGAATGGGTCAGGGCCAGACCCAGGTGGGTGAACGTTTCGATGATGAGCCCGATCCGCATCAGGGCGCCGAGGCTCACCTTGCGGGTGATGGCCCCGTACAGGCCGGTGCCGATCAGTCCGCCGATCCCGCCGATGGTGGTCATCAGGCCGAAGCCGATGGCGCCGAGGCCGAGCTGCTCCTGGGTGTAGAGGACGAGAACCGACCAGGCCGCGCCGAACGTGAAGTTGAAGATCAGGATCGTGAGCGCCAGCGTGCGGACCGCCGCGTGCCGGATGGTCCAGCTGAACCCGGCGATCAGTTCCCGTACGGTGTCAGGTCTGGGATCGTCGCTCTGTCGGCCGTGCGGTGGCAACGTGATCCGGGAGACCAGGACGATCCCCGCCATCACCAGGAGTAGCTGGCCCGCGAACGGCCAGGTGAAGCCCAGGCCGAACAGCGCCGCGCCGATCGGCGGCCCGGCGAGCTGATTGAGCGTGATGAACCCCGTGCCCAGGCGGGCGTTGGCGATGACCAGATCGTCCTTGCTGACCATCATGGGCGTCAGCGTGGCCGTCGCGTTGTCGGCGAACACCTCGGCGATGGACCTGAGCGTGAGCGCCACCAGCGCCGTCACCACGGTCACCGTGCCGGTCACCATGAGCACGACGAGCGCCGCCAGCACCAGAGCCCGCGCCGCGTTCGCGACGAGCACGATATTGCGCCGGTTGTGCCGATCCGACAGCACGCCGGCGTACAGGCTGAACAGCAGCGGCGGCGCCCAGCTCACCAGGGCCGACAGCGAGATCATCAACGGATCGCGGGTCAACGTCGCGATCAGCAGCGGGCCCGCGGCGGCCGCGACCCCGTCACCGAGATTCGTCAGCCAGCTCGAGGCCAGCAACCATCGGAATCCTGTTCCCAGCCGGGCAGGCAGGACCCTCTCCACCACTGTGATCACGAGCGCAAGACCATACGTTTCGGAGCGAGCTGCGGCAACACGTTTTCGCGTCTCCCGAGTTCGTTTACCTCGGCCCCCTGGTCGGGCGAGTTGCCGCCCTTTCCCCGAGTCGCCCTTGCGAGGGCCGGCCACCTCTCACGATGAGTTTTCGCCACCTCCCGGATCCATACAGGTATTGCGGCAGATGCCGTAGCAGGTGGACACGGGAGAAGAAGCCAATGAGCAGGATGTTCGTGGTCCGTTACGAGACGGGGGCCGAGGCGGCCGAGGAGAACCAGCGCCTGGTGCGGCAGGTGTTCGCCCAGCTGAACGAGGACCGCCCTGACGGCCTGCGTTACGCGACTTTCCGGCTGGCCGACGGCGTGAGCTTCGTCCATGTCGGGATCGTCGAGGGCGAGACGAACCCGCTGACGGAGTCGGCCGCGTTCGAGGAGTTCCAGAAAGGGATCGGCGAGCGGCTGGTCGCTCCCCTGGACCGGTCCGACGCCACCCTGGTCGGCTCGTACCGCCTCCTCGCTGACTGAGGTCCGCGACCGGCCGCTCATGGGCGCGTGGCGCGCTTGTGAGCGGCCGCCCATGATGGGGACGACCGACACGACGGGGGCGTCCGCAGGCGATGAGAGGAGCAGCAGTGTCATCAGCCGGCCCGCCACGGGTGGCGACAGCGAGCCCGGGCGAAGAGGATTTCGGCAGGCTCACCCAACCGTTCAGGCGGGAGCTGCTGGCGCACTGCTACCGGATGCTCGGCTCGGTCCACGAGGCCGAGGACCTGGTCCAGGAGACCTATCTGCTGGCCTGGCGCGGCTACGGGAACTTCGAGGGACGGTCGTCGCTGCGCACCTGGCTGTACAAGATCGCGACCAGGGCGTGTCTCAAGGCGCTGGAGCGCGGAGCCCGGCGCCCGCTGCCGTCCGGACTGGGCGCCCCCAGCGACGACCCGGAGGGCCCGCTGGATCCGCGGCGGCCCGAGACACCGTGGCTGCAGCCCATCCCCGACACGTTGTTCGGCTCCGCACCGGCCGATCCGGCCGCCATTGTGGAATCTCGGCACACCATGCGGCTGGCCTTCATCGCCGCCTTGCAGCATCTGCCACCGAGACAGCGCGCCGTGCTGCTGCTGCGTGATGTCCTCGCGTGGCGAGCGTCCGAGGTCGCCGAACTGCTCGGTTCCACGACGGCCTCCGTCAACAGTTCGCTCCAGCGCGCCCGGGCTCAGCTCGCCCGGGCGAACCCCGCCGAGGAGGAGATCGTGGAGCCCACCGACCCTCGGCAGCGCGCGCTGGTCGACCAGTACGCCACCGCCTTCGAAGACGCCGACATCGCCGCGCTGATGCGGTTGCTGACCGAGGACGCGATCTTCGAGATGCCGCCGATCCCGACCTGGTTCGCCGGCCGCGAGCACGTCGGACGGTTCCTCGCCACCCGGCTGCGCACCCCCGGCGCCATGCGCATGATCCCCACCTCGGCCAACGGGCAGCCCGCTTTCGGGGTGTACCTACGCCAAGAGGACGGGCGGCACCATGCCCACGCCATCCTGGTGCTCACTCTCACCGCCGCAGGGATCACGCGGATCACCATGTTCCACGACCCCGGCCTGTTCGCCGTGTTCGGCCTGCCGGACCACCCACCAGGCTCCTGACCGACCACACGGTAGAGAGACACCGCAGGAACCCGGGCCGCGGGACCCACCCGCCCGTAGGCGGATGGACCGGCGAGCCGGGCGCTGCGGCGCCGGTCGCGGACTTCGGTCACACGACAAGGAAGGTACACATGGGTACCCGGCAAGCCGCGCTGAGCCAGGGCAGGACGAATCTCGCCCTGGCCACGCTGTTCTTTGGAACGTTCGTGCTGGGCACTGCCGAACTGCTCGTGGCCGAACGCCTGAAGTGACGCCTACCGCCTGGCGCGTCGCCGGTGGATCCGCAGGACGGCCGCCGCGGCCCCGGCGCCGAGCGCGATCCCGCCCGCCAGGGCGGGCACCCAGTCGCCCAGCCGCACGTACGGCGTCTCCTCGGCGGACAGCGGCACGTTCACCACGAACGCGCCACGATAGTCGGGCGGGAACCAGGCCAGCCGCCGGCCGCGCGCGTCGAACGCCGCGGACGTGCCGTCCAGCTCGACCAGCACCGCGGGCCGGCCCGACTCGACCGCCCGCAGCGCCTCGAAACTCGCCTGTTGCGCGTGCGCCCAGCTCCCGTGGAACGTCGTGAGCGAACCCTGGGTGATCGTCACGTCCACGCCCCTGCGGGCCAGGCCGCGCCGCAGGTCGGGAAAGGTCGACTCGTACGAGATCAGCGGCCCCACGCGGCGGCCTGCCACCTCGAACACGGTCAGCCCCGCACCGGTGATCCGGTCCTTCTCCGCCGCCTCGGTATGCCCCGCGATCCACCCGAGCACCGGGCGCAGCGGGATGTACTCGCCGAACGGGGCCAGGCGCTGCTTGACGTAGGTGTCCACGACCCCGTTCGGCGTGTACTGGTAGGCCGACTTGGCAATCCTGCCGGAGGAATCGGCGGCGTCCACGTTCACCAGCAGGTCGGCGCCCACCTCGGCGGCTGCCCTGCGCAGCAGGCGGTCCACGTCAGGACGCCGGGCGGGGTCGAGGCCGACGCTGCTCTGGCCCCAGACCACCACGTCGGGATCACGGCCGGCGAGCTCGCCGGTCAGGCGCAGGTGCGCGGCCACGCGCCGGTCCGGGCCTGGCACCGGGCCAGGCTGCACGCCCGCCACGCGCATGACACCGGTCACGACGGGCTCAGGCCGTACCAGCCCGGAGCACGCGGGCAGCGCCGCCAGCGCCACGGCGGCCCCCCCGCCGGCCAGCCTGGCGCGCGGGCTCGCGCCCCGGAGCATGGCGATCGCGAGCCCGGTGTTGACGGCGACCAGCGTGAAGCTGAGCAGCCACACCCCGCCGAGCGCGGCCAGCCCCAGCACCGGCCGCACCTGCCACTGGCTCGACCCGAGCAGCCCCCACGCCCCGCCGAGGTGCTGCCACGAACGCAGCGCCTCGACGGCCACCCACACCGAGGGCAGCACCAGCAGCGCCACCGCCGCTCTGGCCGGCGTGACGCGCCGCAGCAAGCCGTACGCGACCAGCCCGAACGGCACCCACACCAGCCCGATGACCAGCACCGCCAGCGGCCAGAACACCCCCAGGAACGGCAGCACCCAGTGGTGCAGCGTCCCGAAGAAGCCCGCCGACGCCCACCAGCTCCGCCACCCCGCCTCGCGGAACGTCCCCGCGCCTGCCGCCAGGAGCAGGAACGGCACGAGGCCGAACCACGCCCACCACCAGACGTTCACCGCGGGAAAGGCCAGGGCCAGGCAGGCGCCGGTCAGGGCGGCAAGCAGGCGCGGGCCCCAGCGGCGCGCCACGCCGACGCGCTCGGCCGTGACGGTTACGGACGCGGTCGACACATCGTCCCGCTACCCCACCCGGCGCACGTCACCACGCCTGCCGCCGTGCAGACCAGAGGCCACCCCTTCCAAGCAACCTATGTTGACTAGATCATAACTAGTCAACTAGTGTTGCTTGTATGTCCGCGACTGACATCCCCGCCCCTCAGGACCCCGCCGACGCGCTGGCGGCCGTGGTGGCGCTGCGCCGACTGGCCGACCAACTGGAGGACGCCGCCGTCGAGCAGGCGATGCGCGCGGAGTGGAGCTGGCCGCAGGTCGCCGAGGCGCTCGGCGTGACCCGCCAAGCGGTCCACAGGAAGCACGCCAAGCGGCTCATCGCCGCAGGTGTCAAGCTGAGGAGACGTTCACCATGAACATGTTCGACACCTATCTCCATACGATCATCACGGAGGGGGCGGTCGAGGCGCAGAGGCACGGATCGCCCACGGTCGAGGCGCAGCACCTCCTGCTGGCCGTCGCGGCGCAGGAGGGCACCGCGCCGCAGCGCCTCCTGGCCTCCGCCGGCCTCGACCACCAGGCTGTCCTCGCCGCTCTCGACCGGGAGTTCGACCACAGCCTGAGCGCGGTCGGGGTGTCGCGCGCCTCCTTCGGCCTCTCCCTGTCGAGCACCCCGATCAACCGCCCGCCCACCATGGGCGCGACGGCCAAGCTCGCCCTTGAGCGCGGCTTCGCCGCCGGCCCCCGCAAGAAGGATTTGCGACCGGCGCATGTGCTGCTCGGAATCCTGCAGGCCGAGGTCGGCACGGTGCCGAGGGCCCTGGCCCTGGCCGGCGTCGACCGTACCGACCTGCTGACCCGGGTCCAGAACGCCATCGCCGACGACGGCACCGAGTAAGCCGGCACTCGCCGGCCCTCTGGCCAGGGCATGTGGGCGCCGGTCAGGAACCAGGCTGGAATCGCTTCGCCCTCTCCACGCAGTCCGGGCAGACGGGCAGGTCGCCCGACCGGGCAACGGCCTCCGGCGTGGCCGGACGGAAGGAGCCCAGAGCGGAGAAGCCCGGCGGCAGGCCGGTCGCCGGATCGACCAGGAACGTCACGACCTCCCCCGGATCGAAGCTGAACTCCCGCTTGCACGCGTAACAGCGACCTGTCTCCACAGGCTCCAGCGTACGTTCCAGCCGATCAGCCGTCGCGACGAAGAAGTCGATGCGCGGCCGTCCGCTCACGAAGCGAGCCAGACCTCGGGAAGGTCGCCTGCGCCCGCCCAGGCGATGTAGCCGTCGGGGCGGATCAGCAGCGCGTCGGCGGGCGGGTCGTCCGTGTGGGCGCGGACCACATCGACCCAGCCGGCGCCCTTCAGTCCCCCGCCGCCCAGGTCGAGGAGGACCGGCCTGCCGCCGCGCATCAGCTCGGCCACCCTGGTGGGTCCCGCCGCGGTGGTCAGGGGCAGGTCGGGGGCGAAGCGGCCGACGAGGGCATGGCCGGCTGCTGCGCCGTACCGGATGTCGGAGCCCTGGAGCAGCTGCCCGAGGTGCCGCGCGGGCCCCTCGTAGGCGAACAGCTCGGTGAGCAGCTCGCGCAGCGCGTCACCGTTCTCCCCCGTCAGGCCTTCCAGCGCCGCCTGGGCGCGGGTGTGGGCGAGAGTGTGCGCGCCGGCGAGCCGGCGCTCGGCGTCGTAGGTGTCGAGAAGGTCGTACGGCATGCGCCCGGCGAGCACGGCCGCCAGCTTCCAGCCGAGGTTGGCGGCGTCGGTCAGGCCGACGTTGAGCGCCGAGCCCCCCGCGGGGAACAGGTGCGCGGCGTCCCCTGCCAGGAACACCCTGCCTTCGCGGTAACGGGAGGCGAGACGGGCCTGCGAGACGGTACTCGACAGCCAGACCGGCTCGCCGAGCGGGAGTCCGGAGCCCAGTACGCGGTGCACCGCCGCCTCGAAGTCGGCCAGGGTCACGGGTCCCTCCGGCTCCTGACCGCGTTCGCGCACGCCCACGATGTGCACGCCCGGCTGCAACGAGGTGACCAGCAGGCGCCCTCGCGGGGTGCGGTTCCAGCCCTGCCGCAGGCCCAGGTGCTCGTACTGCTCGAACGGCCCCTTGAGGTCGGGCGTCGTGAAGTGGCCGAGCCGCAGCACCTCGTCGTCGGTGGTGCCGGGAAAGGAGATCCCGGCCTGCTCGCGCACCAGGCTGCGGGCGCCGTCGCAGCCGACCACGTACCTCGCCCGCAGCCGCTCGCCGGACAGGTCGAGCGTGACACCCTCCTCGTCCTGCGACAGGCCCAGCAGTTCGCGTCCCCGCCTGATCTCGGCGCCCAGCTCGACGGCGCGTTCGGCCAGCAGCCGCTCAAGCCGCGGCTGCTGGATCAGCACGACCCGCAGCGGAGGGTCGTCCAGCCCCGCGAAGCTCAACGGCACGGAACCGAAGGGGAACCCCGGCGGGCGACCGGCGAACGAGCTGCCCTCGCTCAACCGCTCCAGCAGCCCGCGGTAGTCCATGAACTGGACGATCTGCCCGCCCAGCCCGTTGGCCTTCGGCAGGTCGCCCTGCTCAGGCCGCTTCTCCAGCACGATCGGGCGCACGCCGGCCAGACCCAGCTCGCACGCCAGCATCAGGCCCACCGGGCCCGCTCCTACGATCACAACCTCGTCCATGCCTGTCAGGCTAGATTGACAGAATTCGCGCTGTCAAGCTAGCCTGACGACGTGGAGCTGGGAGACCTTTCGGAACGCATCAAGTCGAACGACCCCGCGGTAGGCCTTCGGGCGGTGGGCGCCCTGCACCGGCTGGCCGAGCAGGTCGAGGCCGTGTCGGTCGCGCTCGCCAGGGAGCAGGGCTGGACGTGGGAGCAGATCGGCGACGCCCTCGGCATGTCCCGCCAGTCGGTGCACGCCAAGTACGGGAAGTGAGGACGCATGTTCGGCAGTGAGAAGAGCCCGTTCGCGGTGGCGATAAAAGCGGCGATGGACGAGGCAAGGCAGCGCGGTGACCGACGTCTGGGCACCGAGCACCTACTCCTGGGCCTGCTGCGCGACCCGGCAGGGCCCCCGGCGAGGGCGCTCGGCGTGGGCGTGGCGGACGCCCGGGCGGCGCTGGACGCGCTCGACGGCGCGGCGCTGCGGGCGATCGGCATCGACGTCGGGCAGGCGCCGCAGAGCAGGCCGCGCAAGCACCCCCCGGTGCCCGGCACCGCGCTGACGACGAGTGCGAGGGCGGCGATCAACCAGGCCGTCAAGTCCACCAGGAGGCGCGACCGCGACACGGAGGGACCCAGCCAGCTGCTACTGGCCCTGCTCGCGCAGGCCCGCCCCGATCCGGTCGCCGAGCTCATCGACGAACTGGGCGTCGACCGGACGACCGTCCGCACGCGACTGGCCGCCTGACCACGCATGGCCCCCAGGGCAGCAGGTCGCGGGCCTCGCGCAGGAGGCAGGCCTTTCGCATGGCACCCTTGATCCATGACCCCGAGGCCCCGGCCGCCGTTCGGTCCGTCAGCCATCCTGCTGCTCGCCGCGCTGATCGTCACGTTGGGTGTGCTCACCGTCGTCTCTCTCGAGACGGAATCGGTGACGGACGTGAAGGAGCCGATCGCCGCGCCCGCCGACGAGCAGCCCAACCCGCTCAAGACCGTGCCCTGGAGGCAGGGGGTCGATCCCTTGCTGCCGCACACGCTCGTGGTCGGTGTGGACATCGAGCCGGGCACGTACACCTCCCAGGGACGGGCGCCGCGTGGGAACCCCAACCTCGAGTGCACCTGGGCCAGGCTGCGCGGACTGTCGGGCAGGACCGGTGACGTGATCGACTCCGGTAAGTCCTGGGGCTCGGTGACGGTCACCATCCTGGCCACGGACAAGGGCTTCGTGACCGGCGGGTGCGCCGAGTGGGTGGGCCCGGCGGGCTCCCCCGAGTGACGCCTCACCCCACTGCGCGTCGACATGAACAGCATGATCAGACTGGCGACGTTGCGTGCCGAGCGCGAACAGTTGCACTGGCCTGCGGTGGCGGTTCGTCGCGGTGCGTTTCGGGTCGGGGCGGCGCGGAACTGCCTGCTGCTGGAATGTGAGGATCTGTAGACCTGCGGTAGGCCTTGTCGGTCACCTTGCCGGGGTAGGGGCTGGGCATGAGCGCTGAGCCTCCGCCGGAACGGGCCGGCGAGCCTGAGGTACGTCCGGATTCGCGGAGGCGGGGCCGCGAGTGGTGACTCACCGGAGGCATGTACACGCTCGTCAGCGTGGGTGTGGCAGCGGCGCAGTTCTGACGCAGCATAGGAAAAGCGGCGGGTGCGGCTCGTATGTCTTCGAGTCGCCGCGTCGGGGCGAATGTCGCCCGGTTGAACAGCGACCTGATCCGGGCCTCGTATCGTGCGCAACATCAGCCGGCCGGCTGCACCTGCCCTTGCCTCTTCAAGAGCCTGTTCCGCGTTCAGATCCTCAGTGGAGCGAGGGATAGGGGTCCAGGGCTCGGACAGTGATGGCGAGGAGAGGCACGACCAGGGCGAGGAACTGGACCGCGGCCAAGACTCTGAAGCGGCGGCGCCACGCCCACACGGCACTCGCCAGCATGATCACGGCCACGCCCCCGAACGACCAGAAGGTCACCACTGTTCGGAAGTCCATCTCGGCGACCCATTCGGCGGGGGTCGGATCCCCGCCTGCGCACCACACGCTTGCCCCGTCGCACAGCTTGCCCCGCAGGTGCGCGCCCACCACGATCCGGCCTGCCAGCACTATGAGCAGCATGTCGGCGACCAGGACGGCCAGAGGCGGTATCCCCCGCCGGACGAGCCTGATGACGATGTCCACGCCACGAGCGTAGGGACATGCCGCGGCCAAGATCCCGAGGATCACAGAAAAGGCAGCGAACCTCCATCAGATCTCCACAAACGGGCATCACGTCGCAACGTGCACCGTTTCCGACGACTGCAGCGCGCTGCCGCAGGAACCCGACGTGCCGTTCCTCCCACCCGGCGCCTGACCGATCGCCGGGAGCTCAGTGGCCGGCGATCACCGTCTTGAGCGCGACGAGGGCCAGGCCGAGGACGAGGTTGGCGACGCCGGAGACGATGACGACCCGCATGGAGGCGTGGATCCTGACCGCGGCGGTGACGGCCCAGGCCATCTGGCCGGCCACCGCGACACACAACGCCACCCAGGCCGAGACCACGTCGGACATGCCCAGTCCGGAGGCGAAGGCGGCCGCCATGGCCGGCGGGAACGACGCCTGGGCCAGCGGCCATTCGTGCTGGGCGACCGTGCGCACGGTACGCCAGCTCAGGGGTTTGGCGGGATATCCGTGACTCACCACCTGGGCGTAGACGTGGGTGAGCCAGAACACCACCCCCGTGCAGATCAGCAGGACGATGAGCTCCCCGGCCGAGGGCGGTCCGCCCTCCGCGGTGGAGCCGACGACCACGGAGGCCGCCAGCAGCGAGCCGTACACGGCGCCCGCGTACTCCACCCGCTCCGGCGCCGCAGCCATCTCATGCGCGTTCATGACAGCAGTGTCCTTCACGCCCACCCGGTGACTCCGTCAGGCTTGCCGTCAAGCCGAGCGAGAGACCAAACATGCGCCCAACGCCCGGTCCCTAGTGTCCGTGAGGGCTGCCCATCCCGGTTCGGCGGCCACGAGCGAGACCGGAGAAGACATGAGAATGAGACCGACCCTGGGACGCACCGCTCTGGCGATAGCCGCGGCAGCCGCGCTGACAGCAGCGATGGTGACACCATCGCAGGCGGATGCCTCCGCGGCGACCTACTTCACCCTCAAGAACCAGGACTCTGGCCTCTGCCTGGACAGCAACCTCAACGGCTCGGTCTACACCATGCGCTGCAACGGCGGGCACTACCAGCAGTGGCGTTTCGTCGACGGGCAGACCACCAGGCAAAAGCTCTACAAGAATCGTGCGACAGGGCTCTGTCTCATCAACTACATGCAGAATGGCGTCGAGACCGGCACGTGCGACGCCACCTGGTGGAAACAGAACTGGGACAGCTACTCAGACGGCCGAATCGTGTGTGTCACGAGTTCAGGCGTCCACTGGACGCTGTACGACAAGAGAAACAGCACGGGCGTGTTCACGACCAGCGGTTCCGTCACCCCCCTGTCGGCGGCGAAATGGACCCGAAGGAACGTCTGAGTCCCGGCCGGGTACGCCAGGACAGAGGCACGAACGTAACTGCCGGATAGCACCGCCGTCATAGCGGAAGGGCCCGCCGCTGCGGGCAGATCCTGGGGCGCCGAGAAGTGCGTCGCAGCCGTCCGCAGGCGGAGGCGGCCAGCAGCCGCCAGGGCTGCCGAGCGGGCCGACCGCGGTGTCCGCTCAAGGGCAGCGCTCCTGGCGATGGCCGCCGAAGCGGTCTTCTGTCCCAAGCGTTGACAGATGGGACTGACCGCGAGCAGACCGGCGTAGGCCTCCTCGGCGTTCAACAGGGCCTGCCGGGAGGCGCTGGACGGCCGTCACATGGCCGCCACCGGAGTGCGCGGCCTGGTCTCAATCCACGTCGACGTTGTCGAGGAATCGAAGGAGACGTGAGAGCACGCGGATGCAGACGGCGACCTCGGCGTCACTCAGGTCGCCGCCGAGCTGGCCCAGCACCGCGCGCTCGCGATCGATGACGGCGGTGATCGCGGCTCGGCCCTGATCGGTCAACCGGATGAGCGAGGACCTCTTGTGCGCAGGGTTGGGAACGAACTCCACCAGGTGTCGCGCGGCCGCGTCGTTGATCATGCGCTGCACGAACTGGCGGCTCAACGCCTGTGCCCTGCCCATCTGGGGGACGGTCATGGGCCCGTGCTCGCGGAGCATGTTGAGCACGGCCCGCACCCCGACCGACAGTCCCTCGATGGGCGCGTCCTGTTCCACCTTGCGCTGGGCGCGCCGGTACAGCGGCCCCACCAGGTCGAACACCTCGACGAGCCGGTCGGTCAGCTCCTCGGCCTCCGGGCCACGTTCTGTCTCGCTCTCGCTCATTTCACCATGATGACATCTGGGTTGTCATTTCCGGCCTATGATGACACCTTAGTTGTCATGAATGATCTGTTCTGGCTCGACACCGGCACCGGCCGCCCCCTTGTCCTGCTGCACGGCGGCTTCCTCGACCACCACATGTGGGACGACCAGATTCCGCACTTCGCCTCCCGATACCGCGTCATCGCGCCCGACGCCCGCGGCCACGGCCGGTCCGCCAACGCCGCCGAGCCGTACCGGCTCACCGACGACCTCGCCGCGCTGCTGACCCACCTGGACACCGGCCCCGCCGTCCTCGTGGGTGTCTCCATGGGTGCGAGCACCGCGGTCGACACCGCGCTGGAGCACCCGGAACTGGTCAGTGCCGTGGTCGTCACCGGCGCAGGGACCAGCGCGCCGTACTTCACCGACCCCTGGACCAACCAGGTGTGGACCACCTGGCACGCGGCGATGGCCGCCGGCGACCTGGACGCCTCCGTCGAGGCGTTCACCCGCTTCGCCGCGGGCCCACAGCGCACCCTCGACGACCTCGACCCCGCCTTCGTCGAACTCCAGCGCCGGATGGCCAGGGACACCATGTCCAAGCACACCAAGGACGAGCCCAACCTGCTTGTCCCGGTGAGCGACACCTGGGAACGCGTCGCCACGATCGACGTTCCCGTGCTGGCCATCAACGGCGCCATCGACTCGTCCGATCACATCGGCATGGCCGAGCGCCTCACCCGCACCGTCGCCGACGGCCGCGCGGTCTCGATCGACGGGACCGCCCACTACCCCAACATGGAGCGCCCGGACGTCTACAACGAGATCCTCGAAGACTTCCTGCGCACCGTGTGACACCCCCGACAGGTCCTGGATACGCCGCGCCCTCCCCCACGCCCGCCACCAGAGCCTGTCAGACGGGCAGGACGTCGGCGGTGGGCACCACCAGGCCGAACAGGTCACCGATCGTGGTCAGGGCGGCGGCGTGCAGGGTGTCGGCGGACAGCGGCGCGCCGTCGGGGCCGGAGAGCGGGCGGGTGGCGCAGGCGTCGGCGACGACGGTGGGGTGGTAGCCCAGGTTGAACGCTCCCTGTGCGGTGAAGGTGACGCACATGTGCGTCATGAACCCCGCCAGGACCAGGTCGGGTCCGGCGTTGAGGTCCTTCAGGACCTGCTGCAGGTCGGTCTGGTGGAAGGCGTCGGGGAACGTCTTGACCACCACCGGTTCGCCGTCGCGCGGTGCGACCTGCGGGCTGATGGCCCCGATCTCGGCCCGGACGTCGTAGGGGGTGCCGGGACCGCCGTCGTTGACGACGTGGATGACGTGGGCTCCGGCGGCGCGGGCGCGTTCCAGCAGGTGGGATCCGGCCGCGAGGGCCCGCTCGGCGTCGGGCAGGGCCATGACGCCGGTGCGGTAGGTGTTCTGGTAGTCGATCAGGACCAGCGTGGAGTCGGCCAGGCGCGCAGGGCCGGTGGGCAGGCCGACGACCTGGCGGAGGGTGGGCGAGGCGATGGTGCTCATGGCGGGTTTCCTTTCGATCTTTCGGGCATGCTCGCGCCGCCGTCGGGCGGACGGCGAGCGGGTGAAGGGTCAGGCCACCGTGTGGAAACGGCGGCGGTAGGAGCCTGGGCCGGTGCCCAGGCGGCGGCGGAACGCGCGGTGCAGGGTCTCCACCGAGCCGAGTCCGCTGTCGGCCGCCACCTGCGGCAGCGGCAGGTCGGTGCTCTCCAGCAGTCGTCGCGCGATCTCCACGCGGGCGGACTCGATGTAGGCGGCAGGGGTGGTGCCGGTCTGCTGCCGGAACACCCGGGTGAACTGGCGTTGGCTCAGCCCCATCCGAGCCGCCAGCTCAGTGGTGGTGAGCTCCTCGGCGAGATGCTCGGCGATCCACAGGCGCAGGTCGTCGATGTCGCGACGATTCAAGGCGGCATGGGTCAGGGGGACGCTGAACTGGCTCTGTCCGCCCTGGCGTTTGAGGTACATGACCAGTTCGCGGGCCACCGCCAGAGCCGCCTCCTCCCCATGGTCCTCGGCCACCAGCGCCAGCGTCAGGTCCAGGCAGGCGCTGATGCCCGCGCCCGTCCAGACCCTGCCGCTGGACCGCACGAAGATCGGGTCGGGATCGACCGTGACGTTCGGGTGGTCGGCGGCCAGTTGCGCGGCGGTGGACCAGTGCGTGGTGGCGGTCAGGCCGTCCAGCAGTCCTGCCTCGGCGAGGATGTGCGCGCCGACGCACACCGACGCCACGCGGCGCGCGGCGGGAGCGGTCCGCCGCACCCACGCCACCACCTCCGAGTCCGCCAGCGCGCGCGGCCCGTCGGGGGTGACGTCCACGGCGCCGGGGACCAGCAGGGTGTCCACCTGGTCGCCCACCTCGTCGAACCGCACGTCGGGGAGCAGCCGGACCCCGGCGGCCGTGGTGACGGGGCCGCCCTGGGGTCCGGCGAGCCGCACGTCGTACAGGGCGCGGCCACCGATCCGGTTGGCCAGGGCGAACACCTCGGCCGGACCGGTGACGTCGAGCAGGTCGACGTTCGGGAAGAGCGCGATGACGACGCGGTGCGCGGTGGACATGACCCGATTGTCACCGACCCCTCGGGATGACCGCAACGACAGTTATCTGTCACATACGGACATGTTCCCTCGCTACCTGAAACAGGATCTCGCACTTCATCGTGCACTCGTCGGCGGATGACACACCCCCGCCTCGGTCGCACCGTGGCCTGTCGCGCCGCGCCGCATCGCCGGGATCCCCTGACCGCCGGCGTCACAGAAAACTCGTGCTGAGAAAATTCGGGGGCTGTGTCGATGGGGGCGGGTCCCGTTCGTCGTCATTCCGTACGGCGCCTCGCCAGGCGAGGACACGCAGTAGACAAAGGAGCCCTGCCTTGAAGTACATGTTGCTGATCTACAGCGGCGCGACGACCGATCCCGCCTGCGGTGTCGAGGACTGGATGGCCTACGACAAGGCGGTGCGCGAGGCGGGGATCAGGGTCTCGTCGGAGTCGCTGGCGGACCTGACCACCGCCACGACGGTCACGGTCGGCCCGTCGGGAGAGCGGACCGTCACGGACGGGCCGTTCGCCGAGACCCGTGAGGTCCTGGGCGGCTACTACGTCATCGACGTGCCCGACCTCGATGTCGCGCTCGACTGGGCCGCCCGCTGCCCGGGGGCGCGCGACGGCGGGTCGGTCGTGGTGCGGCCGATCGCCGACTTCGGGCTCTGACGGCCATGGACGAGAGGCCTGTCGAGTCGTCGGTGGAGTGGGTGTTCCGTGAGGAGCGCGGCAGGTTGCTGGCCACTCTCGTCCGCCGCTTCGGCGACCTCGACCTGGCCGAGGACGTCACGTCCGAGGCCATCGAGGCGGCGCTGGAGCACTGGCCTGTCGAGGGCGTCCCCGACAGGCCGGGGGCCTGGCTGCTGACGACGGCGCGCCGCAAGGCCGTCGACCGGCTGCGGCGGGACCAGGCCTACGCCGCCAGGCTCGCCGTCCTGCAGGTGGAGGCGGATCGGGCCGCGCCCGCCCCGCCCGCGGACGCCGGAGGCGATCTGCCCGACGAGAGGTTGCAGCTGTTCTTCACCTGCGCCCACCCGGCTCTCGCGGCGGAGGACCGCGGCGCCCTGACTCTGCGCTGCCTGGCCGGGCTGACGACCGCCGAGGTCGCGCGGGCCTTTCTCCTGCCGTCGGCGACGATGGCCCAGCGGATCGTGCGGGCGAAGAAGAAGATCCGCCAGGCCCGCATCCCGTTCCGCGTGCCCGGCTCGGACGAGCTGCCCGAGCGCCTGCCAGGGGTCCTCCAGGTCATCTATTCGATCTTCACCGAGGGCTACGCGGCCAGCTCGGGTGCTCGGCTGCAGCGGCTCGACCTCGCAGAGGAGGCCATCAGGCTGGCCCGGATCCTGCGAAGGCTGCTTCCCTCCGAGCGGGAGGTCGCGGGCCTGCTCGCGCTGATGCTGCTGGTCCATGCCAGGCGCGAGGCCAGGACGGGGCCCGACGGCGAGATCGTGCTGCTCGACGAGCAGGACCGCGACCGCTGGGACCAGTCCATGATCGAGGAGGGCGGCGACCTGGTGCTCGTCGCGCTGACCGGCGGCCCGCCAGGCCCGTACGGCGTGCAAGCCGCGATCGCCGCTCTGCACGACGAGGCCGCGGACGTCGCCTCCACCGACTGGCCGCAGATCGTGGCGCTCTACGACGTGCTTGTCGCTCTCGCGCCCTCCCCCGTCGTCGCGCTGAACAGGGCCGCGGCGCTCGCCATGCGCGACGGCCCCGAGGCCGGCCTGGCGCTGCTCGACGAGCTGGCCGACGAGCCGAGGCTGCGCGGCTACCACCCCTACCCCACGGCAAGGGCTGACCTGCTCCGCAGGCTCGGCCGCTTCCCCGAGGCCGCGGCCGCCTACAGGGAGGCGCTGGAGCTGGCCGGCACCGAACCCGAGCGGGCGCACCTGCGGCGCAGACTGCACGCCGTCGAGACGCCCGGCGCCTGAACCTCATCCGACGAGGAGAATCGAACGTGGACAGAGACAAGATCTTTTCCTGGCTGAAGGCCGAACGGCTCAGCCTCGCCGACTTACTGGACGATCTCGGCGCGCACGAGTGGGAGTCGGACTCCCTGTGTCCCGGCTGGACGGTGCACGACGTGGCCGCTCACCTGACGATGTCCACGCGCTCGACGCTGCTCGGCACGATCGGGGGCGTGATCAGGGCGCGCGGCGACTTCAACACGATGGTGGCCGACCAGGCGAGGGAGCGGGCGGCCAGGTTCACGCCGGCCGAGCTCGTCGCGCAGTTCAGGCAGACGGCGGGCTCACCGCGTCGCGCGCTCGGCGCGGGGCCGATGGACCCGCTCGTCGACGCGCTCGTGCACGGGCAGGACGTGGCGCGGCCGCTCGGGCGCTTGCGCGAGATGCCGGAAGGGCCGGTCATGGCGGCGCTGGCCCACGTCCACGACAGCTCGTTCTACGGCGCCCGCAAGCGCTTCCTCGGCACGAGGCTGGTCGCGACCGACCTGGACTGGTCGGCAGGCGAGGGTCCTGACGAGGTGCGGGGGCCGGCGGGTGACCTGCTCCTCCTGGCGACGGGGCGGGTGAGTGGGCTGGCTGCCCTGTCGGGGTCGGGCGCTCAGCGGATCGCCGCCAGGCTGGGCGGGCGATGAAGGATCATGCCGAACAGTTCGCCCAGGTGGCCAGAGGCTGGGACGAGGCGGCCGAGGGCTACGACGCCTATTTCGTCCCCCGCTTCGCGCCCTGGGTCGAGGCGGCGGTGGAGGCGGTCACGACCTCCGAGCCGCCCGAGGGGCCGGTCCTGGTGCCCTGCTGCGGAACCTTTCCCGAGCTCGACGCGCTGATCGAGCACTTTCCCCTTCGTGAGATCGTCGGGATCGACCTGTCCGAGGGGATGGTGCGCAGGGCGCGTGAGCGGGCCGTCCCGTGGCCGAACGTGAGCGTCGTCGAGGGCGACGCCTCGACGCTCGACCCACGCTGGTCGGGCAGGTGCGGGGCCGTCGTGTCGGTGTTCGGTCTCCAGCAGCTTCCCGAGCCTGAACTCGCCGTCCGGTCATGGGTGACGGCGCTGCGCCCCGCGGGCCGGCTCTCTGTCGTCTTCTGGCCCGATGTCACCGAGCTCGACGGGCCTTTCGCGCTCATGAAGGACGTGCTCGGCCGGCACGTGCCGCCGGGCGACGGCTCGTGGGAGGAGCGGCTCACGGCGGCGCTCACGGCCGCCGGCGCGGCCGTCGAGAGGGACGAGCGGGTGCCGTACCCGATGTCCCACGTGGACGCGCCGACCGTCTTCGACGCCTATGTCCGCTCCGGGCCGCTGCGCGCGCTCGCCACCGCCCGAGGAGAGGTGTTCGTCGACCGGCTGCGCGAGGAGTTCCTGAGCCGCGCCCCCGCCGGTGAGTGGCATCACCGCCCGCACGCCCGCCTGATCGTCGCCCGCCGCCGGTAGCCCCGATCCCGGCCGGCCGTCGGTGCGGGAGCCGTGGCGGACGGCACCCGCGTGCCGGGAGCCGGTTCGGTCGTCAGTCGATCAATGCCCGGTCCCGGTAGCCGATCGAGCGCAGGAGGGTGTCGGGGACGACGAGGTCGGCACGGGCGCGGGTGGTGGCGACGAGGTCGGCGTTGCGCTGGTCGGTGCCCAGCACCCATGCCACGGCTGCGTCATGATCCTTGCCGAACCGTTCATGGCGGGCCACGAGGCGGCGCACGCGCTCGTCCGAGCCGAGATCGCAGTACCAGACCTCGTGCAGCCGGGGCCGCACGCGCGCCCAGTCGCCCTGCTCGAGCAGCAGGTAGTTGCCCTCGGTGACGACCAGCCTGGCCGGCCGCTCGACCGGGATGCTTCCGGCGATCGGCTGTTCCAGATCGCGTTCGAACGCGGGCGCGTAGACCACGTCCTCCTCGTCCTGCCGGAGACGCCCGAGCAGCGCCGCGTAGCCTGCGGCGTCGAAGGTGTCGGGAGCTCCCTTGCGGTCGCGCCGCCCGAGCCTGTCGAGTTCGACGTCCGCCAGGTGGAAGCCGTCCATCGGCACGTACGCCACCCACTCCCCCTGCGGCAGGCCGACCGGCGGCGCGCGCCGCAGCAGCGCGACCAGGTTCTCGGCGAGCGTGGTCTTGCCAGAGCCGGGTTCGCCCGCGATGCCCAGCAGGGCGCGGTGACCGCCACGGACAAGGGAGCGGGCCCGGTTCGCCAGTTCGTCGAGTGTCGTCATCGTGATCGGCTCGTGTGGAGGTGCTCGGTGATGAAGGCGTGGGCGTGACGTGCCAGGTCCTCGCCGTCGGACCACAGGTTGCGCCAGATGGCCAGATCGTTGGACAGACCTCGCATGACGACCGCGGAGGAGAAGGACTCGAAGGTGATGGGCCCGGCATAGCCGATGTCTGCCAGCGCGTGGAAGAAGGAGGTGAAGTCGAGGTGCCCGGAGCCGAGGTACCCGCGATGGTTCTCACCGACGTGAACGTAGCCGAGCCGGTCTCCTACCTCGTGCACGGGCCGTACGAGGTCGTCCTCCTCGATGTTCATGTGGTAGGTGTCGAGGTGGATGAGGACGTTGTCCTCACCGATGTCGTCGGCAAGGACGAGCGCGTCGCGGGCGGTGTTGATGACGTTGGTCTCGTACCGGTTGCAGATCTCCAGGCCGAGCGTCATGACCTTCCGCTGGGCCTCCTGGGCCAGCCCGCGCAGGACCGACACCACGTTACGGCGCCCCGCGGTGGTCAGTGGGTGGTCGTACTTGCCCAGGGCGCTGTAGAGGGCGCCGGTGAAGTGGGTGCCTCCGAGCGCGCCGGTCACGGCGAGAGAGTCGTGCAGCAGCTTCTCGCCGCGCTCCACCACGGACGGGTCGTCGCTGGAGACGTCGGCGTCGAAGGCGAGGCCTCGCGAGCACGCCACCCCGAGGTCGGCCTTGCGCAGGGCGTCGCGCGCGGCGACGACGTCGAGGTTCGCCGAGTCGTGCAGGGAGATCTCCAGCAGGTCGAAGCCGGTGGCCTTGGTCTTCTCGATCGCGTAGGCCAGCGAGGACGGGCTCGTGTCGCCGGCCCACACCAGGGCGTGCACGCCGATCTGGTTGGTCTTGGTGTCAGTGGTCATGAGATGGGTGCTTTCTCGTGGTGCTGGGGTCGTGTTCATTGGCCGGCTGCGCCGGTGACGAGGGCGACGATCTCCTCGCCGGACGTCTCGGCCGTACGGCGCCCGCCGACGCAGCGGCCGGCGCGCATGACCCACACCTGGTCGCTGAGCCGCATGACCTGGACGAAGTTGTGGCTGATGAGCAGGACGGAGTGCCCCTCCTCGCGCATCCTGAAGATGAGTTCCTCGACGCGGGCGGTCTCCTGGACGCCGAGGGCCGCGGTGGGCTCGTCCATGATGACGAGTTTGGAGCTGAAACCCGCGGCGCGGCAGATGGCGACGGCCTGACGCTGGCCGCCGGAGAGCCGCCGGACGCGTGAGCGCACCGCGGGCACGTTGACCGCAAGCGTGGAGACCATCTCCTTCGAGCGGGCCTGCATGGCCCGCCGGTCGAGGAGGGCGACGGGGCCCAGACGGCGGACGATCTCGCGGTTGAGGAAGAGGTTCTGCCACACCGTCAGGTCCTCGACGAGGGCCAGGGTCTGGTGGACGGTCTCGATGCCCGCCTCGCGGGCGTCCTCGGGAGAGTGGAAGTCGATCTCGTCGCCGTCGAAGACGATGCGTCCGCTCTGCGGCCGGTGGATCCCGGAGACGCAGCGCACCAGCGTGGACTTGCCCGCGCCGTTGTCGCCGACGAGGGCGGTGATCTCGCCCCGCCGCAGCGTCAGCGAGACCTCGACGAGGGCCCGGACGTTGCCGAAGGACAGGGAGACGTTCTCACAGCGCAGCAGCGCGCCGTCGGTCGAGGTGCCGGGCTCGGGTCGGGCGGTCATCGCTGGAACCTCGTCAGGAGTGCGGCCAGCACCACGACGATGCCGACGGCCAGGGGTTGGTAGAACTGCGAGACGCCGAGCAGGGTCAGGCCGTTGACCAGCGCCACCAGCAGCATCGCGCCGATGAAGGGGCCGATGATGGTGCCCCGCCCGCCGAAGAGGCTGACGCCACCGAGCACGACCGCGGCCACCGAGTTGAGCAGGAAGGAGGTGTTGGCGGCGGGCTCGGCGGCGCCGATGCGCGCGACCAGGAGGATCGCTCCGAGTCCTGCGAGCGTGCCGCTGATCGTGTAGACGGCGATCTTGATGCGTTCGGTGCTGATCCCCATGGCCGTCGCGGACTCCGGCGCCCCTCCGGTGGCCAGCAGGTGGGTGCCGAACCGGGTGTGGAAGAGCATCACGTGCGCCACCAGCGCGACCACGACCGCGATGACGAACGACCAGCCGAAGATCCCGAGACCGCCTGTCGACAGGCTCAGCAGGACCGGGTCGATGATCGTCACGGGCTTGCCGTCGGCCAGGATGAGCGCGAGTCCTGAGGCAGCCGACAGCGTCCCCAGCGTCACGATGAAGTCGGTGATCTTGCCGCGGGCGATAATCACGCCGTTGGCCACCCCGACCAGGGCCGAGGCGACGATCCCCAGCAGGCACGACAGCGCCAGCCCCCACCCCGCCGCGTAGGCCTGGCCGAAGGCGACCGCGCCCAGCGTCATGGTGGAGGCGATCGACAGGTCGATGCCCGCCGTGGCGATGACGAAGGTCTGTCCCACCGCCAGGATGATCAGGATCGCCGCGGCGACCAGCATCGACGCGATGTTTCCCGCGCTCAGGAACGTCGGGTTCAGCGCCTGGAAGACGATCACGAGCACGACCAGCCCCACGAGGGCGGCCCACTCGGCCCAGAAGCCCAGATCCTTCAGCCGGGCCGACCAGGCTTCTCGATCGCCTGCGGCGAGCGTTGCGTTTGCCATGTCTGTCCCTTGGCCGCGCCGCCCCCGGCCTGCGCCGGTGGATCGCCGCGACGTGGTAGCCGCTACTGGATGAGAGCCTTGAACGGGTCGTCGTAGGCGCCGAACGGCTTGGGCGTGGATGCCAGCGCCTGGTCGGCGTTGTCCTTGGTGATCATCTCGACCGGTGCCTTCACATTGGGCGGGAGCGTCTTGCCTGCCGCGGCGGCCTGGCACGCCTCGACTCCCATGTGACCGATCGCGTACGGGTACTGGGAGACGGTGCCGTCGAGTGTGCCGGCCTTGACCGCTTCCAGCGCGTCCTTGTTGCCGTCGACGCTGATGACCTTCACCTTGCCCGTCTTGCCGCTGTTGGCGATGGCACGTGCCACCCCGAGCCCCATGTCGTCGTTGGCGACGAAGAACCCCACCAGGTTCGGGTTCGCCCGCATGACGTCGGTCGCGGCGGTGAGCGCCATCTGACGCTCCCAGTTGGCCGCGACGGTCTGGACGACCTTGAAATTGGGGCCGATGCCCTGCTGGAATCCCTGCACCCTGGCGCCGCTGGTGACGTCGCCCGCGATGCCGCCGATGACCGCGACCTCGCCGCCCGAGGGCAGCAGTTCGGTCATCCGCCGGCCGGCCATCTTGCCCGCCTCGACATTGTCGGTGCCGATGTAGGTGGCCAGCTTGACGTTGGCGCTCTTGGCCGCGGCCGGGTCGACAGGGCTGTCGATGTTGACGACCGTCTTGTTCAGCATGGAGAGCCTGGCCAGGCCCTGGATCAGGTTGGTACCGGAGATCGGGTTGACCACGTAGCAGGAGAAGTCCTGCCCCGCGAGGCCGTTCAGCTTGTCGGCCTGGCCCGTGGTGTCGGTGATGGAGTTGGCCGCCTGGACCGTGACCGTCACGCCCCCCGCGCGGGCCTGGTCGTCGATGCCCTGCTTCATGGCCTGGAAGAACGGGTTGTCCAGGCCCTTGATCACAGCGGCGATCCTCGGTTGGCCGGCCGGACTGCCGGCCGCGGCCGCCTCGACCCTGGCGCCAGGGCCGGCCGGCTCACCGGAAGCGCATGCTCCCAGCACGAGCGCCTCCAGGGCCACGATCGCGCCCACTGCCGCGGCGCGCCCATTCCTGCTGTTCGCGTGCATCGGATGCCCCTTTCAGCGTCGATGGAATGACCGTAAGGTTCCCTTGTGAAATAACACAACCCATCTTTTGACGTTAAAAATCGAAACTTTCGTGAATTGCGCCCAGTATGTTGCCTGTTTATAGCGGTCCGCCAAACATAAGTGCGGGCGACATCCTTGGGCTGCCCCGCGGCGCACCGCCGGCCTTCGCGGGAGCCGGTTTGGGCCTTGCATCGGCGCCTCAGGATGTCTACCCTCCGCCGTATAGTTAGGAAATTTTCCTAATTAATGAGCGCATCCACCCCCCTGAAGGACTGCCGATGTCGCACCTCCCCCGATGGCTGGCGATTGGGGCCGTCGTCCTGTCCACCGTGGTCGCCCAGCACCCGCCGGCGTCCGCCGCCGCGATCCCCGACCTGAGCAGCGCCAACAGGCGGGCTCCCGTGGCGGGTCTGCCCGACTGGAGCAGGGCGGGCTACCGGGGCGGCGCCGCCCTACCCGGCCCTGCCGACGCGCACCCCGACGCCGCCTGCCACGTCACGTCCGCCGAACTGGCCGGCCAGTACGGCGTGCGCGCCGACGGCGGCGACGCCACCACGGGCCTGCAGGCGGCCATCGACGCGATCAGGACGACCTGCACACCGACCGCCGGCTACACCAGGCTCTCCTCCATCACGCTGCCCGCCGGCCGGATCCTGGTCACCCGGCAACTCGCCCTGGACGCCGACTATCTGGTGCTCAGAGGCGCGGGCATGGGCCAGACCGTCCTCGCCTTCCGTCCCGACGCCAACACCCGCTACGACACCCTGACCGAGGACGGCAGCGACTGGGACGAGGACGGCATGGCCCACGGCGCGGGCAAGGGCGGCTGGACCTGGCCGGGCCGCGGCCTGCTGCGCGTCCAGACCCGCGACGTGCACACCAGGTACGCGAGCGACCACGCCTCCGCCCCCGCCAACCGCAAGGACCTCTTCGAGGGCAGCGTCAACCAGCACTGGGCGGGCGGCGTGCCGCTGCGTGAGTCGTCGGCCGCCGGCAGCACGCTCATCAAGCTCGCCACCAGCGCGGACATGGCGCGCTTCAGGGCCGGCGGCTTCCTCTGGGTCGGCGCGGCCAACAGCGTGAAGTTCTACCAGCAGCAGACGGTCACCGACACCGCGCGCCACACGAACCTGCACATGCGCCAGCAGATCTTCCAGATCGCCTCGGTCGACCCCGCGGGCAGGACTCTCGTCATCGACAAGCCCCTGGAGTACGACCTGCCGGTCAACTCCACCTCGGACGGCTCGGCCGCGATCGGCGGAACGGTCTACCCCAGCAGGGTCACCCCGCTGAAGGTCGTCCAGGGCGTGGGCATCGAGGACCTGACCCTCACCCAGGAGATGACGGGCATGCCCAAGCTCGGCGGCGGTGTCCACGACCTCGACGAGGCCGACGCCGTGCACAACTACGGCAACATGGCGCCCGAGTACGCCCAGCACGGGATCGTGCTGAAGTGGGCGGCCAACGTCTGGATCAGGCGCGTGGGCACGTGGATGACAGGGTCCCACGCGGTCGTGACCGAGAACGCCAAGAACATCCAGGTCCAGGAGTCGCAGTTCAACGGCTCATGGAACAAGGGCAAGGGCGGCAACGGCTACTTCCGCGGCTCGCGCGTCTGGGACTCCCTCTACGCCTACAACACCAGCAGGAACCTGCGCCACTTCACCTTCCAGTGGTCGGCCTCGGGCAACGTGGCGATCGGCAACGACTTCGACTCCGACCTCAACCTGCACGGAGGCTGGGAACGACGCAACCTGTTCGAGAGCAACAGGGTGGCGGTGCCGTACGAGCACGCCTCGAAGAACTGCCAGGCCAACTGCGGCGAGGAGGGCGGCGGCGGGGTAGACGACTCGACCTGGTGGCCGATCTGGTGGGGCGCGGGGCCCAAGGCGGCCAAGTGGTCGGGCTCCAGCGGCCCGCAGAACGTCTTCTACAACAACCAGTTGACCAAGCAGACCACGCAGGGCGGGGCCTACCAGGCTTACTATCCCGACCGGCAGCGGGTCTACCAGTTCGGCAGCTCCGCCGCCGATCCCACGAGATTCCAGCATCTGGCCACCGATGGGAGCACCATCCTCGACTGGGCGGGCGGGGAGACGCTCGACTACACCGGCTCGGGGGTCCACGCCTCGATGACCGACCCGTCGGGCTCGCTCTTCCTCAAGTCCCCCGGCTCGAGCCAGGACGTCACGGCGCCGAGCGCCCCCTCCGGCCTGCGGGCGACCGGCGCCACCGCCACCAGCGTGTCGCTGGCCTGGAACGCCGCCACCGACGACGTCGGCGTGAGCGGCTACGACGTCTACCGCGGCGCCACCCTGGCGGCCACCGTCACCGGCACCGCCCACACCGACACCGGGCTCACCCCCTCGACCGGCTACGCCTACACCGTCAGAGCGCGTGACGCCGCGGGCAACACCTCCCCCGCGAGCACCGCCGTCACCGCCACGACCCAGGCCGGTCCCGGTGGAGAGGAGAGGCTGCTGTCGCGGGGCAGACCCGCCACCTCCTCCTCCGTAGAGGCGGCCGAGTTCGCCGCGGGCAAGGCCGTGGACGGCGACGGCGCCACCCGCTGGGCCAGCGTGGAAGGCCACGACCCTGAGTGGATCACCATCGATCTCGGCTCCACGGCCACGATCACCAGGGTCAGGCTCTCCTGGGAGGCCGCCTACGGCAAGGCCTACAAGATCCAGACCTCCGCCGACGGTTCCACGTGGACCGACGTCCACTCCACCAGCACGGGCGACGGGGCGGTCGACGACCTGGCCGTCACCGGCAGCGGGCGCTACGTCCGGATGTACGGCACGACCCGCGGCACGCCGTACGGCTACTCGCTGTGGGAGTTCGAGATCTACGGCACCACGGACGGCGGCGCGCCCGGCGCCATCGTGGACGTCTCGACCTCCGCAGGGCTGACCGCCGCCCTGGCCGCCGCCCGGCCAGGACAGACCATCAGGCTGGCGGCGGGCGAGTACCGCGGGGCGTTCGTGACCCAGCGCGCGGGCAGCGCCGCCGCCCCCATCACCCTGACAGGCCCGTCGAACGCCGTCCTGGTCAACGACGGCCCCTCAGGCGCCGCGCCCTCCTGCCCCGCCCCTGGAGGCGGATGGGACTCCGGCTACGGCCTGTGGCTGTACGACGCGCCCCACTGGAAGCTGACCGGCTTCACGGTGAAGGACTCCAAGAAGGGAATCGTGCTGGACAACTCCCACCATGTCACGATCGACGGGGTGTACGTGCACCACGTCGAGGACGAGGCCGTGCACTTCAGGAGGTCGTCGGCGGACGGGGTGATCCAGAACTCCCGCATCACGCACACCGGACTGGTCCAGCCCGGCTACGGCGAGGCGGTGTACATCGGCTCGGCCGGCTCCAACTGGGGCTGCCACGGCAACTCGGATGGCGCCGACCGCTCCGACCGCGTCAAGGTGCTGAACAACCAGCTCGGCCCCCAGGTCACCGCCGAGCACGTCGACGTGAAGGAGGGCACCTTCGACGGCGTGATCAGGGGCAACACGTTCAACGGAACCGGACTCAGCGGCCAGAACTCGGCGGACTCCTGGATCGACGCCAAGGGCGTCGGTTACCTGATCGAAGGCAACACCGGGACCTTCACCGCTCCCGGCACCTTGGCCAACGGGTACGAGACGCACAACCCCTCCACCACCCCGGCGTTCCGGAACGGGTGCGGGAACGTCTGGCGGGACAACCGCTCCGACCTCGGCGGCGTCGGCCAGTACGCCATCAAGATCACCTCCACGTCCAAGTGCCCGGGCGTCCTGAACGTCGTCCACGCCTCCAACACCGTCGCCAACGCCACGACGGGGTTGACCAACATCCCGGTCACCCCGTAGGGCCTGTCAGCCCGGGACGGGCGCGCCGATCACGTACTCGATGATGTCGGAGAAGCGGAAGATCTTACCCATGGCGCCCCAGTTGCCATCGGCGATCTCGATCAGGTGCACCCAGGCGACCGGCTTGTCGTGGAGCCGTCCCGGGTCCTCCTCCCCCTCGGAGAGGACCCGGGTGATGCGCTGGATCATGTCGGCTCGCTTGTCGTCGTCGAGCGAGCCGGCAGGGACGCTGACCCTGACGACGTAGCGGGGCTGCTCCTGGCCGGCGATCGGCCGCCCGCCGACGAACCACTCCTGGGGCTCGTTGACCACGAGCCAGGAGATCTCTCGCGCCGCCTCGTTGTCGGGTGCGCCCTCGGCCAGCATCACCTCGGCCACCAGCCGCTCCTTGACCCGCCGACCGCGCTCGCCGTCGAGAGCTCCCTTGGGGGCGAACAGTTCCACGAAAGGCATGTCCCACTCCTCTGTCAGTACAGATTCTGTACTCGACACTAGGCGAGTGAGTTCAGAATCTCAACCCGAGCCCTGCGGAGACAGGGGCCCGCAGGGACGCCGCGACGGATGACAGCGTGGGCCCTTCCCTGGACATCGGCGCAGTCCGGCCCTGGCCAGCCGCACGCGCGCTCAGCAGGCCGATCCGGCAGGTGGGACGGTCAGCGGACGGGCAGAGTCGGATGCGGATCCCATGAAGTGAGGCCGATCATGCCCGCGGTGACGGCCCACCGTTCGTGGTCGCGCCAGCCGCCGTCGATGAACAGCAGTTCGGGCGAGAAGCCCTCCTTGCGGAAGCCGAGGCGCTCGACCAGCTTCAGGGAGGCGTGGTTGCCTGGCTGGATCTGGGCTTCCAACCGGTGCAGCCGCAGCTGCTCGAACGCGTAGTGCAGCACCAGGCGCAGGCCTTCGGACATGTAGCCCCTGCCCGCGGCGGGGGTGAAGGCGGCGTAGCCGAGCGAGGCGCTCTGGAGGCGTCCGCGGATGATGGAGTTGATGTTGACGAGGCCTGCGATGGCTCCGGTGCCGCGCACACAGATCAGCAGGCTCTGGGCGGTCGCGTGGTCGAATCGCCCGAGGTAGCTCTGGAACGCCTCCGGCGTGGCGGGCAGCGACATCCACGGGTGGTGCAGGTCCGCGCTGGCGCGCACCAGCTCCACGAACTCGTCCTGGTCGTGGCGGGTGAGCGGGCGCAGGGCCACGCGGGAGGAGCCTCCTCTGCCGGCCATGAACGCCTCGATCGCCGCCGCCGTCCGCGCGGTCCCTTCGTCACCGTGCCCCTCGATACCGTGCCCCTCGATCATGAGACGGGACGCTATCGCGGCTCGTCGAGGCGAGGAAATCGATCACAGCCCAGCCGCCTCGGCGCCGCCGGGGTGGCGGCGCGGGTGGTCAGGACGCTCAGCGGAGGGCGGCCTCCAGCAGGACGTCCAGCTCCCGCTGGGACGTCTCGAGCCGGCTGATCGTCTCGGTGATGCGGGCGCGCTCCTGCCGCAGGTGGGAGAGCACGGTCGGGCAGGCCCGCGGCACCACCGGCTCGTCCTGGTCGTGGACGCAGTGCAGGAACGTGGCGATGACGGCGGTCGGCAGCCCGGCGGCCAGCAGGGTGCGGATGGCGCGCACCGCGACGACGTCCGACTCGGCGTACTCGCGGTAGCCGTTGGCCAGCCGTACCGGGTGGAGCAGGCCCTGCTCCTCGTAGTAGCGCAGCAGCCGCCGGTTCACCCCGGTCGCCTGCACGAGATCCCCGATGCGCACGTGCCCCTCCTTCACACCGATGTGACACCTTAGCGCGCGCCGGATTCTCATCGCGGTTGCCCGATGACACCGGCCTGCGCGCGGCCTCGGGCGGCTCGCAGGTCACGCGGATCGCAGGAGGTGGATGCGGCGCTCCTCGGCGTCGGGGTGGATGAAGGCGAGCAGGCGGGCCGACTCCGTCTCGATCTCGTCGCGGGCCGCGGGCGGCAGGTGGCGAAGCGGGTGCACCGTCAACGTGGCGACAGCGCCCTTGCGGGACACCGTCCAGGTGGCGGCGACCGTACCGTCGACCAGGACGGTGGCCGCCACGCCCGCGCCCACGCAGACCTGGCGGCGGACCTCGTCGGTCATGACGCGGGTGCGGTCGGCGTAGGCCAGCAGTGGCGCGTCGAACTCCGGGAGGAGCCGCACAGGTGCGGGCAGGTCCTCCTGCGGCGCAGGGGCGTCGAGGAGGTCGAACAGCTCCCTGCCCGACTCGTCGGCGTGGACCCGGAGCTCGGGGCGCAGCTGGTCGAACACCTCGCGCAGGCCGCCGACGCCGGACCAGGCCCGCGCGTCGGACACGGAGGCGGGCCCGAAGGCCGCCAGGTAGCGGCGGACCATCTGGCGCACGTCCTCGGCTGTCGCCTGCGGCCGGATGCCGGTCCAGCCTGCGCAGGCGAAGGGCGTGGCGCCGCGGACGTTCCAGGTGCCGCTGGGAGCCGGGTGCACCAGCGGCCGCAGGTACTGCACGCTCCAGCCGAGAGCGAGAGGGGTCGGCGCCCTGCCGCCCCTCGGCGAGGAGCCTGCCCAGCTCGGGCCTGGTGAGCACCCGCTCGCCCGCGAGCAGCTCCCCCGCCTCCGCCACCAGCGCGTCGAGGTCGATCCCCGTGGTGCGGCGTCCGAAGGCGTTGCGCTGCACCCTGCGCAGCAACGGCGCGAGCACCGGCCGGACGAGGCGGAAGTCGCGCACCGACATCACGTGCTGGGTGGCCCTCATCATCGTCGAGCGCACCAGCGACCGATCCTCGATCGCCACTGTCAGATGCTCGATCGCGAACCCTTCGAGCCTGCTCCACAGCGCGAGGTAGGGCAGGTTGGGGTCCTGGGCGTTCAGCCCGAGCACCCGCTCGACGGCCTCGCTCACGGGCAGGTCCGCGCGGCGCAGCAGCAGCTGCCGTTCCAGCGGCGCGCGGTTGAGCGCCCGCGGGCTCAGCACGGCGGCGCCTGAACGCGGCCCGCGGGCGCCCACCTCAGCCCACCTTCGCGAAGAACTCGCGGACGTCGGCGACCAGCAGGTCCGGCGCCTCCATCGACAGGAAGTGGCCGCCCGTGCCGAGCTCGGTCCAGCGCACGACGTTGTGGTCACGCTCGGCCCAGGGGCGGACGGTCACGTCGTGGGCGGAGACGAGCACCGCGGTGGGCACCGTCCCCCGCTGAGCGGCCGCCCAGTCGCCCGCGCCCTCGCTCCAGGAGCCGTCATCCCCGGAGCCGGCATCCCAGGCGCCGTCAGCACCGGGGCCGCCCCCCGAGGCGGCGTCGTTCCAGCTCGCGCCGTCAGCCGAGGCGCTCCAGGCGTTGGCGGACATCTCCTCGTAGTAGATCTGGGCCGCCGACCCCGCCGTGCCGGTCAGCCAGTACAGCGAGACGTCGGTCAGGATGCGGTCGCGGTCGACGCTGTCCTCGGGCAGCCCCTCCTCGGGATCGGTGAGCTCCTTGAATTTCTCCACGATCCAGGCGAGCTGGCCGACGGGCGAGTCGTGCAGCCCGTAGGTCACCGTCTGGGGCCGCTTGGAGTTGCACTGCAGGTAGCCGTCGTTGAAGTTCTGCATCGACTCCCAGCGCCGCCGCTCGGCCTCGGTGAGAGCGTCCATCTCGCCCTCCGCGCCGACGGGGAAGGTGAGCATGGCGTTGAGGTGGACGCCGACGACGTGATCGGGGTCCTGCCTGCCGATCTCGGGGGCGACCCACGCGCCGGTGTCGTAGCCCTGGACGCCGTAGCGCTCGTATCCCAGCTCCGCCATCAGCCGCACCAGCAGCCCTGCCATCCTGGCCGCGCTCATGCCGGGCCCGGCCAGCGGCGTGGAGAAGCCGAACCCCGGCAGCGAGGGGATCACCAGGTGGAAGGCCGTGGCGGGGTCGCCGCCGTGCGCGCGGGGGTCCGAGAGCGCTCCGATGACGTCGAGGAAGTCCACGACCCCGCCGGGCCAGCCGTGCAGCAGCATCAGCGGCATGGCGTCGGGCTCGGGCGAGCGCACGTGCAGGAAGTGGATGTTCTGCCCGTCGACGGTGGTGAGGTACTGCGGGTGCTCGTTGAGCGCCGCCTCGTGCGCCCGCCAGTCGTAGCCGGTGCGCCAGTACTCGGCGAGCTCCTTCAGGTAGCCCACCGGCACACCCCTGCTCCAGCCGACGCCCGGCAGCTCCTCCGGCCAGCGGGTGTTGGCCAGCCTGGCGCGCAGATCGTCGAGCTGCGCCTGCGGGATGTCCATACGGAAGGGCCTGATGCCCTGCGGGTTCGTCATACCGACGACGCTAGGACCCGCTTAGGAAAGATTCGGTCCTAAGCATCCGGCAGACTGGCGGACATGCTCGAGACCTCCGCACGACTGCTCAGGCTGCTGTCGCTGCTGCAGACCCATCGCGACTGGTCGGGCGGCGAGCTCGCGGAGCGGCTAGGAGTCACCTCACGCACGGTCCGCCGCGACGTGGAGCGGCTGCGCGAGCTCGGCTACCCGGTGCACGCCACCCGGGGGAGCGCCGGCTACCGGCTCGGGGCGGGCGCGGCGCTGCCGCCCCTGCTGCTGGACGACGAAGAGGCCGTCGCCGTGGCGGTCGGCCTGCGCTCGGCGGCGGGCGGCTCGGTGGCCGGGATCGAGGAGACCTCCCTGCGAGCGCTGACCAAGCTCGAGCAGGTGCTGCCCTCGCGGCTGCGGCACCGGGTCAACACGCTGCACACGGCGACCGTCAGGGTCGGCGCCACAGGGCCGGCGGTGAGCCCCGACACACTCATGACGATCGCCGACGCCTGCCGCCGCCACGAAGGACTGCGCTTCGACTACGCCAGCCCTCGCGGCGGCGTCACCACCCGCTCGGTGGAGCCGCACAGCCTCGTCAGCTTCGGCCGGCACTGGTACCTGGTCGCCTGGGACACCGACCGCGACGACTGGCGCACCTTCAGGGTGGACAGGCTGACCCCCCGCACCCCGTACGGCCCGCGGTTCGCGCCGAGGCAGCCGCCCGACGGCGACGTCGCGACCTACCTGTCGCACCAGCTGTCGTCGCGGACGTGGCCGTGCCAGGCGACCGTGACCCTGCACGAGTCCGCCGAGGCGGTCGCCGACAGGATCTGGCCCGGCATGGGCGTGGTCGAGGCGGTCGACGAGCACAACTGCCTGTTCCATGTCGGCGCCGACACCCCTTCCGCGCTGGTGTGGATGATCACCTCGGTGGACGCCGACTTCACCCTCGTCAGCGGGCCGCCCGAGCTCGCCGAGGCTCTTCGCGCCCAGGCCGCGCGGTGCCTGCGTGCCGTGCGGGCGACATAGCGAGCCGACAATGCACCGATAACCCTTTCCACGGCGCGTCGACTTCAGGCGAGGACCGATATGCGCCACTCCCCCTGCCGCCGAGGGGAGGGCTGCCGGCCGGAATTCCGGTCAGCCGTTGTCCGGTCAATCGCACGTCCGAAGCTGGGCCCACCGGGCCCGCAGGCCATAACCCGTAGTCAGGATCCAGTCAAGGCCGCGAATTATACTTTTTCGTACTTCTCTATAGATATTGCGAAATATAGTTCTAATACGATCCGGAAAGTTCGATTACTACATTTATGACCCTTGAAAGGACGTGCAGTAAGTCTAATATCGGGGTTTGTGTCCCATGATCCATCGGACCTGCCCGATAGGCAGGTCTGGCCGCCCGGCCACTCCGATGACACAGCCATGACCGCGCCCACACCCCCGATGGCCAGGCACAGATCGCAGCCTCAGCCGCCGGAGTCCGAGTGGGAGCCCGAGCGGCTGTCGTCCGGCCCGTGGCGGCTGATCATCGGTGCGGGGACCGTATTCGTCGTGCTGGCCGCGGTGGGGATCGGGCTCGGCGCGATTCGATCTTCGAGGGAGCCTTCACCGGGGGTGGCCGTTCCCATGGCCACCGCGTCGGCGGCGGATCCCGATCGAAGATCGGCACGGGCCGGGTCGACCGGTCAGCCGGTCGACCCGGCCACGTCGGCCGCTCCGTCGCGAGGGGACGGGGCGAAGCCGGCGGTCACGGCCGCCGAGGCCAAGCGGGTGCACGACCGCTTCCAGCGCGAGCTGTCGGCGGCCCAGCTCAAGCTGGACCACAAGGCCGTCGACGCGCTCGAACAGGGGCTCGCGCTGGAAATGACCAAGGCGAGCTTCGAGACCGCCAGGCTGCAGAAGAGCGAGGTCCCCGCGGGGATCTGGCCGGGCACCAAGGTGTGGGTGCCGCGCCGTACGGCGGAGGCGGGCGAATGGTTCGTGGCCGCCATGCACGAGCCGGGCGTCGCGCGCGTGACCGACCTGATGGTGAGGACCGGCAAGGGATGGCGGCTCGCGGTCTCGACCGCCGACACCCGCGACCCCGCGCCTGATCTGCCCGCCATCGCCGTCGACCCCGAGGGCTACGCCACGAGCCTGGACGAGTTCACCTCCGGCCTGCGCGGCACGCCCAAACAGATCGCGCTCGCGCACCTGAGGAGCCTGGAACGAGCCACCGAGGACGGGCGGTTCGCCGAAGGGCCGTGGACGTCGACCGCGGTGAAGCTCTGGCAGCGCGAGCGCGCCCAGCTGCGTGAGGCCGGCTGGAAGCTGGAGCTGTCCTACCGGCTGACCGGCCAGGTGAGGGCGCTGAGGACCACCGACGGTGGCGCGCTCGTCTGGTACTCCGCCCGCTCCACCGAGGTGCGCAGGGCCGAGCGTCCCGGCACCACGGTGACGCTGAAGGGCCCGGCCGCCGTCCGCACCGGCAACCGCTCGTTCGCCCGTACGGCGAGCGCCACCTACGGGCGGATGTACCTGGCACACGTCCCGCCGATCGGCTCCGCCGAGCCCATCAGGGTCATGGGCGACTGGACAGACGTACTGGAGAGCCACGGCACCTGACGAACCGAAGACAAGAGGAGCACCATGGCGACATCCCCACGCAGACCTTCCAGGTCAACGGTCGTCACCACAGCACTCACGATCGGCGTGTTCGGCGCCGGGGCGGGGCTGGGCAGCGTACTCCACGACCGCGCCTCCGAGCCCAGGACCGAGGTCCTGCGCCTGGCCGCGGGGACCTACCAGCTGGACGGGCAGTCCGCCGCGTCGGCCTCGGGAGGTCTCACCGCCCGCTCCCTCACCGGCGCGGACGGCGGCAGCACCCTGTCGGGCGGCGCGGCGGGCCCTCCGGTGTGCCTGGCGGCCACGGTCGACTGGCTGGCGGTCCAGGCCACGGGTGAGGCGTGCGCGTCCATCCCCCTGCTGGGCAACGGGACGACGACCTCGCCGCCCCTGCTGAGACCCGGCAACCCCGCGGACCGGTCCACCCCGTCGGAGCGGCCGCAGGAACCGAAGAAGTCGGAGCGGCCCGACCCCGCGCCCAGGAGGAGCGAGGCGCCGCAGCCCACGCGGATGAACGAGCCGCGACAGCCCGCTCCTCGCCCTCCCGCGCAGGACACCCCCGCCTCGACGAGGAGGAGCGAGCCCGACAGGGAGCGCAAGCCCGAGACCGGCAGGGACGACGACACGATCGAGACCGGAACGCCGAAGCTGGCCGACGCTCCCGCCACCTCCTTCCCCAAGGGCACGCTGCGGGCCGTCGAGCCCGTCCCCAGCCGTCCTCCGCTCCAACCGGTGCGCCCCCGTCCCGCCGACGAGAGCCGGTCGGGCCAGAGCGGCCAGGACCGGGCCAGAGCGACGGGGAGCCCGCCCACCGCGAGCTCGCCTGTCCAGCGCCCTCCCAGCCAGAGCCCGCCGCGCCGGCCCAGCCAGAGCCCTCCCGATCAGCCGCGCCAGAATCCTCCGGACCAGCCGCGCAGGAACCCGACGGACCAGCCCCGCCAGAACCCTCCGGACCAGCCGCGTCACAGCCAGCCCGGCCAGAGGCCGACGGTCAGGCCGCCTGACCAGGCCCCCACGGCTCGTCCTCCTGGCGGCACCCCCACCCTCCGGCCCCCCGACGACCGCCAGTGCCTGCTGACGGGGCCCGACGGCAGCGCGCTGCGGCCGGCCGTCCGCGAAGGGATCGCCCCCGGCTGCGAGGACCCCGCGCAGACCGCGCTGCCCACGGCCAGGCCCGCCCCGCCGACCCTGAAGAGCCCCCCGCCCGCCAGGTCGGCGCAGCCCTCGGCGAGGGCCAGCACCAGGGTCAGCGTCAAGCCCAGGGCCACGCCCTCACAGCCGTCCATGCCGACCTCGCTGCGGCCGGCCGCCACCGGCAGGCCCACCCAGCCGCGGGGCACGGCCGCCGCCACCTCGGAGCCGCGCGCTCCCCAAGGCACCACCCTGCGCCCGGCCACCGCCGAGGGCGAGAGCCTGCCGATCTTCCAGGACCCCGAGCTGATGCGGCGCGCCGAAGAGGCGCTCGGCCTCGACGGCACCAGGACCTACACCGACGCCAACGGCGAATGGGACCTCACCATCGCCCCACCGGGCACCCCCGAGTGCCGCGACTACAGCCAGCAGCAGCTCCAGGCGATGGGCGTCTCGGCCGCCTCGCCCGCCAACCTGCCACGCGACTCCTGCATGTGGCCCGCGTTCATCCGGTGGCTGTACGCCGACCCGGCCGACGGCGAGGTGAGCAACTGGACCAAGTTCACCGGTCTGCCCGACCGGAACCTGCAGCTCGTGGTGGTCGATCCCACCAGGGGCAGCGCCCCTTCGACGGAGAGCTCGCCGGGCGTCGTCGAGCCGGACCCGGGGCCATGAGCTCCCTTCACGACATGGGAAGCGCCATCCTCGGACCTGACAGAGCGGCGGCATGGGTGCGCGAGCACGGCGGCCACCTCATGGACTACGCCGTCCACCGGCTGGGCGAGGCCGCCGCGCCCGCCGCGGTCGCCGCCGCGCTCGGCGCGTCGAACTGGCCGGCCGTGCCGGAGAGCGTCTCCGAGCGCGGCCTGCTGATCGCGGCGCTGCGCCGCGTCTGCCTGGCCGATCCCGCCTGCCGCGACGGCTACCACCCGGGGACGGGGGCGGGTCTGCCCGACGCCGAGCTCATGGAGCGGGCGTGGGCGGTGGTCGACCCGCTGGGCGTGGAGGCGCTGCTGCTGCTGTTCCGTCACGAGCTGACCCTGGCCGACCTGTCGTACGCGCTGGGCCTGCCGGAGGCGGAGGCGCACCGGCTGGTCACCAGGACGCAGGACCTCATCGAGACGCTGGTGAGCGGGCTCGACGCGCTCTCGCGCGGCAGGCCCACCTGTGAGGTGCTGCCCCCTCTGGCCGCGGCGGCCTTCCCCGACGGGTCCGCCTCGGCGCGCTCGGATCTGCTCACGCACATGATCGAGTGTTCGGCCTGCAACCGGCCCTTCAACATCCACTACACCGTTCCCCAGATGATCGACCAGGTGCCGGTGGCCCCGCTGAGCCTCGCGCGCAGGGAGCAGGTGCTGAGCCTGCTGCCCTCCGCGCCCGACCCCGCTCCCCCCGTGGTCCCCCGCCAGGCCGCCCCCGCCGACTCGGAGGGACGGCCCGCCGGGCAGGACCTCGACGTGCGGCCCCCCGCCATCCCGACCCCCGGCCAGGACACCCCGCTGTTCAACGCGCTGGCCTCCAGGGTGTGGGCCCGTGAGGTCCTCTCCCCCACCGACCAGGCGACCAGCCCGCCGCCCGGCCGGCCCGCGCGGGAGGAGCCGGCCGAGGCCGTCTCGCCGCCGCCCGAGCCGAGGCCCAGGTCCCGGCTGCCCGAGGCGCTGGCCGCTGCGGGCGCGCGCACCCGCCGTACGGCCGTCAAGGCCGCCATCATGCTCGTCGCCGGTACGGCAGGCATGATCACCGGCCTGCAGGTCCTCGGCCCCTCGCCGGAGTCTCCCCCCGAGACCACGTTCACCCCCTCGGCGGGCGACGACGCCCTCGCGGGCCGGCTGACGCTTCCCCCCTCGATCGCGCTGGACGACTTCGGCAGGGGCACGATCACGCTGAACGTCCCCGGCGAGCCGGTGAGCTGGCGGATCACCGCGCCGGGGCTGACCGTCACCCCGTCCACGGGCACCTCGGGCGACGGCGACCCCGCCGTCATCCGGGTGCGGGCGCTGCGCTTTCGCCACTGGTGCGGAGACCCGTCACCGACGGAGGTCGTGCTGACCGTCCAGGGCCCCTCCGACTCGCTCACCACCCGCATCCGATGGAAGACCTGCTGACCCCTTGCGAAAGGACCCCTTGCCATGACGGAGACCCCTTCCAGGCTGCAGAAGCCGGCGACCTCGCCCGAGCAGTTCGACCAGTCCATCCCGCTCACCGCCGAACGCCTGCTGACCAACAGGCGGCCCGAACCCTCCTCCGGATGGCGGCGCCTGGTCTGGCAGCTGTCGGGCCACAGGTACCTGCCCCCCGAGTCGTCGGCCGAGGTGGAGCGGCGCAAGTTGATCGCCCAGGCGCAGACGCCCGTGGCCAGCGGCCATCACAGGATCGCGGTCATGAGCCTGAAGGGCGGCGTGGGCAAGACCACCACCACGGCGGCGCTCGGCAACACGCTCGCCTCGTTGAGGGGCGACAGGGTCATCGCCATCGACGCCAACCCCGACAGGGGGACGCTGGGCCTGAAGGTCAAGTCCGAGACCGCCGCGACGATCCGCACGCTGCTGGCCGAGGCCGAGCACATCGTCAGGTACGCCGACGCCCGCGCCTTCACCTCCCAGTCGCCCGCGCGGCTGGAGGTGCTCGCCTCCGACACCGACCCCGCCGTGAGCGAGGCGTTCGCCGCCGACGACTACCGCACCGTGGCAGGGCTGATCGAGCGCTACTACTCCATCTGCATCACCGACTGCGGCACCGGGCTGCTGCACGGCGCCATGGGCGCGACGCTGGACATGGCCGACCAGATCGTGCTGGTCAGCCTGGTCGCGGTGGACGGCGCCAACTCGGCGGCCGCCACGCTCGACTGGCTCACCGCGCACGGCCACGCCGACCTGGTGAAGAACGCCATCGTGGTGCTGAACGCCGTCGAGGAGCGCTGCGACGTCGACGTGGACCTGCTGGAGCAGCACTTCAGCGCCAGGTGCAGGACCGTGATCCGCGTGCCGTACGACCCGCATCTGAAGGAGGGCGCGGAGGTGGACCTGCTGCGGCTGCGGCCCACCACCGCGGGCGCGTACCTGCGCCTCGCCGCCGCGGCGGGGCAGGCCTTCAGCCTGCGCTCCGATCGGGGTCACTAGTGTCGCCTGTGATGGAGGACCCGGCCCTGCGCTGGGACCTCGGCCCGGTACGGCGCCGCCACCGCCTGCGCCGCGTGGCGAGCGTGGTGGTCGCGGTGCTCGCGGTCGCCGTCGCCGCCTGGATCCTGCGACCAGGCTCGGACGCAGGCCCCGTCACGCTCGCCCAGCCCGCGGGGCATCACGGCGAGGCCGGCTTCCCCGTCGGCTTCCCGCACACCGAGCTGGGCGCCGCCTCGGCCGCCGCCGCGACCCTGGAGGCCGCGTGGACGCTCGACGACGTCCAGGCGATGGCCGCCGCCGAGCTGTACGCGGCGCCCGAGCAGCGGGCGGCGGCCCGTGAGGGCGCCGTCAGCGCGACCAAGGGCTGGCGGCGCACGCTCGGCCTGCCCGAGGAGGGCTCCCTGCCCGCCGGCGCGGCCATGAGGTCGAGCACGATCGGCATCCGCTGGCAGGAGCGGGCCAAGGACCAGATCCTCGTCTCCGTCCTCGTCCAGGTGTCGGCGACCAAGGGCGACGCGGGCCCGCTGTACTCCAGTCCCTACGCCATGAACCTGCTCATGACCTGGCACCCCACCCTGCG
This sequence comes from Nonomuraea recticatena, assembly GCF_039533245.1. Lineage (NCBI taxonomy): Bacteria > Bacillati > Actinomycetota > Actinomycetes > Streptosporangiales > Streptosporangiaceae > Nonomuraea > Nonomuraea recticatena. Next base: position 20,017 of record NZ_BAAATE010000032.1, on the reverse strand, counting down.
CGGCGGGGACTGGGTCAACACCCCCGACACCAGGCCCGTCGCCGCGCCACCCGCGGCCGCTCCGGGCACCCCCCAGTTCACCGCGGCCGGCTGGCGGCCCATCGCCCACACCGATCCCGCCGAGTGAAGTCCAGGAGACACCACCTCATGACCCCACGCCGTCCCTCCCGGCCCCTCTCCCTCGCCTCGGGCCTGCTGCTGGCATGCGTGTCCGTGGTGGGCGGAGGCGCGCTCGCCCAGCCGTGGATCTCCCATGCCGACGTCGAGCCCTCCTTACCCGAGGGGGGTCCTGTCGCGACACACGAACCCCGCCCCGAACCGGCTCCCGAGCCGCCACAGGATCCGCGGCCCACCGAGGAGCCGACAGCCGAGCCCGCCCCCGAGCCGACGACGGAACCGACGACGGAACCGACGACAGAGCCCACCACGGAACCCACCACGGCTCCGACGGACGAGGACCCCGCGCCGAAAGAGCCCGCGCCCGAGGAGCCCGCGCCCACCACCTCCGCCTCCAGCACCCCCGAGCCCACCGCCTCCCCGAAGAAGAGCCCTTCGCAGCTGCCCGCGAGCAAGAAGCCTCCGGCAAGCGCGAGGCCTGCGCCCAAGCCCGACCCCAAGCCGGTGCCCTCGGAGGAGCCGAAACCCAGCGAGAAGCCGACCGCCTCGCACGCCGCGAAACTGGAGATCCCCAAGCTCAAACCCATCAAGATCGTCATCCCCAAGGGCAGGAGCACGCCCAAGACCAGCCCGACGGCCGGCGCCCCCGCCAAACCCGCCCCCACCGCCAGCGCGGCGCCCAAGAGCACGCCCGCCAGCCCGCCCGCGCCCAGGAGCACCGCTCAGCCGAGCGCCAGGCCGACCGCCGCCGTCAAGCAGCCACCGGCCGTCTCCCAGCCCGCCAAGCCGTCCGCACCCGCCAGGGCTCCCGAACCCGCCAAGGCCTCGACGCCCCCCAGGGCATCGGTTCCCGCCACACCGCCCCCCGCCGCGCCCCCCACGGCGCCCGCCAGGCGGCCCGCCGACGTGCCCACCGAAGCGCCCGCCACTGTGCCTTCCGCCGTGCCTGCCACCGGGCCCACCGCGGCGCCCGCGCCCGCCCAGGCGTCGGTTCCCGCGCGGGAGCCGTCGCTGCCGCCGTCCGCGCCCGTGAACACCGATCCCGGCGTGACCGCGCCCGACAGCGGGCCCGCCCCCGGCTCGGGACAGGGCAAGGACACCTCCGACGCCCGCGTGCTCGCGCTCAACCCGCTCAACGCCCTCGGCACCAGGACCGTCCTGCCGCTGCCCGCGCTCGCCGCGCCCTACGCCCCCTCCACGGGGAACTCCTGCCTCACCATGAACAGCGCCACGTGCTGGGGAACCTCCTCCTCGGTGGCGCAGCCCAGGTGGGCCTTCGTCCCGCCCGCCCCCGCCCAGCCGTTCGCGGCCCCTCCGTCGGCGGCACCCGCCGACACCCCCGCAGCGGCCCCCGCGGCATCCCCCGCCGCCCAGTCGCGGACCGGCACCGGCGCGTCGCAGGCGACCACCCCTGTTCAGGCAGGGCTCATGCCTACGATGTGCTGGGTATTCGGGCCCGCGGCCGGTTGTGCCAGGGCGGAGGAGGGTGCCCCATGATGTCCAGAACGCGTTCGCGCATCGCCGTCGCCGGGCTGGTGGCGGTGCTGTGCTCCAGCACGCCCGGCTTCGTCGGCGTCGCGACGGCCGCGCCGTGCGCGCAACTCGACGACCAGCGAGGGTGGGGCCAGCCCGTGTGGTGCGCGGAGTTCGACGACTTCCTCGATCCGAACGAGTGGGCCGTCTACGACTCGCCAGGCCACGCCGGCAACGGTCGCCGCTCACCGGGCCAGCTCTTCCTCGGCGACGGCGCCCTGTTCCTGTACGGCACCCCCGACGGCACCACCGCCGGCCTGGCCGCCAGGTACACGCAGCAGTACGGGCGGTGGGAGACGCGCATCCGCCTCTATCCGGGCGCGGGCTCCTACCACCCCGTCGCGCTGCTGTGGCCGGCCGGCGGCGGCGGAGGCGTGAAGCCGAACGGCGGCGAGGAGATCGACTTCCTGGAAGTGATCGACGACCCCGAACGGCAGCGGCCGAACTTCTTCATGCACTCGCCGCAGGGCAGGCAGGAGGCGCACGCGAGCCTGGACATGACCACCTGGCACACCTACGCGGTGGAGACCTCTCCCGAGGGCGTGGTCGGCTACATCGACGGCCAGGAGTGGTTCAGGTCCGACATCGCCGTCACGACGCCGATGTCGGCCTGCCTCCAGCTCGACTGGTTCCCTGGCGAGGGCAGCGAGGGCGAGGCGTGGATGGAGGTCGACTGGCTGCGCATCTACGCCCTGACCTGATGCCAAAACTTACCATGTGGTAGGAAATGGGGGTCAGCTCACTTCGTCACGCAGGGAGCGCCATGTCGCCGACCCCTCCGCTCGTCCCCTACCCTCAGCGGATCACCCCCGTAGCGGCCCCTCTCCGGCTGGAGGGCCGGCCGCGCATCGGAGTGTCCTCCGTCGACCTGCTCGAGCTCGGTGAGGTCGTGGCCGGGCTGCTCGCCCTGCTGCACGACGTGAAGCCGACGGTCCAGGTCGCCGACGAGGCCGACCTGCTCCTCGTCCTCGACCACGGGAACAGGGGCTTCGAGGGCCTGGTCATGCCCGGCGGCCTCGACCCGCTGGACCAGGAGGCCGAGACGCGCGAGTGTTACGAGCTGGCGATCGGCGAGAGGTCGGCCACGGTGACTGCCTCCTCGTCCGAGGGGCTGTTCCGCGGCGCGACGACCTTCGCGCAGCTGCTGACCCGACAGGAGCCGGGGCTCGTGGCCCCAGGCGTACGCGTCCTCGACGGGCCCGCCCTGCGCTGGCGCGGGCTGTCCCTGGACGTGGTGCGCAGGTTCTTCCCCGTCGACCAGGTCAAGAAGGTCGTCGACCTGCTGGCGCTGTACAAGTTCAACGTGCTGCACCTGCACCTCACCGACAGCCAGGCCTGGCGGCTGCAGATCTCCGGCAGGCCCGAGCTGACGGACCCGCGCAACTGGCCGGGCGACGAGGGCTCGCGCAACGGCGAAGGCAGGCAGTTCTACACCCACGACGACTTCCGGGAGATCGTCGCCTACGCGGCGGCCCGCTTCGTCACCGTGGTGCCCGAGATCGACATGCCAGGTCACACCCAGGCGGCCGTCCGCGCCTACCCCGAACTGGCGGGCGCCGACGAGCCCGCGCACCCGCTGCTGCGCCACCTCGACCCCAGGGCCGAGGCGACGTACGGCTTCGTGGCGGACGTGCTCGGCGAGGTGGCCGCGCTCACCCCTGGCCCTTTCCTGCACATCGGCGGCGACGAGGCGTTCGGGATGCCGCCGGAGCTGTACGCGCAGTTCGTCGCCAGGTCGCTCGAGCTGGCCAGGGCCACGGGCAAGCGGGTGGTCGCCTGGCAGGAGGCGGCCCGCTCCCTCGCCCTTCAGCCCGAGGACGTGGCGCAGTGCTGGGTCGGCGAAGGCGACGCGTTCGACCCCGAGGCCGCCAGGAAGAGCGCTCCCGCCGAGTACCACCCGCTCATCGACATCGTGGCCGGCTCCTTCGAGCACTCCTCCCGTGACACCCCTCAGGCCGTCGCCGCCGGCGCGTACGTGCTCGCCTCGCCGAGCAGCGTGTTCTACCTCGACCGCCGCTACGCCGAGGAGTCCACGCGAGCCGACCAGAACGAGCGCCGCACCAGGGTGGGCATGGCCTCCTACACGCCACGCACCTGCGAGGAGCTGTTCGGCTGGCGGCCGTCCGAGCTGGCCGAGATCCCCGCCGGGGCGCGGCTGGCGGGGGTGGAGGCGGCGATCTGGTGCGAGAGCGTCACCTCCTTCGACGACCTGGCGTTCCTGCTGCTGCCGAGACTGCCGGGCATCGCGGAGAAGGCGTGGACGCCCCAGGCCACGGAGTGGGCGCACTACCGGGACAGGGTGGGCGCCCACGGTCCGTGGTGGGATCGGCTGGGCTGGGAGGGCTACTACCGCTCGGCGGTCCTGTTCGGCCCGCCGTACTCCAGCTCGAAGGCCTGACGGCGGGCGCGCTGTTCGGCGACGTCGGCCACCGGAGCCGCCAGCAGCAGCCCCCTGGTGTAGGGGTGTCGAGGCTGGCTGGTGACGGTGGCCGCCTGGCCGCTCTCGACGATCTCGCCCCGGTGGATGACGGCGACGCGGTGGCTCACGAAGCGCACCACGGCCAGGTCGTGGGAGATGAACAGGTAGGCGACCCCCGTCTGCTCCTGGATCTCCAGCAGGAGGTCCAGGACGGTCTTCTGGGTGGTGAGGTCGAGCGCCGAGACCGGTTCGTCGCACACGATCAGCTTGGGGTCGATCGCCAGCGCGCGGGCGATCGCCACCCGCTGGCGCTGCCCGCCGGAGAACTCCCTCGGCAGTCGCCGGGCGGCGTCGGCGGGCAGGTGCACCCTGTCGAGCAGCCTGCCGACCCTCAACCGGGCCTCACGGGAGCCGATCCCCTGTCCGAGGAGCGGCTCCGAGAGCGTGTCGCCGATCGTCCTGGACGGGTTCAGCGAGGTGTAGGGGTCCTGGAAGATGACCTGGAGGTCGCGGCCGAGCTCGCGCCTGCGCCTGGCCTTGACCCGGTCGAGGCGCTCGCCGCCGAAGGTGATGGCGCCCGACTGGACGGGCACCAGCCCCAGGATCGCCCTGCCGATGGTGGTCTTGCCCGACCCGGACTCGCCGACCAGTCCGAGGGTCTCGCCGGGAGCGATGTCCAGGCTCACCCCTCGCAGCACCTCGACCCGACGGGCGCCCCACCCCTTCCCGGGAAAGGAGACCCGCAGGTCCTCGACCGTGAGCAGGGCGTTCACTTCGCCTCCAGTGGCAGGACCGCGCTGAGGAGTTCGCGCGTGTAGGGGTCCCTCGGCGTGCTCAGGACCTGCTCGGCCGTGCCGCGCTCGACGATGCGGCCCTCCCGCATCACCGCCACCCTGTCGCACAGGTCGGCGACCACGCCGAGGTTGTGGGTGACCAGCAGGACTCCGAGGTCGTTGTCGCGCTGCAGCCTGCGCAGCAGACCGAGGACCTCCGCCTGGACCCTGACGTCGAGCGCGGTGGTGGGCTCGTCGGCGATGAGGAGCTTCGGGTCGCAGGACATGGCGCCCGCGATGAGGACGCGCTGCGCCATGCCGCCGGAGATCTCGTGCGGGTAGGAGTCGAAGGTCCGCCTGGGGTCGGTGATCTCGACCAGGCGCAGCAGGTCGAGGGCTCGCCTGGTCGCCTCCGCCCTGCGCAGGCCGAGCTTGTAGCGGATGGGCTCGACGAGCTGGCTGCCGATCGTGAAGGCGGGGTCGAGGTTGCTCATCGGTTCCTGCGGAACGTAGGCGACGAGCGTGCCTCTGAGCGCGCGGTGCGCGCGTTCGGGCAGGCCGACGATCTCCTGGCCCTCGATGGTGATGCTGCCGCGGGAGACACGGCCCTTCTCCGGGAGGATGCCGAGGATGGAGAAGGCGGTCTGCGTCTTGCCCGAGCCGGACTCTCCGACCAGGCCGACGATCTCTCCCGCGCGCACGTCGAGGTCGACGCCGCGCACCACCTCGCCGGTCCCCGGATAGGCGACGCCCAGATCGCGCACGGACAGCAGGTGGGCGCGCTCCCCTGCCTGCCCCGCAGCCGGCTTCGACGTCGCGCGGACGTCGGGGACGTGGGGGACGTCGGGGGCGGTGCGTGACGCCGCGGGCGCCGTGCCGCGGTCTTCGAGCACGTCGCGAAGGGCGGCGGCCAGCAGGACCAGCGCGCCGCTGGTCAGGCCGAGCGCGAGACCGGGCCACAGCATCAGCAGCGGGGCGCGCTGGATGTTCTTGAACGCCTCGTTGAGCATGGCGCCCCAGGTCGGGGAGTCGCCGCTGCCGATGCCGAGGAACTCGAGCCCCGCCTGCAGGCTGATGGCGATCCCCGCGACGAGCGCCACCTGGATGATGATCGGGGCCCGCACGACGATGAGGATGTGACGGGAGACGATGCGCGTGTCGCTGAGGCCCGAGACCTTGGCGGCGTCGACGTAGAGCTCTCTTCGCACGTTGGCGACGATGCCGCGCACGAGCCTGAAGAAGCTGGGCGCCACGAGGAAGCCGAGGACGACCATGAGGACCCACACGGTGGAGCCCAGGATGGCGCGCGAGGCCAGCAGCACCACCATCGCGGGCAGCGCCATCACCAGGTTGACGACCCAGCTGGCCGCCGAGTCGAACCAGCCGCCGTAGTATCCCGCGAGCAGGCCGCTCGGCACGCCCAGCACCAGGGCCACGGCGAGGGCGATCACCGCGCCGCCGAGCGTGTTGCGCCCGCCGTACAGGAGTCTGGCCAGGATGTCGCGGCCCGCGGAGTCGTAGCCGAGCGGATGTCCCGCGGCGGGGCCCTCGAAGGCGAGCCGCAGGCTCGACAGGCCGGGCGGCTGCGGGCTGAGGACGGGGGCCAGCAGCACGGCCAGCACCACCGCGGCCAGCAGGAGCGCCGAGATCAGCCCCAGCGGGTGCCTGAGCAGCCTCATGCGATCCTCGCCTTCGGGTTGAGCCAGCCGATCAGGACGTCCACGACGAGGTTGATCAGGATCACGCCGATCACGGTGAACATGACCAGCGCCATGATGATCGGGACGTCGCCCCGGGTGGTGTAGGTGACGGTCATGCTGCCGACGCCGGGCAGCCCGAAGATCTGTTCCACGAGGACGGCGCCGCCGAGCAGCCCGACGAACTGCATGCCGAGCACGGCCAGCGCGGGGGCCGAGGCGTTGCGGACGACGTGGACGAAGACGATCCGCCACGGCGGCAGGCCCCTCGCGCGCAGGGTGCGCACGTAGTCCTGCCGCATGACGTCGATCACCGACCCTCTGACCTGCTGTGCGACCCCAGCGATGGAGCCGATCGACAGCGAGATGACGGGAAGCGTCACGGTGGACAGCCAGCCGGTGAAGGACTGGCTCGGCCCCACGTAGCCGATGGCGGGGAACCAGTTCAGCCGTACGGCGAAGACCAGGACGATGACCAGCGTGACGAGGAAGCCGGGCAGGGCGTAGCCCAGCACGGCGAAGACCTGCACGAACCTGTCGACCGCGCCGCGCCGCACGCCTGCCCACACCCCGAGCAGGAACGACAGCACGGCGGTGACGAGAGTGACTCCGATCATCAGGCTGAGGGTGACGGGCAGCCGGTTGGCGATCGCCCTGAGCACGTTCTCGCTGGTGAACCAGGAGGTGCCGAAGTCGCCTCGCACGGCGGCGCCCAGCCAGTCCAGGTACTGCACCAGGGCGGGGCGGTCCAGGCCGAGCGCCGCGTTCTTGGCGTCGACGAGGTCCTGGGCCGCGCCCTGGCCGAGCAGCTGCCGGCCCACGTCGATGTGCGGGATCGACAGCAGGGTGTAGGAGAGCAGGGAGATCACGAACAGCAGGGCCACCCCCGCCGCGATCCTGCGAAGGATGAAGCTCAGCATGATCAGGCGGCGGGCGCGTAGTTGTAGATGGAGGGCACGGCCATGCCGTCCTGGGGGGTGATGCTCACGCTGCCGTCGGAGACGTGCAGGTAGGTCATCCGGTAGAAGGGCAGGAACCAGCCGTCCTTGACCAAGTGCTCGTTGAGCGCCTGGAGGTCCGCCTTCGCCTCGGCGGCCGGCTTGCTCTGGATCTTGGGCAGCAGGCTCTTCACGGTGGCGTCGGTGTAGCCGAACATGTTGAACGCGCCGGGCAGCACCAGTTCGCCGACGACGACCCAGTCGGTCGAGGCCTGGCCCATGTTCATGACCATGCCGGAAAAGGCGCGGTCCCTGAAGATGCGCTGGACGGCCGAGCCCTGGTCGACGTCGTCCCAGACCAGCTTCACGCCGACGGCGGCGAGGTCGGTCTGCAGCGAGGCGGCCAGCGCCTCGGAGACGATCGCGGGGATGCGCGGCAGCTTGAGGGTGAAGCCGTCGGCGTGGCCGGCCTCCTTGAGCAGTTCGCGCGCCTTGTTCTGGTCGTAGGTGTAGTAGGTGTCGAGTTCGGGCTTGTAGGCGGCGGTGGTGGGCCCGAAGACCTGGCTGGTGACCGTTCCGCGGCCCTGGCGGATCTTGGCCAGCATCGTCTGGCGGTCGATGGCGTGGTTGAGCGCCTGTCGCACGCGGGGGTCGCGCAGCTCTGGGGTGACCGCGCCGGCCCTGTCGAAGAGCAGGATGCCCTGGAAGTCGAAGTCCTGCTTGGTCGTCTTGACGTTCGGGTGGCCCTCGACGCTGATCTGCTGGTCGGCTTCCTGGATGAGGGCGGCGTTGACCTGCCCGGTCTTGACGCCGTTCACGATCGCGGTCTCGTTGTCGAAGTAGCTGATGGCGACCGTGTCATAGGGCAGCTTGCCGCCCCAGTAGCCGGCCGCGCGGTTGAACACCCACTTGGTCCCGATGACGGTCTGGCTCGGGTCCAGCTCGTAGGGTCCTGTGCCGTTGGGCTTGGTCTTCAGCGCCTCGCCCTTGGTGAAGTCCGCGGGGTTGGCCATCAGGCCCGCCGCGTCGCTCAGGTAGTAGAGCATCGCGGAGTTGGGCTGGGAGAGCCGAAGAGTCACGTGCGTGTCGTCGACCACCTCGATGGCCTTGACGTCGTTGAGCGTCTTGGCCTGGGCGCCGCCGCCCTTGCGGAAGCGCTCCATGTTCGCCTTCACGGCCTGCGCGTTGAAGGGGGTGCCGTCGTCGAACTTGACGTCGGAGCGCAGGGTGAGGGCGAGTTGGGTCTGGTCGTCGCTGTACTTCCACTCCGAGGCGAGCATCGGGCTGTAGCGCCCGTCGGGCTCGCGCTTCACGAGGGTGTCGTAGACGGCCTGGAAGAACGGCATGGCGCTGCCGTTGGCGTCGTTGGGGTCGAGGCTCTGCGGCAGGGTCATCGTCGCGATGGTCAGGGTCCTCGAACCCTCGCCCGGCGCCTGGCCGTCGGCGCCCGAGCAGCCCGCGAGCACGGTGGCCGCGGTAAGGAGGGCGATTAGCGCGGGGGATCTGTTCATGACGCTCACTCCGTCTCGGATTTTCGGCGAGCATACATGCAAAACTAACCACGTGGTAGATTTAGTGTGAGCCGCGCTAGTCTCGCCCTCATCAGGCATTCGGATCGCAGAAAGGCTGGTCGGTGAACGCACCGATTCCCCGTCAAGGGACCAAGGGCGAGCGCACCCGCTCACGCATCCTCGACTCAGCCATGGAGCTGTTCTCGCGCTCGGGCTTCTACGCCGTCTCCCTGCGCGACATCGCCGCGCACGCGGGCATGACCCATGCGGGGCTGCTCCACCACTTCCCCGGCAAGGACGACCTTCTCATCCAGGTGCTCGCCCGCCGCGAGCAGGTCGCCGCGGAGCAGGCGCTGTCGTCGGACTCCGACCTCGCGCCCGAGGAGCTCCTCTCCCGCCACCTCGACCAGATCACCCTGAACATGGGGACACCAGGTCTGGTCGGGCTGTTCGTGAAGGTCTCGGGCGAGGCGAGCGACCCCGCCCATCCCGCGCACGACTACTTCGTCCAGCGTTACCGGCGCCTGCGCAAACGGACGGCATGGCTGATGTCCGTCCTGTTCGACCGCGCCACGCCGCCGATCAAGCACGACCCCGACGCCGTCGCCCAGCAGCTCCTCGCCCTGGTGGACGGCCTGCAGACCCAGTGGCTGCTGGATCCGGAGCAGGTCGACATGCGGGCCTCCGTCGTCGCCTTTCTCACCCAGCTCGGATTGGAATTGGAACCGGATGACCGACCTCACCCTTGAGGAGAAGGCCTCGCTCACCTCTGGGAGCGACACCTGGCACACCACGCCCATCGGCGAGGCGGTGCCCGCCCTCACCCTGTCCGACGGACCGCACGGGCTGCGCCGCCAGGCCGAGCGGGGCGACGCCCTCGGGCTCGGCGACAGCGTGCCCGCCACCTGTTTCCCTCCTGCCGTCGCGCTCGGCTCCTCGTGGGACGCCCACCTCGCCCACCGGGTGGGCGCGGCGCTGGCCCGCGAGGCGTGCGCGCTCGGGGTGGACGTCGTGCTCGGTCCCGGCGTGAACATCAAGCGCTCGCCGCTGTGCGGACGCAACTTCGAGTACTTCTCCGAGGACCCCCACCTCACCGGCGTGATGGGCGCGGCCGTCGTCACCGGCATCCAGAGCCTGGGCGTCGGGGCGTGCGTCAAGCACTTCGCGGTCAACAACCAGGAGACCGACCGCATGCGCGTCAGCGCGGACGTCGACGAGCAGAGCCTGCGGGAGATCTACCTGCCCGCCTTCGAGCGGATCGTGCGCGAGGCCAAGCCGTACACGGTGATGTGCTCCTACAACCGCATCAACGGGGTGCATGCGAGCCAGAACCGGTGGCTGCTGACCGAGGTGCTGCGCGAGGAGTGGGGCTTCGACGGGCTGGTGATGTCGGACTGGGGCGCGGTCAACGACCGCGTCGCGGCGCTCGAGGCGGGCCTGGACCTGGAGATGCCTCCGACGGGGACCGACGAGGAGATCGTCGAGGCGGTGCGCTCGGGCCGCCTGCCCGAGGCGGTGCTCGACCTGGCCGCGGGCCGCCTGCTCGAGCTCGTACGGCGGGTCGAGGGCAGAGCCTCGTTCGAAGGGTGGGACCTCGACGCCCACCACGAGCTCGCCCGCGAAGCGGCTCGGGCCTCGGCCGTCCTGCTGAAGAACGACGGCGACGTGCTGCCCCTGCGGCAGGGTCAGCGGGTCGCCGTCGTGGGAGAGCTCGCCCGCACCCCCCGCTACCAGGGCGGCGGCAGCTCCCACGTGTTGCCCACGCGGCTGGACAACGCGTGGGAGGCGCTGGGACGGCCGGCCTTCGCCGCGGGGTACCGGCTGGACGGGCAGCCCGACGCCGGCCTCTCGCGCGAGGCGGTGGCCGCCGCGTCCGAGGCCGACGTGACGCTGGTCTTCCTCGGCCTGCCCGAGGCCGCCGAGTCGGAGGGCTTCGACCGCACCACCATCGAGCTGCCCACCGTCCAGGTCGCTCTCCTGCGCGAGGTGGCCGAGGTCTGCCCGAAGATCGTGGTCGTGCTGGCCAACGGCGGCGTCGTGTCGGTGGCCGAGTGGCAGGAGCACGCCTCGGCGATCCTGGAGGGCTGGCTGCTCGGCCAGGCGGGCGGCTCGGCCCTCGCCGACCTGCTGACGGGGGCGCACAGCCCGTCGGGGCGTCTCACCGAGACGATCCCCAACCGCCTCGCCGACGTCCCCTCGCACCTGCACTTCCCCGGCGGCGACGGGCACGTCCGTTACGGCGAGGGCCGCTACGTCGGCTACCGGCACTACGACACGCTGGACGCCGACGTCGCCTACCCCTTCGGCCACGGGCTGACCTACTCGCGTTTCGCCTACTCCGACCTCGACGCCCGGGAGACGGGCAGCGACGAGTGGAGCGTCGAGGTCACCGTCACCAACGCGGGCGAGCGCTTCGCGCACGAGGTCGTCCAGCTCTACGTGGCCTTCGACGAGGAGCGCCCCTCGCGCCCGCGCCACGAGCTGCGCGGCTTCGCCAAGGTGGGGCTCGAGCCTGGAGACAGCGAGCGGGTCAGCTTCGCCCTCACCGGCAGGGACATCGCCCAGTGGTCGGTCAGCCGCAAGGGATGGCGGATCGACGCGGGCGCCTTCACGGTGGAGGTCGGCGCCTCCTCCCGCGACATCCGCCTGCGCGCCGAGCTGACCAGCAGGGGCGACGGCTACGCGGCCCCGCTGGACCGCATGTCGACGCTGGACGAATGGCTGGCCCACCCCGAGGGCAGCCGGGCGCTGAAGCAGCTGCTCCAGGGCGCGCCCGGCCTCGACCGCACCGATCCCGCCCTGCTCAGGCTGGCGATGGGCATCCCGCTGGCCAAGTTCGCCACCTTCGGGATCGGTCTCACCTCCGAGGTGGTGGACGGGCTCGTCGCCGCCGTCCGCGGGGACGGTTAGTCCAGCCGTCCCGAGCGGGCGATCTCGCCCAGCCAGCGCGCGCTCGGCTTGAGCGTGCGCTGGAAGGTCTCCCTGTCCACCGACACCAGCCCGAAGGTGGGCTCGTAGGAGCCCCACTCGTAGTTGTCCAGCAGCGACCAGTGCAGGTAGCCGCGCACGTCGGCGCCCTCGGCCATCGCCTCGTGCAGCCCGGCCAGGGCGCCGCGGGTGTACTCGACGCGTTCGGCGTCGCGCGCCGTGGCGATGCCGTTCTCCGTAACGAGGATCGGCACGCCTGGCAGTCTGGCCGCGGTGTAGCGCACGGCGTCGCCCAGCGCCGCGGGGTGGAACTCCCAGCCCGTGAGCGTACGGCGGGCCTCGTCCGGCACGGGCAGCGCGCCGTCCTTGCCGATGATGACCCTGGTGTAGGCCTGCACGCCGACGAAGTCGTCGTCCTTGGCGACCTCCAGGAACTGGTCCTCGCGAGGCCGGGCCCACGCGTCGCGTTCGGCGACGGCTCCCTCGGCCGCCTGGAAGTTCTGGCTGGCGATCGTCCAGCCCGACCTCAGTCCCGCGAGCTCCTCGCGGGCGGCCAGGTGGGCGGCGGCCAGAGCGTCGGCCGTCGGCTGGTCGGGTGGCGGCATGGCGCCGGCGACGCCCTCGGTGCGCTCCTTGTCCCTCATCAGGTTCGCCATCATCGCCAGCAGGTTCGGCTCGTTGATGGTGCACACCCACTCGACGCCGCCGAGGATCGGCAGCACCGCGCGCACGTAGCGGCGGAAGCGTCCGACCGCCTCGCCCGACAGCCAGCCGCCGCCCTGCTGGAACCACAGCGGGCTGGTGAAATGGTGCAGCGTCACCACCGGAGTGAGGCCGCGCTCCAGGCAGCCCTCGATCACCCGGCGGTAGTGCGCCAGCGCCGCGTTCGAGAAACGCCCCTCCGCCGGCTCGATCCGCGCCCACTCGAGGCTGAACCTGTAGGAGTTGAGGCCCAGCTCCCGCACGATGTCGAGGTCCTCGGGCCAGCGGTGGTAGCTGTCGCAGGCGTCCCCGCTGCGGTCGGCGAAGAACGTGCCGGGACGGTTCTCCAGGGCCCACAGGTCGCTGGCGACGTTGTTGCCCTCGGTCTGGTGAGCGCTTCCCGCCGCCCCCCACAGGAACCCCTTCGGGAATGAGCGTTCCATCCCGCCTGCCCTTCTGTCTCACAGTATGACGCGCAAAATCTACCACGTGGTTAGTTTTGTGAGATCGTCTGTCGAGGGGGGTCAGGACGGGCAGCCGTCGCCTGTGCTCCTGAACCGGGCGCGGTAGGCCGCGGGGGTCACACCGAGCGCGCGCGCGAAGGCTCTGCGCATCGTCTCGGGTGAGCCGAACCCCGACCTGCGGGCGACCACGTCGAGCGGCTGGTCACCCGTCTCCAGCAGGTTCTTCGCCCGCTCCACGCGCGCCCTCTCGACGTAGCGCGCGGGCGTGGTGCCGAGCTCCTTGCCGAACAGCCTCGTCAGCTGGCGGACGCTCATCCCCGCCCTGCCCGCCATCGCCTCCAGGCCGTGGTCGGCCGAGGGGTCGAGCACGACGGCGTCGAGCGCTGCCCTCAGCGGCTCGCACCGCGGAGCGGGCGCGTTCAACCTGACGCTGAACTGCGACTGGCCGCCTGGGCGCTGCATGAAGACGACCAGATGCTTGGCGACGGTCCTGGCCAGGTCGCTGCCGTGGTCGGCCTCGACCAGGCCGAGCGCCAGGTCGATGCCCGAGCTGATGCCCGCGGAGGTGACCACCTTGCCGTCCCTGACGAAGATGGCGTCGCCGTCCACGCTGATCGTCGGGTAGTCGCGGGCCAGGCGTTCGGCCAGATCCCAGTGGGTGGCGGCCCTGTGCCCGTCGAGCAGCCCCGCGGCCGCCAGGACGAAGGCCCCCGCGCACACCGAGGCCACCTGCTCCGCCTCGCCCGACAGCCGTCTCACCTGGTCGAGAAGGAACAGGTCGGCGGCCGCCGAGCCCACGTCAGGGCTGCCAGGCACGAGCAGCACGTGGACGCAGCCGTGGACGTCCTCCATGGCGACGTCGGCGCCGATCCTGACGCCGCCGCTCGTCACGATGTCACGGCCGCCCGGCGAGGCGACGAGCGGCCGGTAGCCCGCGCCGTGCTCGTTCGCCACGGTGAACACCTCGAGCGGGCCGGTCACGTCGAGCAGGCGGACGCCGTCGTACACGATGACGACCACGGTGCGACCTGCCCGCTCCATGGTGGGATTCATACCCCGCTCGCCCCCGGTCGCCGCGATCAGGAGGCGGGGTGCTCGCGCTGCAGGAGCGCGGCGAGCGCGGCCAGGGCGAGCAGCCCGGCCGACAGCCACAGGCCGCGGGCGATACCGCCTTCGCCGTCCGACATCAGGCCCGACAGCAGCGGGCCGACGGCCTGCCCGACGGAGAAGGCGACGGTCAGCAGGGCGATGCCCGCCGTCCAGACGGCATGAGGCAGCATGCGCCGCGCGATGACGGTCGCGGCCGTGGGGCCCGCCATGAAGCCCGCGCCGAAGACGACGGCGGACAGGAGCGCGGCGCCCGGGCCTGGCGGCATGAGCAGGACGGGAAGGACGCCCAGGAAGACCAGCACGGCGACGAGGGCGGGCGCCAGCCCTGCGCGCAGGAACCCGCACAGACGGCCCCACACGGTCAGCGTCGCGACCACCGACGAGAGGCCGAGGACGACGAAGAAGAGCGCGGTCGTCGACGCGCCGAGCCCCTGCGACCTCAGCAGCGCGACCACGAAGGTCATGTAGCTGACGTAGCCCGCGCCGAACAGGACGTACCAGACGAACGTCGGCCCGAGGCGGCGCAGCTGCGCGGCAGGCAGCGTGCTCGCGTGGGCGCCGCTCGCCTCGGGCACCGCCCTGGCGCCGAGCCAGGCGGGGACGAGCGCGATCACGGCCAGCACGCCCATGAGCAGCCAGCCCATCCGCCAGCCCGCCTCGCCCAAGGACAGCGCGGCGGGAACGACCAGGCCCGAGATGACCACGCCGATGCCCACGCCCGCCATGTAGACGGCGACGAGCGACGCCGAACGGCGCTGCGGAGCGCCGACGGCGATGCGCGAGACCAGCGCCGAGCCCACCACGAAGGCGACCGCGGTGCTGAACCCTCCGGCGAACCGCAGGGCGAGCAGGACCGTCAGGTCCGCCGTCGCCGCGGTGGCGAGCAGCGCGACAGCGCTGATCGCGAGGCTCCACAGGAAGGCGGACCTGCCTCCGCTCCTCCTGGCCCAGAAGGCGGCGCTCGCGGCGCCCAGGATGTATCCGAGGGCGTTGGCGGTGTTCATGCCGCCTGCCTGGGCGTAGCTCCAGTGCAGCTCCCTGTGCATGGGCGGCAGCAGCAACGCGTAGGCGAAGCGGGTGAATCCGAGTGCCACGACAGGTCCCGCTGCCAGGCCGAGCGCGACCAGCGCCTGCCCGGCCCTGCTCGTCCGCCCTTCGGCGGAGATCGCGGTCATGGTCTCTCCTTTCGTCGGATGTCACCTCTCATCAAGTCGGAGACCGCTCCCTGCCATGGCCGTGGTTCTGGACGTGCGTCCCTCGGATCCGGCCATGGCTTCTGCGATCATGTCGGGGTGAACCAGAAGAGATTGAGCCGCAAGGAGATCTCCGACGCCGTCGACGGCCTGGGGTGGCGCTTCGTCCTCGGGGTCGTCCGCACCTCTGTGCCCGTCACCTCGCTCGCGCAGGCGGCCGAGGTCGCCGCGCGCGCGGTGGCCGCGGCCGGCGAAGAGGGCGAGGCGAGCCTCTGGCTGGACGTCCGGAAGGACCAGGTGATCCTCACCCTGCAGTCGCTCGCCACCGGCTGGGTGAGCGCGCTCGAGCTCGAGCTCGCCCACAGCGTCACCGCGGCCGTGAGCGAACTCGGGCTGCGCACGGACCCCGGGACCGGCGGCCAGGGGCCTCGGTCGGTCCAGATGGTCGAGATCGCTATCGACGCGCTCGACATCGCCGCGATCCGTCCGTTCTGGAAGGCGGTGATGGGATACGGCGACGAGGCGGAGGCGCACGGCCCAGAGGATCCGCTCGTCGACCCCGCCGCTCAGGGGCCGGCGATCTGGTTCCAGCAGATGGACGAGGCGCGGCCGCAGCGCAACCGGATCCATTTCGACGTCTCCGTCCCGCACGACGAGGCCGCCCGGCGCATCGGGGCCGCGCTGGCCGCCGGCGGGGTGCTGCTGTCCGACACCGCGGCGCCTGCCTTCTGGGTGCTGGCGGACGTGGAGGGCAACGAGGTGTGCGTGACGACCTGGCAGGGCAGGGACTGAGCCGTCCTGCCGCGCCACCGGCGACGACTCCCCTGCCCGCGCCGACGCCCCGTGGGCGAACATCCGGCAGCACACGGGCGGGCCCCTCCCGCTGATCACAAAGGCGGTCATCATCCCGCGTTCGATGACGGCCTCGTCGTTCACATCAGGTTTGCAGGGGCCCGCCTAGGTTCGCCCCCATGCAAAGGTCCTTTCTGGCAATCGCCGCCGCGACGGTGGTGACCGTCCTGGCCGCGTGCACCGCCGATCAGGGCGTCCCTCGGCGTGGACCGGCCGCCGCCGCGGCCGAACGGTGCGAGCCCGGGCTCGACAAGGCGTTCGGCGCCTGGGCCGAGGCGGGGTTCAGCGGATCCATCGCGATCTCGAAGGCCGGCAGGTTCGAGTGCCTGGCCGCCTACGGGTCGGCGGACGACGCCGCGGGCAGGGCGAACACCCCCGAGACAGTCTTCAGCATCGGCTCGATCACCAAGGCGTTCACGGCCGCGGCCGTCCTCCGCCTCCTCGACGAGGGGAAGCTGTCGCTGGACGACCGGGCGGGGAAGGTCCTGCCCGAGCTGGACGGTCCCGTCGCCAAGGCCACGATCAGGCAGTTGCTGCTGCACACCAGCGGCCTCAACGGCTCGCACGGCAGGGACTACGAGCCGCTCGACAGGGACTCTGCCGTGGCTGCGATCGGCAGGCTGACGCTCGCCTTCGCACCGGGCTCCGGATACGTCTACTCCAACGCCGGATACACCCTGCTCGCGCTCATCGTCGAGAAGGCGTCGGGCACGAGCTACAGGAAGTACGTGGCCGAGAACCTGCTGCGGCTGCCGGGCCGTCGCGTCGCGGGAGGGTTCTGGAGCGGCGAGCCCGCCGCGCGGGGGCCCCGCGCCGTCGGCTATCACGATGACGGGCGAACGGGCGAACGCGGCGACTTCCGTGGACCGTACTGGGGGATGGAGGGCAACGGTGGCCTCGCCATGACCACCGCGGACCTGGCGTCCTGGGCGCACGCGCTGTTCACCGGGGGGCTGGTCTCGCGCAGGGCGGCCGAGCTCATCGCCGGCCCTGGCCACGACCTGGGCGGCGGCCGCGCCGAGACGCCGGGGTGGGTCGCCTTCGACAGCTCCGTGTACGGCGAGCCGTTCCTCAGCACCGCGGGAGGCGGCGGCGAGGTGGGGCACAACGCTGTGGTCGTGTGGGTTCCTGGACAGCGGCGGGTGATCGCCGTCGCGTCCAACAAGGCGCGGGTGAGCGCCGAGGAGTTGCTGCAGGCGGTGGGCCCCGCGCTGCTCGCTGGTCGCCCCGTGCCCGTACCCGACGCTCCCGCCGGCGCCGGCGACGGTGATCTCGCCTCCGCCACCGGGTCGTACGAGCTGGAGACAGGAGGCTCGTACCAGGTGAGCGCGAAGGAGGGCGAGCTGACAATCACCGCCAGGGGCGCCGACGCCGTGACGGCGCTGTTCCCTCCGCGCGGCGAGGTCGATCTCCGCGAGCACGAACGGCGCGTCCTCGCCCTGCTGGACGGCCGGACGCAGGAGGGCCGCGAGGAACGCGCGAACCTCCAGAAGGCCTTCGGCGCGTTCACCGGTGTCGCGCTCGCGGGCAGCGTGGTCGACGATGGCGAGGTGCGCACCTACGTCACCATCAGCACGGAGAGACGGCCCGTCACCGCCTGGTACGCCGTCAACGAGCATGGCGGCATCCATGCCGCCGAGCTGCGGCCCGAGCCGCCGCGGCTGACGCTCGTGCCCGACGGGGGCGGCCGATATCGTCCCGACGACCCGGCGGGCACCGGCCCGGAGGTGTCGGTCGCCTTCCGCGACCGGCGCATGAGCATCACCCGCTCGGGCAGGCACGGCGGGACCTCCGTCGCCCGTGCGACCGGCTGACCGGCCGCTCATGCGCATCCTGCTCATCGAGGACGACCCCGACCTGGCCGAGGTCGTCGCCCTCGGCCTGCGCAACGAGTCGTACGCGGTCGATCTCGCCACGACGTACGCCGAGGCCGAGGAGTCCCTCCTGTCCACCGTCTACGACGTGGCGTGCTTCGACCTCGGGCTGCCCGACGGCGAAGGGCTCGACCTGCTGCGCAGGCTGACGCGCGACCCCGAGCTGCGCAGGCCCAGGCGCACGATCGTGCTCACCGCCCGCGACGCCGTCGCCGACCGGGTGGCCGGGCTCGACGCGGGCGCCGACGACTACCTCGTCAAGCCGTTCCACTTCGCCGAGCTCGTGGCCAGGGTGCGGGCGCTGAGCCGTCGAGACGACGCCCGGGGAACGACGCTCAGTGTGGGCGAGCTGACGCTCGACCTCGCCACGCACACGGCCTGGCGCTCCGGCGCCGAACTCGATCTCACCCCGCGGGAGTTCTCGCTGCTGCGCTACTTCATGCACCACCCGGGCGAGGTGCTGTCGGCCGAGGACCTGCTGGAGCACGTATGGGACTCCCACGCCAACCCCTTCACCGCCTCGGTGCGGGTGATCCTCAGCCGGCTGCGCAGGAAGCTGGGCGAGCCCGCGCTGATCGTCACGATCACCGGGGCCGGCTACCGGCTCAGGGCGGAGCCGTCGTGACCCGTCCCTGGCGGTCGCTGCGGGCCGGGCTCGCCGTCCTCGGCTTCCTCGCGATCTACCTTCCCGCTCTCCTGTTGTTCGGCGTGGTGCTCGTGACCGACACCGAGACGACCTTCCAGACGATCGACGGCGTCGAGAGCGTCAGGAGCGTGTCCGCGCACCGGTCCGCCTGGCCCACCTGGACCATTGTGGCCCTGGCCCCCGCGGCCGCCGCCGTGGCCTGGTGGTGGGCGGGCAGGGCCGTACGACCCCTTGACAGGGTGCGGGCGGTCGCCGAGGACATCGGCGCCACGGACCTGGGCCGGCGCATCGCGCTCGACGGAGGGCCCGCGGAGGTGGTGGCTCTGGCGGCCAGCTTCGACGCCATGCTCGACCGGCTGGAGCAGGCCGCCGCGACGCAACGACGGCTGATCGAGGAGACCAGCCACGAGCTGCGGATGCCGCTGGCGGTGCTGATGACCAACGCCGAGGTGCTGCTCGCCCACCCCTCCCCCACCCTCGAGGTCTACCGCGGGGGGCTGCTGCGCTCGCAGGCCGCGGCCGCCAGGCTCCAGACGACGATCGACGAGCTGCTGGCCGAGGCTCGTGGCCGGGCCCGCGCCATCGACCGCAGGCCGTCCGACCTGGTGGCGGTCGTGGGCGGCGTCGTCGACCACGCCGCGCCACTGGCGGCGGGGAAGGAGATCGCGCTGTCCGTCAGCGGGCCCGCGGTCGCCGAGTGCTCCATCGACGAGCCCACCGTGAGTCGCGCCCTCTCCAACCTCATTGACAACGCCGTGAGATACGCCCCGCCAGGCACGGCCGTGGAGATCGCGATCGAAGCCGCCGACGCCGAGGTCGCCGTGACCGTGACCGACCACGGCGCGGGCATCGCCGCCGAGGAGCGGGAGCGGATCTTCCAGCGGTTCTGGCGCGGTAGGCGCGACGTCCCTGGCACCGGTCTCGGGCTGCCGATCGCGAGGCAGATCGCCCTGGCCCACGGCGGCGACCTCGTCGTCACCTCCCCTGGCCCCTCGGGCGACGGCTGCGCCTTCCGCCTCACCCTGCGCCGCTGAGCGGTCCGGCCTTCACCCCTTCGGCTGGGAGCCGTGGTAGCAGGTCCCGCCGGGGGCCCGGGTCACCAGCTGCCCCGCCGCTCGAACGGCCCACGAGCGGCCCACGAGCGGCCCGGGCCACGGCCCCGTCGTCAGCGGGGAGTGGTCGCCGTCGGGGTGAAGGGCGCGCCGTGGCCGGGGACGATGACGTCGGCGACGGCCAGCACGCGCTCCCTGCTGGCCCGCA
>NZ_BAAATE010000031.1:0-112273 GCF_039533245.1 Nonomuraea recticatena | reverse complement strand
ACGCCGACCTACGCCTCCTGGGCCAACCCGATCGAAGCGCAGTTCGGGCCTCTGCGCACGTTCGTGATCAGCAACTCTCACCATCCCAACCACACCGTGCAGACCCGTCGACTCCAGGCCTACCTACGCTGGCGCAACGCCAACGCCCGTCATCCCGACGTGCTGGCCGCCCAACGCCGCGAACGTGCCCGGGTCCGCAGCGAGAAACAGCGACGCTGGGGTCGACCGCTCGCCCGAGCAGCCTGATCACTCAAGCCGGTGAACGTTCGTGGTCACCGCACTAGCCAGTCCACACATGTCCACGTCCGTGCGGGGCCGTTGTTAGCAACCGTGTTAGCACGACGTCATGATCAGCCATCGTGTCCGATGGCAAGCGGACCCGCACCGCAGGGCCGCCAGGCCCGAGGAGCGGAAGCCGCGCGGCAGCAAAGACACCCGCCTATGGAGGGAGAGTGGCGACAGGCCCCTTCGACTACCTTGTGAGGGTGTCGGCGCGAGTCTGTGTCACAGAGGGGACTTGAACCGTTCGCCTATCTCCTTGAGCTGGGTAAAAAGTGGCTAGAGCTGGGCGAAGTGCATTTGTGAACCTGATGAAGTGCGGGCTTGCCATGAAGAGTTCGTTGCGGTTCCTACACATCCAGTGCTGCGGAGTGCCAGCTCGGTTCATCATGGTGGCATGAGCCAGCGCGCTACTTTGTGGATGTGGGTTGGCCTGGTTGCCGCAGCCGCGGTCGCCGGAGGCCTCGGTGTGTTGCTATTCACCATGGATCTCGACGAAGCGGATCAGTTGGCCAGCGTGATCGGGATGTTCATCGGCCTGGCTGGCTTGGGCGTCTCGATCTATGGGTTGGTGCGGGGCCGCAGCGAGGACGCAGCAGCACCCCCTGATCGAGCGGGGGGCGAGATGGTGGTACCGGGTCCTTCGTCGAGTGGGCAAAGGGTCCCTGCGAGCCGAGAGCGAGTGATCGCCAGCACCGAGGATCGCAGCGTGTTCCAGACCGGTGGCAACGCCCGGCCCTCGATCACCGGGGCTGGCGACGTCACCAACACCATCCGAGGCGGAACTTTTCACGCGCCGGTCACGATGGGGCGCGACATCACCCACCCACCCGTTTCTCCTCGTGCGGCCTCGCCGGCACCTGCAACAGGAGGGGACGCTCCCGCCGACGACCTCTCGGAGAAGCTTCGGTGACCGCATCCTCCGACGATCAGGTCGACGGCGGCACCCGCAATGAGATTCAGAGCGGGTTGTTCATCGGTCCGGTGACCATGGCGCGTGATGTTGTTCAGCAGCTGCGGGATCCTGCCCCCCGCGCGCTTGCGGGGTTGCCTGCGCCGTCGGCAGGGTTCGTCGGACGCGCTGACGCATTGGCGACGTTGACCGCCTTCCTGCGCCCGGCTTCGGCACCCACGCAGCACCGAGAACGGGACAGTGCATCGGCGAGCCCGGGTGGCCCGGGGGTGATGGTGGCGGCGGGGATGGCCGGGGTCGGCAAGACGGCCCTTGCGCTCGTGGCTGCTCACCGCGCGATGAATGCGGGGTGGTTCTCGGGCGGGGTGTTTTTCGTGGATCTACGTGGCTACAGTCCTGCCCCAAGCGGGCAGGTCACCGCAGCCGTGGCCGCTGGTCAGTTGGTGCGCGCTTTCGGTGTGCGCGATGCGGATCTGCCGCGGACCGGCGAGGAGGTTTTGGCGCTGTATCGGTCGGTGCTAGCTGAGCTGGCCCGCCAAGAGCGGCCGGTGCTGATCGTGGCCGACAACGCCGCCGTAACAGGTCAAGTTCAGCCCTTGCTCTCTGGCGATGCGTGTCATCGACTCCTGGTCACCTCGCGCCATACCCTCACTCTCCCCGCCCGCCATATCGATCTGGACGTCCTCTCCGCTAACGAAGCACTTGACCTGCTGTGTACTGCCCTTAGTCCTGATGACGTTGACATGCGGGTGGCTGCCGAGCCCGAGCAGGCGCGCCTGATCGCTGAGCTGTGCGGGTATCTGCCCTTGGCCTTGCAGATCACCGCCGCCTTAGCACGCACCGAACCCGACCGACCTCTCGCCGATGTCGCTGCGGATCTGGAAGACAGCCAGCACCGGCTGCACGCTTTGGACAGCGGCGACCAGGATGAGCACGGCCGCCCGATCGCGGTGGCGGCTGCCTTCGAACTGTCCTACCAGCATCTGGCCACCGTCCATCCTGAGCAGGCCCGTCTATTCCAGATCCTGGCCCTCAACCCCGGTCCCGAAATCGGCCTGCCTGCCGCTGCAGCCTTAGCCAACGCCTCCAAGTCGCACACCAGACGGTTGTTGACTGGTCTGGCCCGTGGGCACCTGGTTACCACCCCAGCTCTCGATCGATGGGGGATGCACGACCTGCTCCGCCTCTATGCCCACGAGCAAAACACCATGGCGAGCTCGGACACCGAGCACGATCTAGCCCTTGGCCGCCTCTTCACCTACTATCTGGAAACCGCGTATGCCGCTGATAGACACCTGCGCGCCTTACCAGGCCAACCTGTTCCGGAGCATTTCAGCGGCCACGCTGATGCTCTCGCCTGGTTTGACGCTGAACGCCACAACCTTCTGGCAACTGCCAATCTTGCTTACTCGGTTGGAGCGCACGATCTCGCTGCAACCCTAGCCCCGTGCCTCTGCGCATTCCTGACGTGGCGACGTGCTCTGGATGATCTCTTGATCACCACCACGATCGCCTATGCTTCCGCAACTCAGCTCGGGGACTACCACCGCGAAGGCGTAGCGCTGAATAATCTCGGGCTCGCCTTGTCCGAGGTACGCCGATTCGACGATGCCCTCGTAGCCCATCAGGGCGCAGCCACGATTTTCGACGAGCTTGACGATCGGCACCGTGAAGGCGGAGCACGAAACAACCTCGGGCTCACCCTGACCCTGGCACGCCGGTTCGAGGATGCGATTGTCGCCTACCGGGACGCGTCCACCATCTACCGGGAGCTTGGCGATCGCTACGGCGAGGGTACGGCGTTACAGAATCTCGGGAACGCTCTAGCCGAAGTGCGCCGGTTCGAGGAGGCCATTGCTGTTTATCTGGATGCGATCAGCATCTACCGCGAGTTCGGCGATCGCCACAGTGAAGGTGGAGTGCAAGACAACCTAGGCCTAGCTCTACGCATGATGAGTCGATTTGAGGAGGCTGTTGCCGCCCATCGAGAGGCGGCCACAATCTTCGTCACGCTTGGCGACCGCCACAGCGAGGGCACCGCATTGACCAACCTCGGGTCAACATTGGCCGAGATGCTCCAGTTCGAGGAGGCCGTTTCCGTCCATCGGGAGGCTATTGACATATTTGTCGAGCTTGGCGAAAGTCACAGACGAGCGGGAGCGCTGGGCAACCTCGGAAGCGCCCTTCAAGGACTGTCCAGATTAGAGGAGGCTGTTGCCGTCCATCGGGAGGCCGCCGCTATATTCGCCAAGCTCGGAGATAGCCACAGTCGAGGCATAGCGCTGGGCAATCTCGGAAAGGATTTCCAACAGGCTCAAAGATTTGACGAGGCCATTGACGTCTATCGGGAGGCCGCCGCTATATTTGCCGAGCTCGAAGATCAGCGGAGCGAAGGCGAGACATTGGACAGCCTTGGCGGTGCCCTACGCATAGTGGGTCGGTTCGAGGAGGCTATCACCACCTTTGAGACCGTTGTCACCATTTATCGTGAGCTCGGCGACCGCTATAGCGAAGCTAGGGCGCTGACCAATCTCGGGGTCGTGCTGATCGAAGTATGCCGATTTGAGGCGGCCGTCGACGCTAGCCAGAGTGCTGTCGACATCTTCGAGGTGCTCGGCAATGGCTATTATTACGAGATCGCTCGAGCCAATCTGGAATGCGCTCGACGTGCGTAGATCGGCACCTGAGATGCTGACTCGTGTTGTCGCAGACCGCGATCGTGCAGGCCATCCTTGTCCTGCACCCAATACTTCGATGTTGCAGCTGAGACGTTGGCGACGAGCCTCTCTTGATCAGGATCTCGAAGGACCTCAAGCAAGGTAGCCGGGGGTGTGAGCACTTTCCATCCGCGAGCCACTGACAAACGCCAGCTCGCCCCTGCCTTGGACCACCAGCTCTGAACAGCCAAAACGCCCCAACGCAATCAGCGTTCGGAGCTTTTTGATCTTTAGGGACAGCAACCTTGACACCTGAAGCTCATTCCATGGTTGTCCCACGCTTCTCGGCACCTCCAACGGCAGAGCGAACGGCGTTGCGCCGAGGGGACCACGAAGACAGCAGGACTCGGGCGCAGTGGACAGCATCTGAGTCATCCGATGGCAAGCCCATCCGAGCGCAACGCCAGCAAGGTCTGGCCCCTAGAAATATTGCAGCCATTTGCCGCTCAGTCCCCATTCACTCCAATACGGCGAAGCTCGTCGATCAATTTGCTACAGAGAATCTCGCCACCGTCGTCGGGGCTCCATTTAACGAATCCAACGGTCCCTCTACGCAAGAGCTTCTCATGGGCACTATTAGTCAACCTTGTATGGGAAACCAGGACGACCGCACTATGTTGCGCCCTCTCCGCGTAATCTATTAATTCTGTTACGATAGCTGACGGTAGCGGCGCTTCACGGTATACCTTTACGACCAGATCTGCTCTACCAAGTCGCGTGTCTACTATCAGATCTATGAAGCCATCTACATTCGTTTCAAAGACTGGCCAGCCCACTGCAGCAAAGGCGGAACGCATGGCCAAAACATATGATTGCCCTCGGTTACTACCAAGCGCCGAAGCGCTAAACTGCTGCGCCTGCGTCACTGTAGTAGGACTTACTTCTGCGCCTAGATACTTCTGCGCTAGCAGCAGGAATGACTTTACGGTCGCTAGATGAAAAGGGGCGCCCGCTACATTCAACATTTCAGCAACCAACTCGGGTCGGGGTCCAATCTTCTTTCCTAGAACCTCCCGCACCCAGTCCGGCTTCTGATCGTTCGTAACAAGCATTACGGGCTTCGCCCTACTAGCGGCTTCAGCTAAGAGCTGACGCCACACAAGGTAGTCCCCTATCGCCCTCTCTGGATCCTTCTTGTGGTCGGCGTATCCCGGCGGGATCTTCTCGGCAACTCGCCGAGCCCCTTCTGCTTCTTCTAGTTTCAGATCCTTGAGGGGCCCGCCAATTTTACCCTTCAGGATTTCTTCAAGTTCCGCGAGAATCTTATCGCCCCTAATGGACCCATCCACAGTAAGGTCAAAATCAAAGAATCCACTAGCTTGTGATGAAATCTCAAGATAAGCACGATCTGCCACTGCTTGCAGCGAAGACATCTGCTGGTTCGTTAAGCCTCTCCGATTTCCGAAGGATCGAATCTGCTGCGAGACTGCATCGAATAGCTTTCGAATCTCACCATCGAAAGACGGATTCGCTTCGGCACATTCTTTGATTACTTCGAGTCTACGTTCCAGGACCTCGAGTCCCACACGGTTCGGTATCCAAAGCCTCCCATCGAGAAGCCTGAGCGCCGCGACAAATTCCGAGCGCGCCTGAAGATTAAATCTATAGATGTCGAACAACGCGTTGGTATCGAATGCCACCAGCCCATCCGATATGAATTCCCTAAGCTCTTCGTCGCTTGGCAGGAAATAGCCTGGAAATACGTCCCGCAGGCCACTGGCGGTCGAGTCGCCATTTCCAGCCGACTCGTCTCCCGATTTCACACTGTCCACTTAGTGGATAATAGCTATGAGTTCACGACATTGCACGGGTTTCGGCACAGACCGACCGAGCCTGACCTGAGGATTTCTGATCTGGCCGCGCCGCGATCTGCGACGTAGCCGCTCTGCCCGTATCCGTCGCGCGTGGGCGCGCTGGCCGCGACCGGCCGGAGAGCCGCAGCGCGGCCAGCTGGCGCCCGGACGCGCCGCGGGCCGCCGCAGGCGGGCCGCCTTGATCACGTACAGAGAAGTTGCTTTCGTCGTCTCCGTAGACGTCGCCAGGGTCTAGCTTGATACGGCTTCGCGCTGTTCCAGGCGCGTTCGAAGCTGCTCAGGTAGACGTCCGCGACTCCTTCGCTCTCGACGGCTCTGAGGTCGACCACGGGGGCGCGTGCGGCTGGGGTGCCATAGGCGTGGATGTTGACGAGTAGGTGATCGTCGGCGCGGTAGATCGAGTTGTAGAGGGTCGTACGGTGGAGTCTGATCTCAGCCTGGTCGACTCTGTCTAGAGATGAGCAGAGGGCGAGCGAATTCCTGATCCTCGCCGCCATCACGTCGGCCCCGATGGTTTCGTCTTGGCCTCGCGTGGCCACCTCGGGGCAGTCCGGATCGCCGAGCAGCACCCGGACTCTGACACCCGCGCGAGCGCGCTCGGCAATGAGGTTGAGGATCCCGGCGTCTTCCATGAGGAAGAGCCCGCTGTAGGCCAGGATGTCGATCTCCCGGTCCGCCTCCTCGAACAGGCGCCGCCATACGCTCTGCGGTACTGCCCAACGATGCGGGTAGATGGCCTGCACCTCATCCGAGATCAAGCGCTGCTGCTGGGCGGTCTCGGGCCACAGGTCTGTCTCGTCGACATGGAGGAGATCAGCGACGGCCCATCGATGTCGTGGGTAGGGGAGGCGTCCCTTGAGCCAGCGGTTGACGGTCTTGGGATCAACCGCCAGGCGTGCGGCCACATCAGCGGGCTGGAGGCGGGCATTGATGAGGGCCTGGCGAAGGTTGTCGTTCATGCGGCGCACCTCCGGGGGAGACCGGTCCTGACCGCGAACGTAACACGAGACGTCCCTAGACGTCCCGGAGTCGTGGTGTAGAGGTTCCTTGCTAACGGCGACTCTCGATTCACCAACCGTGACCTCGAAGGGACCGCCCCCGCCATGAACAGCACCCTGGAGCACCGGCGCGCCTACCAACAACGCCTGCTGACCGCCCTGCGCGAAGAGCTGACCGCCCGGGACATCCCCGCCGTCCTGGTCGTCACCGCCGATGGGCGCCCCGGCCTGGACGTCACCGACTCCCGATGCCGTCCCCGCCGCGTCTTCGTCCACCTGCCGTTCTGCTGGTTCTACTGGGGCGACCAGCAAGATGAGCGCGTCACCTTCCTGCGTCTGCCCGCCGCCGTCGATCGGATCGAACAGGCCGCGCGGGACGGCTGGCACGAGGGCGAGCAAGGGGAACTCAGCATGGACCTAAGCAAGATCACCGATGCCTACCGCTCCTGACACCGTGCCCGAGGAACGCCAATGGCTCACCGGCTGGCGGGTCTACACCCAACTCGCCGACCGGCTCCGCGAAAGGATCGCGGCCGGCACCTACCCGCCGGGCACCGCGCTTCCCTCGGAAGCCGAGTTGTGCGAGGAATTCGGCGTCGCCAGGAACACCGCCCGCCGCGGCCTGGCCCTCCTGGAGGGTGAAGGGCTGATCGTGGCCGTCCCGGCCAAGGGGCGAGTGGTCGCCGGCGCAGACCTCGCCGCCCCCTACCGCTACCAGGTAATCGCTGACGACCTGCGCCGCCAGATCCAGCACGGCCACCTACCCCCAGGGACCGCGCTACCAAGCGAACTCGCCCTCAGAAGCCGCTACCAGGCTTCGCGCAACACCGTCCGGCAAGCGCTCGCCGTACTGGAGAACGAGGGCCTGGTCGTCGCCGAGCACGGCAAGGGCCGCTACGTGTGTGAGTGAGACGTCCCAGGACGTCTCACTTGTGCCTCTAGTCCGCCCCCGGTGCCCGCTGACTATCGTGAACAGCGTGGGACAAGCTGAGTGGGCCTGTGACCTGGCCCAACACCTGCTAGAGACGACGCTGCCGCGACGCTGGGCGCACACCCAAGGGGTAGCCGCCCGCGCCATGTCGCTGGCCCCGATCCTCGGCGATGAAGCCGACACGCTGACCGCCGCCGCGTACCTGCATGACATCGGTTACGCCCCGGATCTGGTCGACACCGGGTTCCATCCCCTCGACGGCGCGCGGTACCTGCGCGATGTCGCTAAGGCGGACGACACCCTGTGCCGCCTGGTGGCGCATCACTCATGCGCGGTCAACGAGGCGCTCAACCGGGATCTGTTCGACGCGCTCACCGCTGAGTTCGACGAGGAACGCCCAGAGCTGGTGGAGGCGCTGACCTACTGTGACATGACCACCGGCCCTGACGGCACCCATCTCGACGTCACCGAACGCCTGGCTGAGATTCACTCCCGATATGGCCCCGAGCATCTCGTGTCCCGCTCGATCACCGCATCAACACCGTGCATCCTGGCCGCTGTCCAAGCGGTCGAGAAGGGCCTATCCGCGGTCAGGCAGGGAGGGAACCTTTAGCTCGGGACGCGGTTTGCCGAGTATGCGCGTCATGTACTCCCAGAACGACCGGTAACGGTGAGCGCCGGGATACCAGATGGCGAAATCCCATACCTCCCACTCGCCGTCGGGCGTGATCACGTGAGGGTTGAGCATGAGGGTCTGGCCCTCGATGTACTGGGCGATGCGGAGGGTATCGGGGATGTATTCACACCGCAGGTGAATACAATCCTGCTCCGGGCCGTAAACGAAGTACTCCTCATCCGGGACGGTCGGGCGGCTCTCGCGCGCTGGTCCCCAACTCTCGCCCAGCGCCGGATCGACATCCCGAGTCCACCCAAGCTGGCACAGG
Source organism: Nonomuraea recticatena (assembly GCF_039533245.1). Taxonomy (NCBI): domain Bacteria; kingdom Bacillati; phylum Actinomycetota; class Actinomycetes; order Streptosporangiales; family Streptosporangiaceae; genus Nonomuraea; species Nonomuraea recticatena. The sequence continues at coordinate 103,677 of NZ_BAAATE010000031.1, read as the reverse complement.
TGCAGCAGCGGCGGGAGGACAACAGTGCCACGCCACCCGTTGGCCACCTCAAGGAACTGCCGATAGCTCGGCGGCAAACGCCGCCCGAGTCGCTCCTCATGGTGCGCGATTTCCTCATCGGTGGCCCCGAGTGGCACCGGCGGCGTACGAAGAGACTGCTCGCGGAGCGCTACGACTTGGAGGTATTCAGCCCAGGGGTAGCGAGGGCCGCCGTTCCGGTTCATGGTGGAGACCTTAACGATCAGTCCCGACATTTCAGCCGATGTACGGCTCCGCGCGTCCGGCTAGGTAATGCGCGATCCGCATCCGCATCGATCGATCCATCTGCAAACCGGCGACTTCCCCACGGGGGACCCATCGGACCTCGCGGGACTCGTCGCTCGGCGTCGGCGATCCGGCAACCGCACGCCCGATCAGCACGATGGAGAACTCCTGCCGTGCCTCGCCGTTGGAGGTGTAGAGAACCACATGTCGGGGGTCGCTGTAGGTCCCCACGAGGCCGGTGATCTCGCACGTGATGCCGGTCTCCTCCAGCGTCTCGCGTACGGCGGCCGCCGGGATCGACTCGCCCAGGTCGATCGCGCCGCCGGGGACGGCCCAGTTGTCGTTGTCGCTGCGCCGGATCATGAGGAGATCCCCATTGGCGTTGGTCACCACGACGTTCACGGACGGGACGAGACTGTTCGGCGTGGGAGCGTCGGGATCGTCGTAGAAGTCGATCCGGCGAAACATCGTCAGTTCCCCCTGAGGCGGGATGCGTCCTCGGCTCCGTCGGCCTGGCGCTCGGTGCCGGTGTCGAAGAACGTGTCCAGGTAGGCCTTTGGTTCGAGGTCGCTGTCACGCAGGAGGGAGAAGACCTCCGCGCCGGACTGGATCGCCTCGTCTCCCAGGTGGTAGGCCTGCGCGAGGTTCAGGTAGTCGCAGGGTCCTGCTTCGCCGTATTCGGCGGCCTCCTGCTCGGCCAGCTCGATGGCCTCGGCCAGGGAGGTGGCCCGCCAGATGGTGATGCGCTCCTCGTAGCTGTCGTGCGGCTCCTTCCAGTGGAACAGGCACCGCACGGCGTACCACTCAGCCTTGCTCTTCTTCGGCTTCTTGCCCCGTTTGCGCATGTCACGAGCCTAGCGGCGTTGCTTCATCCCACGTCTTCTCAAAGCTCCGCTCGTAGGTGCTGACCATGTCGCCCCCGGGCACCCGTCGCAGATGCAGGACGGGGGCGTCGCCGGCGGGCTGGCCGTATGCGTGGGTGTTGACCAGAAGCTGATCGTCAGCACGGTAGATCGAGTTGTACAGCACCGTCTGATGCAGCCGGATCTCAGCCCCCGAGGGGGAGAGCTTGCTGCTGTACCAATGAATGGCGTTTCGGCAACGCTCAATCTGGCTATCCCCCACGCCCTCATCCCGGCCGCGCTGGACCACATTCGGACAATCCGGGTCACCAAGCAGAATCCGAACCCGGACATCGGCGCGCGCCTTGTCGGCCAGCACCCGCATCAACCCGTGATCGTCGTGAATGAACGTGCCGCTGTAGACGAGAATCCCGATCTCCTCGGACGCCTCGGCGAACAGACGTCCCCAGACATCCCTGGGTACGGCCCACCGGTGCGGATGGACCGTGATGATCTCACTCTCTGACGCTGAGGCCACCTGATCGCGCGTCAACGCCTGCGGCCACAGATAACTCTCGTCCGCCCCGAGGTACGAAGCCGCTGCAAAACGGTGTCTTCTGTACGGCGGACGCCCCTGCGTGATCCATCGCTCGACCGTCTTGGGATCCACTTCGATCGCCGTCGCGAGCTCGATGACGGTCACACCGCGCTGCAACAGGGCCGCGCGCAACCTCTCGTTGGCCATCTCACCTCTTCGGGGGGACGTCCAGGGACTCCGACATCGTAAGCCGGACGTCTTGAACATGTCCCGTCGTGTAGTGATCTCGTCCTCACCCTCCGTCGCATTCTCGGTCTGCAAGCAAGAACGGCGACCGAAAGGAGAGGTGATCACATGACAGACGAGATCTACCCCACCCCCACGTGCGAGTGCGGCGCGCAGCTGGACGAGACCCGGACCCGCTGCCTCAAGTGCCTGGCCCGTGACCGCTGGCTCAAGAAGCAGACGGCCAAGAACAAGCGGCGCGGCGAGACCCGCCGGCCTCCGCGTGGTCAGCGCAAGAGCTTCAAGGCTGGGGTGATCTGGTCATGATCGCGCTCATCGTCGCTGGACTGCTCGGCCTCGCTGTACTGGTCGGCTTCGTGGCGGTCGTGGTACGCATCCACCTCGACGACAGGGCGATGAGCGCGAGCGTCCGCGCCCGGATGGCTACGAGGGGCGTTCAGTGGACGTAGTCAGTTGCTCCTCGACCCGCGCCAGCCGTACCGACAGCTCTTGGACGGCTGAGCGCAGCTCGGCGACCTCGCCGGCGAGGTCTTCAACGGGGGCCTCGTCGACATCGCGGACGAAGACGCCCTTGCCCTGCTGGCCGATCACCAGGCCCTCGTTGCGCAGGATGCCGACGGCCATCTTCACCACTGACAGCGACGCATCGTACTGCGCGGCAAGTTGGGCCGTGGAGGGCAACGGACTGCCGGGCGCGAGGGAGCCGCCGCAGATCTGCGAGCGCAGATCGTCAGCGATCTGGAGGTAGCCGGGCCGTCCGGTGTGCTTGACCATCGCTCCAATCTCACCACACCAAGTCACCCACGCCAACATTGACAACTGGGACCACTAGGTTAACTATGTTGGCTAGGAAGAATAAGGAGGTCAGACCCTATGCGCTCGATCCCCATCCCTGTGGATGTCAGCAAGCTCGCCATCACCTGCGTGAAGGCCCCGCGCCCACGAGTCCTCAACCGCGACACCGGCGAGATCAAGACCGACAAGAACGGCAACACCGTCTACGAAGTGACCGTCTCGATCGAGGACGAGTTCGGCCGCATCGAACTCGTGAAGATCGGCATCACCGGAGAGCCGCCCATCAAGACCGGCGACCAGGTCAACGCGGTCGGCCTGCTCGGCTACGTCTGGGAGATCGCCGGACGGTGGGGTATCGCCTACCGAGCCTCGGCCCTGCTCCCCGCGCGGGAGGACGCCGATGTCTGAGCCGCTCGCCCTGCTCACGGTCCTGGCCACCGTGGTGGTCGGGCTGTGGGCTTGGCGTCATTACCACTACCAGTCGTTCTGGCTGGCTCTCGGCTTCCCGCTCACGGCGATCAGCGTCCGCGCGTCCTGGCGGCGCGTCGCCCTCGGCTGCGGGCTGACCAAGAAGCGGCAACGCTGGTGGTTCACCCTCACCCCCGGTGCTGTCGCCTCGACCGGCCTGGTCAAAGTGCGTCGCCGCTTCCAGCGGGTCGCCGTCGACACCAAGCCGTTCATGTGGCTCCCGTTGCCCACGCGGTACGGCTGGCGCGTCACCCTGTGGACCCTGGAGGGCCAGATCCCCGGCGACTACGCCGAGGCTGCCGAACGGCTGGCGCACTCCTGGGGCGTGCACGCGGTGCGCGTCTCCTCCGACAAGCCAGGCCGGGTACGGCTGGCCGCCACCATGCGGGACCCACTCGTCAAGGTCGACCAACTCCCGCCCTCGCCCGACCTGCTCAAGGTCACCGTGGGACGGCTGGAGACCGGCAAGCCGTGGGTGGTCGACTTCCGCACCGTCCCACACTGGCTCAACACGGGCGCGACCCAGTCCGGCAAGTCCAACCTCGCCAACGCCCTCATCGTCGGCCTGGCCCCGCAACCGGTGGCGCTGGTCGGCTTCGACCTCAAGGGCGGCGTCGAATTCACTCCCTACGCTGCTCGGCTGTCAGCGCTGGCAACGTCCCGCGCCGAGTCCGTCGACCTGCTGAGCGACCTGGTCGGCCTCATGATCGATCGGATGGGGCTGTGCCGTCAGGCCGCCGCCCGCAACATCTGGCAACTCCCACCGGCCATCCGACCGGTGCCGGTCGTGGTCCTGGTCGACGAGTTGGCAGAGCTCTACCTGATGGCCGACAAGAGCGAGAAAGACGAGATCGCCAAGACCTCGACGGCCCTCCTGCGAGTGGCCCAACTCGGGCGGGCGTTCGGGATCTACCTGTTCTGCTGCGGCCAGCGGATCGGGTCCGACCTCGGCCCCGGAGTCACCGCGCTACGCGCCCAGTGCTCCGGACGCATCTGCCACCGGGTCAACGACCCCGAGACCGCCACCATGACCCTCGGCGACCTCGACCCCGCCGCGCTGGCCTCGGCCCGCACCATCGCCGCCGAGACACCCGGCGTCGCCATCGTGGCCTCCTCCGACGGCCAGTGGTACCGCGCCCGCTCCTTCTACGTCAGCGAGCAGTCCGCCGAACACGCCGCCCGCACCCACGCCCACCTCGCCCCGTCCTGGGACGAGATCACCGCCCACCTGTCCGAGCCCGTCAACGCCTGAACCACGAAAGGGGATGCGACGATGCGACGCTTCGCCTGCTGGCTGGTCGACACCGGCCCGGTCCTCGTCCTGGCCACCATCGCGGGTGCCGGATCGTTCACCCACATCCGCGACACCGCCGCCGACCACGGCCAAACCGGCTGGATGTCCTGGGCGGTAGCGGTCTGCATCGACCTCACCTGCGTCATGGCCGCCCGCGAACGCCAACGCGACAAGAAGACCGACCGGATGCGGCGCGGCCCAGTCTCCTGGCCCGTCCTCGTCCTGGCGGGCGGCATCGTCCTGTCCCTGGCGGCCAACCTCGCCCAAGCCGAGCCAACGGTTTGGGGCTGGATCACCGCCGCCACCCCTGCGGGCGCCTTCCTCGTCGCTATCTCGATGCTGGAGCGCCGCGCGAGCGAGCCTCGTCCCGCGCCGTCCCCGGCAGCTGTCCCCGTCCTGGACGCCAAGGACGAACAACAGGACGAGCGAGAGAACGCCCCTGCCCCGGCCCTGCTCGACTACGCCCGCCGCGTCGCCGACGAACACCACGCCAAGCACGGCAAGCCCATCACCCGCGACGCCCTCCGCACCCATCTCGGCGTCTCCAACCAACTCGCCTCAGACCTGCTCCACACCCTCCGCACCGCCTGACCGAAAAGAGAAGACCCATGACCGACGACAACCGGACCGCCCTCATCACCGGCCTGCGAGACCTAGCCACCTTCTTGGAGGCCAACCCCGGCCTCCCCGTGCCGAGGAACACCACCATCCACTACTTCCCGCGCCAACCCAGCGACGTCGACCTCTGCGCCGAGATCGACCAGATCGCCGCCCAACTCGGCTCGACGGTCCACGTCGACGAGGGCCCGCACGGCCATTACAGGACGTCGCTCCACTTCGGCCCCGTCGAGTACCGCGCCGTGGCCATCCTGTCCGCCGCCCGCGCCCGCTACGCCGCTCACGACAGCTACCACGGCTGTGTCCAGCCTGAATAGGAGCACCGACCATGCGAATCCGCCTCGACGGCACCCGCGCCGAAATCGTCGACGCCCTATTCCGCCTCCGCCTGAACTTCACCGTGGCCGGCGTCTCCCGCGCTTACCCCGACCGCGCACATCCGCACCACTGGCGGGTCTACGTCAACACCACACCCCGCGAAAGGAAGTGACCACCATGACCCGCCTCGCCTGCTGCACGTGCAACGGGACCGGACTCGACCTCGACCGCGAGACCTGTCGCGACTGCGACGGCACCGGCATCGACAACCACGGCGCATAGCGCAGCGCCCCCGGCCTGGCCGCACATCCGCCAAGACACACGCCAGGTCGGGGGCCATCCCCTCACCCGAACGAGCGAAGGGAGGACTCCATCTTGCCCGCAAACACCACACATCCGCACGCCATCACGGGCCTGATCACCCGGCTCAACGCCCCCGACTTCGACCGCTGGGCCGCCCAGATCCGCGCCACCGCAGGATGCCGACAGCCCATCCACCTACGCGGCAAGGTCGAACACTACGACGCCGCCACCGGCGCCCTGCTCCACCGCTACACCACGCGCAACGAGCCGGACGGCGTCCTGCGCCTGCCGTGCAAGACCCGCCGCGCCTCCCGCTGCCCAGCTTGCGCCGAGGTCTACCGCGCCGACACCTACCACCTCATCCGGGCGGGCCTCATCGGCGGCAAAGGCGTCCCTGACACCGTCACCGCCCACCCCACGCTCTTCGTCACCCTGACCGCCCCTTCATTTGGCGTAGTCCACCTCCGCAGGGAGAAGAACGGCAAGACCCTGCCCTGCCACCCTCGCCGCGACGCCAAGACCTGCCCGCACGGCAACGTCATGTCCTGCACGGACAAGCACCACAAGGACGATCCCCGTCTCGGCGAACCGCTCTGTCCCGACTGCTACGACTACACCGGCTCAGTCCTGTTCAACGCCCTGGCGCCGCTGCTGTGGAAGCGCTTCGCCGACTCCCTCCGCCGCCACCTCGCCAAGCTCGGCGGCTTGGCCCTCAAAGACCTCCGCGACCACCTGACGGTCTCCTTCGCCAAGGTCGCCGAATACCAGCGCCGCGGCGTCGTCCACTTCCACGCTGTCATCCGCCTCGACGGCCCCGGCGGACCCGGCGCACCACCACCGGCGTGGGCCACCGCCGACGCCGTGAAGCGAGCCGTACGGCACGCCGCAACCGTGGTCAGCGCCCTGATCCCCGCCATCGACGATCAGCCCGCCCACCTGTTCAAGTGGGGCGCCCAGCTCGACATCCGCCCCATCACCCTGGACGGCGACCTCACCGAGCAAGCAGTCGCCGGCTACATCGCCAAGTACGCCACCAAGGCCGCTGAGTGTGTCGGTACCCTCGACCGCCGCATCAACCCGCTCGACAACCTCGACGCCTTCAACCTCCGCGACCACGCCAAACGCCTGATCGCCGAATGCCTACGCCTCGGCGCGATCGAGGACCTAGCCGACCTCCGGCTCACCCAGTGGGCGCACATGCTCGGCTTCCGCGGCCACTTCTCCACCCGATCCCGCCGCTACTCCACCACCCTCGGCGCACTCCGCGCCGCCCGCGAAGACCACGCCCGCGACCACGAAATCACCACCGGACGCCTCCCGCTCTTCGACGAGGACACCGTCCTCGTGATCAGCGAATGGACCTACGCAGGCAAGGGCCACTCAGCCGGAGACCAGCTCCTCGCCGCTGCTCTCACCGGGACCAGGGACCGCCCATGACCAGGCTCCTCCTCACCGTCCCAGAGGCCGCGGAAGCCCTCGCCATCTCACGCAGCAAGCTCTACGAACTGCTCACCACCGGCGCTGTCGCCTCGCTGCGTATCGACGGCTCCCGCCGCATCCCCGTCACCGCTCTGACCGACTACATCACCCGCCTGACCACGAAGGAGGACGCAGCATGACCAAGACCCTCGCAGGAACCCCGGACGAACAACCCCGCAAGCGTAAGAAGACACCCAAGCTGCGCGACGGCGTGGTGAAGCGCGGAAGCACCTGGTCGTACGTGATCCGGGTCCGAGACCCCGAAACTGGCGAGAGTCGCCCTCGCTGGGTGAGCGGCTTCCCCACCGAGGACGAGGCCAAGGCCGCCCGCGACGAGGCCCGCGTCAAAGCGCGGCGCGGTGAGTACATCGACCGGAACGCGACCACTGTCGCCGAATACCTCGCCGATTGGATCGAGGGCCACGCCGTCGAGATCAAACCGCACACCCTCAAGGGATACCGCGACATGATCCGTCTCTACATCGTCCCGAGGATCGGCAAAGTCCGGCTGCAAGCACTCCGCCCGTCAGCGATCACGAAGCTCTACCGCGACCTCCTAACAAGTGGCGGCAGAACAGGCGGGCCTCTTGCGGCGAACACCGTCAAGCACGCCCACATTGTCCTGCGTAAGGCGCTGACCGACGCGGTGCTCGTCGACGAGCTCATCCCCAACAATCCCGCCGAGCGCGCGAAGCTGCCTCGCGTGCACGCCACCGAACCCGGCATGATCTGGACCGCCGCTCAGCTGCGGGCGTTCCTCGAGACGGCCTCCGACCACCGCCTGTTCGCCTTCTTCCGCCTGGCCGCCTATACCGGTGCGCGGCGCGGTGAACTGCTCAACCTGCGCTGGCGGGATGTCGACCTGGACACGCCTCAGATCCACATCAGAGGCTCCGCAGCTGTGATCGACCGTCAGCGTGTGGAAGGCACCACCAAGAGCGGACGCTCCCGCATGGTCTCGCTCGACGCCGGCACAGTCAGGGTTCTCAAGGCCCATCGCGCCCGCCAGGACGCCGACAAGCTCAAGCTCGGCGAGAACTGGAAGGGGAAGGACACCTACGTGTTCACGACCGGCTGGGGAGAGCCGGTGTTTCCTGACACGCTCAGCTCACTCATGCCGAAGCTCATCGAGGCCCACAACAAGAAGACTCCAGGTCTCCCCCATGCGCGCCTCCACGACCTTCGCCACATCCACGCGACGACGCTGCTCCTGGCGGGAGTTCCCGTCCATGTCGTCGCGGCCCGCCTGGGGCACGCCGACCCAGCCATCACCCTCCGGGTCTATGCACACGTCATCCATGAGCAAGCGGCGACGGCCGCCGACGTGTTCGCGGACGCCGTCAAGAACGCCGCCTGAAGATTCATGCCAGGTACGAGGGCTCTCCAAGCTCGGGAGGGCCCTCTTTTCCTATTCTTCTGGCCAGGCGGCGAGGATCTCGATGCCGATCACTCGGCCGCTCTCGTCCAGGCCGAGGTTGGCCATCGGGCTGTCCACCGTGACCGTCCGCGCCACACCACCGGGCGCGATCGGGCCCCGCAGATAGATGTACGCGGCCTCCGCCTCGGGGTCGTAGGTCCACGTGCCGGGATGCTCTTCGAGGGTCACGAAGTCTCCTGTTAGCAAGACTGTTAGCAAGATCTCAAGATTGTCCTGACAAATGAGAAGCCCCTGAACAGGTCATCCCTGTTCAGGGGCTTCTCGCAACAGAGCCGACGTGGGGAATCGAACCCCAAACCTTCTGTTTACAAGACAGATGCTCTGCCGATTGAGCTACGTCGGCACGGCCCAACAGTCTAGACGCTACCGCCGCCGATGACGAGCGACCTCGTACAACGTCACCCCAGCCGCCACCCCCGCATTGAGCGACTCCGCCGCCGCATGCATCGGGATGCGGGCCACCACGTCGCACTGCTCGCTCACCAACCGCGACAACCCCTTCCCCTCGGACCCGACCACCACGACCAGAGGCTCCTGCAGGAGCTCCACCTCGTCGATGTCGACGCGGCCCGCGCCGTCCAGGCCCACCACGAACAGGCCGGCCTCGCGGTACTCGCGCAGCGCGGCCGTCAGGTTGGACGCGCGGGCTACGCGGAGGTTGGCGAGGGCGCCCGCCGAGGTCTTCCAGGCGCCGCCGGTGACGCCGGCCGCCCTGCGCGAGGGGATGAGCATCCCGTGCGCGCCGAAGGCCGTGGCCGAGCGGGCGATGGCGCCCAGGTTGCGCGGGTCGGTGACGCCGTCGAGCGCGACGATCAGCGGGACCTCGGCGGCGTCGTGCGCGATCTCGAGGAGCTCGGAGGGGTGCGCGTAGGAGTAGGCCGGGATCTGCAGGGCGACGCCCTGGTGGACGGCGCCCTCGGTGAGCCGGTCGAGCTTGTCGCGGCTGACCTCGAGCAGCGCGACACCGTTGTCCGCGGCGACCTTGATGGCCTCGCGGACGCGGTCGTCGTTGTCGATGCGCTGGGCGACGTAGAGCGCGTTGGCCGGGACGCCCGCCACAAGCGCCTCGAGGACCGGGTTGCGCCCGCCGATGTACTCGGGCGCGTCCTCGGAGCGCTTCTGCCGTACCGGAGCCTTGGAGGAGGCTCCGCCCCGATCCTCGCGGGCGATGCGCTCACCGCGCGCCTTGTCCTTGTACCAGTGCCTCATGTGCGCAGGCGGAGTCGCGCCCTTGCCTTCCAGGGACCGGCGTACGTTGCCACCTGTGCCCTTGGCCGGTCCCTTCTTCTTGGAGGGTCTGCCCGACGCTCTTCCACCTGCTGCCATGCAACCAAGGGTACTAGCGGGACAACTCCCATCGCGCCCCATGCGGAGTGTCCTCGACCGTGACGCCCGCCGCGGTGAGCCCGTCCCTGATCGCGTCGGCGGCCGCGAAGTCCTTGCGCGCCCTGGCCAGGGCGCGCTGGTCGAGCGCGACCTTGACGAGCGCGTCGACCACGGGACGAAGGCCGGAGTCGCCCGTGCGCCACTGCGGCGAACGCGGGTCGAGGCCCAGGACGTCGAGCATGGTCTGGGTTTCGGCCAGCAGCCTGGCCACGGCCTCCTTGTCGCCGCGCGCCAGCGCCACGTTGCCCTCGCGCACCACCTCGTGGATGACCGCGAGGGCCTGGGGCGTGCCCAGGTCGTCGTCGAGGGCGTCGACGAAGGCCTGGGGCAGGGGCGCGTCGGCGTCGACGTCGTGGATGACCTCGGCCGCCCGTGTGACGAATCCCTCGATGCGCTGGTAGGCGGCGGCCGCCTCGAGCAGCGCCTCCTCGGAGTAGTCGATCGAGGAGCGGTAGTGCGGTGCCGCCAGGTAGTAGCGCAGCTCCACCGGCCTGACCCGCTCCAGCAGGTCGGGGATCAGCAGCGAGTTGCCGAGCGACTTGCTCATCTTCTCGGCGCCGATCTTGAGCATGCCGTTGTGCATCCAGTAGCGGGCGAACCCGTCACCGGCGGCCTGCGACTGCGCGATCTCGTTCTCGTGGTGCGGGAAGATCAGGTCGATCCCGCCGCCGTGGATGTCGAAGGTGGAGCCGAGGTACTTGGTGGCCATGGCCGAGCACTCCAGGTGCCAGCCGGGACGGCCAGGCCCCCACGGCGTGGGCCAGATCGGCTCGCCGGGCTTCTCGCCCTTCCACAGCGCGAAGTCGCGCGGGTCGCGCTTGCACGACTCGTCGTCGGTGTCGCCGGCGGCGCGCATGTTCTCGAGCTTCTGGTTGGACAGCTTGCCGTACTCGGAGGCGTAGGACTGGACGTTGAAGTAGACGTCGCCGCCCGAGGCGTAGGCGTGGCCGCGCTCGATGAGGCGCTGCATGAGCGTGACCATCTCGGGCACGTGCCCGGTCGCTCGCGGCTCGACGGTCGGCGGCAGGCAGCCCAGCGTGTCGTAGGCCCAGGCGAAGGCGCGCTGGTTGCGCTCGGCGACGACGAACCACGGCACGCCCTCGGCCGCGGCCACCCGAATGATCTTGTCGTCGATGTCGGTCACGTTCCGGCAGAACGTCACGTCGTAGCCGGAACGCGTCATCCAGCGCCTGAGCACGTCGAAGTTCACACCGGAGCGGATGTGCCCGATGTGCGGAGGCGCCTGCACGGTGGCCCCACACAGGTAAATCGACGCCCGGCCGGCTTCGACCGGAACGAATTCACGGATGGCGCGCGTGCTGGTGTCGTATAGGTGCAGGCTCACGAACGCAAGGCTAACGCCTCACCCCGCCTCACAGGCCGAAGAATCAGCCCCTGAGAGTCACCTTCTCGGCACGGATGCGCACGATCAGGCGCTCGTTGCCGGGCGTGTCCTCCCACGGCTTGCCCGTGTACTTGTGCGAGAGCTCCTGGATCAGCTCGCCGGTGGGGTCGTCCTCCATGACCACGCGGCCCCGCACCTCGGCGTACCTGAACGGGTTGGCGGGATCGATGACGAGGATGCTGGCCCTGGGGTCGCGCGCGAAATTACGCGGCTTGCGCCGTCCCTTCACCGTGGAGAACAGGACGTCGTCCCCGTCCGTCCGCACCCACACCACGCTCGACTGCGGTCCGCCGTCGGGGTTGATGCTCGTCACTGTGGCGTAGTTGGCGGCGTCGAACAGCTTACGTACGTCCTCGTTCATGAACACCATTGTTCTGTAGGCTCGAACCCGCCATGGATGTGACTCCCCCCTCCGCTCTGCGCCGCATCGGCATCGCGCTCGCCGGGCTCGCCGTCGCGGGCCTGACCGCCGCCGCCTGCGTCCTCTCCTTCGACGACCTGCGCGCCCTCGCCGTTCTCGGTACGGCCCGCGCCGACCTCGCCTATCTCTACCCCGCGGGCTTCGACGCCCTGCTGGTGGTCGCGCTGATCAGCGTGCTGCTGCTGCGCTCGGGACGACTGCTCGTGCGCGCCCAGGCGGCCGTCGTGCTGGTCCTGCTCATCGTGGCCGCCGCCACCGTCAACGTGCTCGCCGCGGTCGGCGGTCTCGGCCGCCTGCCCGCCCAGCCGGTGGCGGTGGGTGTGGCGGTCGCGCCGTGGGTGCTGCTGGCGGTGGCGCTGTGGCTGTGGCTGGTGCTGATCAAACACGTGCAGACGCGCCGCGCGACCCCCGACGAGCCAGGCGGTACGGCGGAGCCCGACATCCTGCCCTTCCGCGGACATCGTGAGGCGCCTCCCCTGACCGGCTCGGCCGAGCAGGAGCCCGAGCCGACCCCGGTGATCGGGCCCACCCCCGCTCCGGAGACGCCGCCGGTGTCGCAGCTCCCCTCGGTCCCCGAGCCCTCCATCCCGGTGTCGGAGCGTGTCGCCCGATGGGAGGCCGAGTCGCACAGGAGGGTCGAGGCGGAACGGCGCGCCGTACCCGAGCCACGCCTGGACCCCGACCCCCTGGATCTGGAGCCACGCCCGGACCCCGACCCCTCGGGCCAGGCGCCCGCAGGCGCTCCCGGCACGGCCGAGACCAACCCGACGGCAGGCCACCCGACGGAGGCCCACCCGACGGACGCCTACCCGACGGAGACCCGATCAGCGGACGCCTACCCAGAGGACGCCGCCGCGGACGAGCCCGTCCGAGCGGATGACGCCGTAGAGGCGGCTCGCGCCGCCGAGGAGGCCCGCGCGGAGGACGCTCGCAGGGACAAGGCTCAGGCGGAGGCTCGCGCGGAGGAGATCCGCGCGGAAGCTCTCCGGGCAGAGGCTCTCCGGGCCGAAGCTGAGGAGGCTCGCCTGCGGGAGGTCGCCCTGGAGGAGGCTCGACTGCAGGAGAAGGCTCGCAGGGAGGAGATGCGGCTGGAGGAGAGCGCGCCGGTGACCTGGGAGGCCCCGGAGGACGACACCGCGCCGCAGCACCCGCTCTCGCAGGACGACACGGCGCCGCACCACATCCCCTCGGCGGCCGCGCACCCGGAAACCCAGGAGCCATCGGCAGCCCCCCGAGTCGCCGAAGTCGAGCCCGCCCACGAAGCCGCGCCCGTTCCTGAGCCCGCACCCATGCCTGAGCCCGAGCCCGAGCCCGCGCCCGAGCGGCGGCGGCCCGTTCGCTGGGGGGATCTGCGCAGGACCCCGCCCGCCGACGTGCTCGTCCACCCCCGCCCCGACGCCAACCGCGACGCCGACACCCAGCCCGTCCGCGTCATCACCGACCACACCCCGAACCCCCAGAAGACGTTCGCCGCGGCCGACGGCCCCGACCCCGGCCACGGCCCCGAGGCGGCCGACGAGACCGAGCCCACGCACGGCCCCGCCCAAGCCGGCCCGCATCCCACCGGAGATGCCACAGCGCCGCAGGACCCCGGTGAGCCTCCGGCACAGGACCGTGCCGCGGACCCCTCCGCTCCGTCCCCCGGGGACTCCACCGGCGAGCACGACGCGCCGTACGCCGACGCCCCCTCAGGACGCCTGCGCAGCACCCCACGCCCACCCGAGGAGTAACCCTCGAGCCCGCACCAGCGGAGGAGTGCTCCTCGAGCCGCGCCCTCCCAAGGAGTGACCCCCAAGCCCGCGACCTTTCGAGGAGGGCGAACCGACGCGGGAAGTGGTTCACACCGGGAGACTCTTACGAGCCCAGGCGACCAAAGCGGCTCTGGAGAGCGAGTCGGACGGCCCTAAGCGGGAGAGTCGGCCGCGCCAGGCGAGCGGCCGAGAGCGGCCGCAGCGGGCGGCCGAGAGGGGGCCGCAGTGGGCGGCAGGAAGGGGCGCGGTGGGCGGCGGAGAGGGGCCGCGGTGGGCGACTGCCGTACGAGCCGCTCCCCCGCCCCCTGCACACCGCCCGCAAGCCACGATCGCCGGTGCGCTGAGCGCACCGGCGATCTGATGGCCTAGAGGTCGGTCTCCCTGAGGGATGCTGCTGAAGAGGGAACGGGAGACAGACCCGTACTACGGGACGGCGGCAGCCTCCGTCTCAGCGCGCGAACGCCTCACTCCCCGAGGTTCGGCGAGGCTGAGAGGAGCCTCCTGCCGCCTAAACGCTCGTGCCGCGACGGAGGCCCGCCACGATGCCGACGCCGACAACGGCCAGGACGACCTGCATCACCAGTTCGATCCAGTCGATGCCAGGGGTCGTCTGTACGCCCAGGACCTGGGCGAGAGCGGTGCCGATCAGTGCCGCCACGATGCCGACCACGATGGTCAGGATCCAGCCGATGGCCTGCCTGCCGGGAAGCAGAAGACGACCGATCGCGCCGATGACGGCACCGATGACGATGGCGCCGAGGATGGATGCGATTGTCATGAGAACCTCCCCGTGAGAGTGAGCTCTTCACTTCTCACGGGAGTCGATTACCCCTCTACACCGTGATTATCGCGTCCATGCCGAAGACGCAGGTCAGCGTGTACCCCTGCTCATCTGGGCCCGCGCGAGGATGAACACTCCTATGACCGCGAAGAGGATCTGCAGGCCGTGCTGGATCCAGTTGATGCCCCGCGTCTCGCTCACGCCGAGCAGGTAGGCCACGAAGGTGCCGAGCAGCGCGCCTACGACGCCCACCACCCAGGTCATGGCGATCGACATGTCCTGCTTGCCGGGCACGATGAGCCTCGCGATCGCGCCGATGATGATGCCGAAGACGATCGCGGAAATGATCGCACCGATCATGTCAGTCTCCCCCCGTGACGATGACATGTCAGAACGGGACATACCCGGCATTGGCGCAGTTTACGCACGCCAAAGGCGACGGTCCGTACCGCGCCAGTGACGGACCGTCGCCCTCGGTGGCATGGCGGGCTAGACATCACCCGCCGGGATTACCCCTCGCTAGAAAGACGCGCCAGAGCCCGTATCGGTTGTCCTGGCGACGACGAGCGCGGTCGCGAACGCCGCGATGCCCTCGCCCCGCCCGGTCAGGCCGAGGCCGTCGGTGGTGGTGGCGCTGACGCTCACGGACGCGCCCACGGCGGCGCTCAGCGCTTTCTCCGCCTCGGTACGGCGGGGCGCCAGCTTGGGTCTGTTGCCGACCACCTGGATGGCCACGTTGCCGATCTCGAAGCCGGCGGCGCGCACCACACGGGCGCTCTCCTCCAGCAGCGCGACGCCGGTGGCGCCTGCCCAGCGTGGATCGGACGTGCCGAACAGGCCGCCCAGGTCGCCGAGGCCCGCTGCGGACAGCAGCGCGTCACAGGCGGCATGAGCGGCGGCGTCGCCGTCGGAGTGGCCCTCGAGCCCTGTCTCGCCCGGCCAGTGGAGGCCGGCCAGATGGAGCTCACGGCCAGACGCGAACGGGTGGACGTCGACTCCGACGCCCACCCGTGGCAGATTCGTGTTCAGGAGTTGAGAACCTCGTCGAGCAGGGCCTCAGCCTTGTCCTCGTTGGTCTTCTCCGCGAGAGCCAGCTCGCTCACCAGTATCTGACGGGCCTTGGCGAGCATGCGCTTCTCGCCCGCCGACAGGCCGCGCTCGCGGTCACGACGCCAGAGGTCCCGAACGACTTCGGCGACCTTGTTGACATCACCCGACGCGAGCTTTTCAAGATTTGCCTTGTAACGCCGCGACCAGTTGGTCGGCTCCTCGGTGTGGGGCATGCGCAGAACGTCGAAAACGCGCTCAAGGCCTTCCTGGCCAACGACATCGCGCACACCGACAAGTTCCGCGTTCTCCGCAGGCACCTGGACGGTAAGGTCGCCCTTGTCGACCTTGAGAACCAGGTAGGTCTTTTCCACACCCTTGATGGTCCGGGTCGTGATTTCTTCGATCCGTGCAGCCCCGTGGTGGGGGTAGACGACAGTGTCGCCGACCTGGAAAGTCATGTGACAAGTACCCCTTCCGCTGTACTCCAGGGTACCACGCGTTCACAGCCTCCCGGAACAGTGAAATCACCATAACTGCAGGTCAAAGGCGCATATTACCACTTGACAACCGTTCAACTCTGTGAATCACAGAGTCTGACATACCGAATGACCTGCGGGGGCGCGGATATGACCATGAAGGCGGATGGATAAGGTAGGCGCTGCCCCAACTCGCACGCGCGCCATAAGGAGAACCCGCCCGTGACCAGCCGTCGCTGGATTATCGCCGCCGCTGCGTTCCTTGCCGCACCGGTACTGGCCGGCTGCGCCGCCGGATTCGACGCCAACACCAACCAGCCCTATGCCCCGAACGAGGCCGCCGCACTCATCCAGGACGGCTCCTACGGCACGCGCGGCATCAAGATCCCCCAGGCGTTCGTGCTCGGCCCCGACTCGGGCGCCAAGCTCGCTCAGGGCGGCTCGGCCCCCGTCTACCTCCACGTCGTCAACACCAACGGCGCGGCCGACCAGCTCGTCGGCGTCGTCGCCGCAGGGCTCGGCAACGTGAAGCTCGCCGCCCCGATCGCGCTGCCGAGCAACCAGGGCGTGAACACCGGCAAGCCCACGCCCCAGATCATGATCGAGGGCCTCACCAAGCCGCTGAGCGGCGGCGAGAGCGTCAAGCTCGACCTGCAGTTCGCCAACGCGGGCGTGGTGCCCGTCACGGTGCCCGTGATCACCCGTAGCCGTGAGTACATGGCCTACCCCATGGCCCCTGGCGCCACCCCCGCTCCGCCCAAGCCGACGCCGTCCGCGACGACCGCCGCCGAGTCGGGTCACTGACGCCGCTCTCCGTCCGGAGGGGCGCTCTCCGCGCCTCTCCGTACGACAGAAGGCTCTCTCCGCGCCTCTCCGTACGACAGAAGGCTCTCTCCGCGCCCTCCCCGCACGACAGGCGCCTCTCCTCACACGGCAGGGGCTTTCCGTGTCCTCCCCCTACGGCACGCCCGATCGGCGCCTCCGTCCCCGCGGGGTGCCCGTCCGGCGCGGGCGTGCCCCGGGGGGACTCCGGGTCCCGCCGTCACGGCGAGACGTCACAGGGCCCCTCAGCCCCCCGGAACAGCGAAACCCCGCCTGCCGTACAGCAGGCGGGGTTTTCGGTGTGGCGTCAGTCCTCGACGGGGTCGAACTTGTAGCCCAGGCCACGCACGGTCAGGATGCAGCGGGGGTTGGAAGGATCGGCCTCGACCTTGGCGCGCAACCGCTTGACGTGCACGTCGAGCGTCTTGGTGTCGCCCACGTAGTCGGCCCCCCAGACCCTGTCGATGAGCTGGCCACGGGTCAGCACCCTGCCCGCGTTGCGCAGCAGCACCTCGAGGAGCTCGAACTCCTTCAGCGGCAGCTGCACCTGCTCGCCGCGCACGGCCACGATGTGCCTGTCCACGTCCATCCTGACGGGCCCGGCCGCCAGCACCGCCGACTCCAGTTCCTCCACCGTGTCCCCCTGCCGCCGCAGCACCGCGCGGATGCGGGCGACGAGCTCCCTGGAGGAGAACGGCTTGGTGACGTAGTCGTCGGCGCCCAGCTCGAGGCCGACCACCTTGTCGATCTCGCTGTCCTTGGCGGTCAGCATGATGACGGGCACCTTGGAGCGCTGCCGCAGCGAGCGGCAGACCTCGGTGCCGGGCAGCCCCGGAAGCATCAGGTCGAGCAGCACCAGGTCGGCGCCGTTGCGGTCGAAGGTTTCGAGCGCCTCGGGGCCGGTCGTCGCGACCGAGACCTCGAACCCCTCCTTGCGCAACATGTAGGACAGGGCGTCGGAGAACGACTCCTCGTCCTCCACGACGAGAACGCGGGTCACAATCCCTCCTTTGTCGGGTTCGCGACCCGAAGCGTGAGCTGGTTGGTGTTGGCTTCGCGCCGCTCAGCCATTGGCGGCCTCCAGGGAGCGTTGGACGGGTACGGCGGAGCCGCCGAACGCCGGCAGGCGCAGCGTGAAGGTGGAGCCCGAACCCTCCTTGCTCCACACGCTCACCTCGCCCGCGTGCGCCACGGCGACGTGCTTGACGATGGCGAGGCCGAGGCCGGTGCCACCGGTCGCGCGGGACCTGGCCGCGTCGACCCTGAAGAACCTCTCGAAGATTCGCTCCAGCGACTCCTCGGGGATGCCGATGCCCTGGTCGCTCACGCTGATCTCGACCGAGTCGCCCGCGGGCCTGGCGCTGACCACGACCCTGGTGTGCTCCGGGCTGTAGGCGATGGCGTTGTCGATGAGGTTGCGCAGCGCGGTGACGAGCAGTTCGTCGTCGCCCCAGATGCGCAGGCCCTCGGTGCCGCCCGCGACCAACGTGATGTCCTTGGCGAGGGCCTTGGTGTTGCAGTGGTCGATCGCGTCGTGGACCGCCTCGTCGATCGGGACCTGTCCAGGCGTCGGGATGGGCTCGGCGCCCTGGATCCTCGACAGCGTGATGAGGTCCTGCACCAGGTAGGTGAGCCTCGCCGCCTCGTGCTGCATCCTGCCCGCGAAGCGGGTGACCGCCTCGGGGTCGTCGGCCGCGTCCTGGATCGTCTCGGCGAGCAGGCTGAGCGCGCCCACCGGGGTCTTGAGCTCGTGGCTGACGTTGGCGACGAAGTCGCGGCGGACGGCCTCGACCCTGCGTCGCTCGGTCTGGTCCTCCGCCAGCACGAGCACCTGGCCGTGGGAGCCGAGGGGCGCCACGCGCACCGCGAAGTTCGTGACCTCCTGGCCGAACTTGTGTCCGGCGACGTCGATCTCGCTCTCACGGATCTCACCGTCGCGCCGTACCTGCCTGGCCAGCGCGAGGAGCTCGGCGGCCATCATCCGGTCACCCTTCACTAAACCGAAGGCCCTCGCGGCCGAGCTGGCGCGCAGGACGCGGTCGTGAGCGTCCAGCACCACCGCGGAGGAGGGCAGTACGGCCAGAACGGAGGCCACGCCCTGCGGAAGAGCGCCGGTCTCCGCGTCATCTGCTGCGTCGGCCTTGCCCGGAATCTCGATCTGGTTCCGGTAGAACAGGACAGCGACAGCCCCGACGACGAATCCGGCCAAGGCCGCAAAGCTCATGGCCATCTCACCCATGCGCATCCTTCCTGAGTCCTACGACTCGATGGTAGGCGGCCTTTTCGGGCTTACAGACCCCTCACCAGGGCATGAACGGGGCCTTTCCCGGAAAGTTCATCTCTCGGTCGGGGTTCGTTCATCGCGTGACACGTACGGTGACGGCATGCGTGACGCCTACCACGAAGAACTCGATTCGCTGACTGACAAGCTGGTGGAAATGACCAGGCTTGTCCGCTCGGCCATCTCGAGGGCCACCACCGCCCTCCTCGACGCCGACCTGCCGCTGGCCGAGAGCGTCATCTCGCACGACGAGGAGATCGACCGGATCTTCGCGGACATCGAGGCCTCCATCTACGAACTGATGGCCAGGCAGCAGCCCGTCGCCATCGACCTGCGCATGGTCATCACCGCGCTGCGCATGGGCACCGACCTGGAGCGCATGGGCGACCTGGCCGAGCACGTGGCCAAGGTGGCCCGGCTGCGCCACCCAGACTCGGCGATCCCGCCGGAGATCCGCTCCACGATCGTGCAGATGGGCCAGATCGCCGAGAGCCTCATCACGAAGGCGGGCTCCTGCGTGGCCAGCCGCGACGTGGAGGCGGCGATGGAGCTCGAGCATGACGACGACGCGATGGACAGGCTGCACAGGCGGCTGTTCAAGGAGATCCTGCACAAGGACTGGAAGCACGGCGTGGAGCCGGCGATCGACATCACGCTGATCGGCCGCTACTACGAGCGCTACGCCGACCACGCCGTCCGCGTCGCCCGCGACGTCGTCTACCTGGTCACCGGATCCCGTCCGTCCTGAGGCCGTCCGGCGGCCACCGCCGGCTCACCGTGCGCTGTCGAGGAAGGTCAGCACGGCGAGGACCCTGCGGTGGCCGCCGTCGGAGGGCGGCAGGCCGAGCTTGGAGAAGATGTTGCCGACGTGCTTGTGCACGGCGTTGTCGGTGACGAACAGCCGCTTGCCGATCTCGGTGTTGCCGAGGCCCTGCGCCATCAGCGCGAGCACCTCGCGCTCACGGTTGGTGAGCGCGTCGACGGCGTTCCCGCCTGCCATGAGCTGGGCGATGACCTCGGGGTCCATGACGGTCCCTCCGTCGGCGACCCTGCGCAGGTCGTCGACGAACTCGCCGACCCTGCTCACCCTGTCCTTGAGCAGGTAGCCGACGCCGCCGGAGCCGTCGGAGAGCAGTTCGCGCGCGTAGACCTTCTCGACGTACTGCGACAGGACCAGCACCGGCAGGCCCCTGTGCGCCTGCCTGATCGCCAACGCCGCCCTGATGCCCTCGTCGCGGAAGGTGGGCGGCAGACGGACGTCGGCGATCACGGCGTCGGGCCTGTGGTGCTCCACGGCCTCCATGAGCCCTTCCGCGTCGGTGACGATGGCGGCCACGTCGATGCCCTTGGTGCCGAGCAGCAGTTCGAGCCCTGCCGAGAGCAGGACGTTGTCCTCGGCGATCACGACGCGCATGGCAGCTCCACGGTGATCGCGGTGGGCCCGCCGGGCGGGCTGGAGACGAGCACGGTGCCGTCGAGCGCGGCGGACCTGCGCCGGATGCCGACCAGGCCGGTGCCGCGGCTCTCGTCGGCCCCGCCGATGCCGTCATCGGTGACCTCGACGATCAGCCTGCCGTCGTGCCTGCTCATCCGCACCGTGACCCGGGTCGCTCCGCTGTGCTTGGCGGCGTTGGTGAGCGTCTCGGCCACGATGAAGTAGGCGGGCGCCTCGACGGCGGCCGGCAGCCTGCCCAGCTCGCCCAGATCGAGCTCGGCGGGGACGGCCGAGCCTGCGGCGAGCGAGGCCAGAGCGCCTTCGAGCCCCCTGTCGGCCAGGATCGGCGGATACATCGTGCGGATCACGTCGCGCAGCTCGGTCATGGCCTCCTCCGTCCCCTCGTGCGCCTCCTGCAGCAGTCTGGCGAGCGTGCCCGACTCGTCGGGAGGAAGCGCCTCCCTCGCCACCCCCAGCCGCATCGCGATGGCCACGAGCCTGGCCTGGGTGCCGTCGTGCAGGTCGCGTTCGATGCGGCGCAGTTCGGCGCCGTGGGCGTCGAGCACGCCCGCGCGGCTCTCGGTCAGCTCGCCGACCCGTTCGGCCAGCTGCTCCTCGGCCGAGGGCTCCAGCGCGGCCAGGCTCACGCGGGCCTCCCACCGCGCCAGGCGCGGCATCGCCCACGCGGTGAGCGCCCCGCCGAGCACGATCTGCACGGCGCCCAGACCGAGCGCGCTGCCCCATCCCGTCACGGGGACCGCCAGCAGAACCGTCATCGGTTCGTCCGCGGGGAAGATCCACCACAACGTGGCCGCGATGAGGCCGCCCACCGGAAGGCCGACGCAGAGGAGCGCGCCCAGCCCTGAGGCGAGGCCGATCACGATGTGCTGAAGGGCCCAGCGCAGGTCGCGCCTGTTCCCTCTGTCGTCGAGCAGCTGACGCCACTGCGCGCCCACGCCCTTGGCCAGGGTCGCGGACCGAGGGGTGATGGTGACGCCGAGCAGCTCGGCGGCTCTGCGGCGGTGCCACTCGGCCCACAGCCGCAGGCCCGCCACCATCCGGGGGAACACCACGAGCCCGACGCCGCCCAGCCCGGTGGAGAGCGCGCCGACCGCGAGGAATGGCACGACGAGAATCGCCGCGAGCGCCGTCGGCAGGCCGATCAGGAGATATCGGCTACCGCGCCACACTTGGTCCCAACGTTCACGCATGCCGTCCAGTCTGCTGTAACGCGCGAACCGCTCGCACTACAGCAGACTCCACCTTCCGGCCGTACGGCCCGTCAGCGTCCCTGGTTGGCGACGGCCTCGATGGCCGCCTTCGCCGCCGCGGGGTCGAGGTACTCGCCGCCGCGCACGAGCGGGTGGAAGTCGGCGTCGAGCTCGTAGCGCAGCGGGATGCCCGTGGGGATGTTCAGCCCGGCGATGTCCTCGTCGGAGATCCCGTCGAGGTGCTTGACCAGGGCGCGCAGCGAGTTGCCGTGCGCGACGACCAGCACCGTGCGGCCCGCGACCAGGTCGGGCACGATCGAGTCGTACCAGTAGGGCAGCATGCGGTCGACGACGTCCTTGAGGCACTCGGTCCTCGGCATCAGCTCCGACGGCAGCACCGCGTAGCGGGCGTCGCCGACCTGGGAGTACTCGGCGTCGTCGTCGAGGGGCGGCGGCGGCACGTCGTAGGAGCGGCGCCACAGCATGAACTGCTCCTCGCCGAACTCCTCGCGCGTCTGGGCCTTGTTCTTGCCCTGCAGCGCGCCGTAGTGGCGCTCGTTCAGCCGCCACGAGCGGACGACCGGCAGCCAGGCCAGGTCGGCCGCGTCGAGCGCCAGGTTGGCGGTGCGGATCGCGCGGGTCAGCAGGCTGGTGTGGACCACGTCGGGCCTGATGCCTGCCTCGACCAGCAGCTCGCCACCCCTGCGGGCCTCCTCCTCACCCTTGGGTGACAGGGGGGCGTCCACCCATCCGGTGAACATGCCCTTGACATTCCATTCGCTCTCGCCGTGCCGTACGAGCACCAAAGTCGCCATGCGGACAAGCCTAGCGAGCGGGCTTGCGTGCCACACCACACAGGAAATACGGGGGCGAATCCCTGAACGGGACGTGGTCGGGGTCCTCGGGGCGCCACTCGGGCAGGTTGACCATCCCCGGCTCCACCAGCTCGAGACCGTCGAACAGGGCGATGATCTCCGCCGAGCCGCGTGCGGTGAACGGCGCGGACGCCTCCTGGTAGACGCGCTCGACGCCGGGCGCGATCTCGGGCCTGATGTCCTTGCAGGCGTGGGAGAGCGCCATGAAGCTGCCGGGCGCCATCGCGGAGGTGAGCGTCGCCATGATGGGCGTGGGGTCGTCCTGGACGAAGTGGACGATCGCCACCATCAGGACGGCGACCGGCCTGGAGAGGTCGAGGTGCTCGCCGGCGTCGGCGAGCAGGCGCTCGGGCTCGCGCAGGTCGCCGTCGATGATCCGGACGTGGGGGCTGTCCTGGAGCAGGGCGCGGGCGTGCGCGAGGACCTGGGGGTCGTTGTCGACATAGACGACCTTCGCCTCCTCGCCCGCCAGCTGGTGCACATTCTCCTGCGTCGGCAGGCCGGTGCCGATGTCGAGAAACTGGGTGATGCCCTGCTCCCTGAGGAAACGGACCGCCCGCCCGAGAAAGGCGCGATTCTCCCTCACCATGAAGGGGACGTGCGGAACGATCTCCAGCACTTTCTCCGCCGCTGCGCGATCGGCGGGGAAGTTGTCCTTGCCGCCGAGGTAATAGTCATACATTCGCGCGACATTAGGGATACTGGGATCAAAGCTCACGAATCGCGATCGTACGGCAACGAAGGCGGGCCGATCATCTGATTCGGCAACCGATTCGTCGGGCTACGAGGGTGACCGGTCCGGGTCGGCGAAGCGGGCGAAGGCCCGCAGATTGGCCAGCGACTCCCCTCGCTTGGCCCGCCACTCCCACTCGCGCCTGATCGAGGAGGCGAAGCCGAGCTCCAGCGCCCTGTCGAACCACTCGTCCGCGTAGGTGAGCACGCAGCCGAGCAGCCTGTCGAGCTCCTCCTCGCTGATCGCCGCGAGCGGGACCCTGCCGACGAGGTAGACGTCGCCGACGGGGTCGACGGCGAAGTGCACGCCGTACATGCCGCCGTTCTTGCCCAGCAGCCACTTGTAGAACTCGGCGTGGTTCTCGTCGGGCTGGCGGCAGAAGAACGCCTCCACGTGCAGCGCCTGGTCGCCGACGATGAGCCAGGTCATCGTGGCCAGCTTGTGCTGGCCCGGCAGCTTCACCAGGAACGCGCCAGGACGCGGCTCCTCGAAGGAGACCTCGGCGGACTTGAGCGCGGCTTCCAGCACATCCCTCATACGGCAAGCCTAGACATGTCGCGCAGATGTGACACGGCGCCGCCGTAGACGTCCATCAGCCTGGCGGCCGTGGCCGACCAGCCGAACGCGTTGGCGTGCGCCCGCGCGCCCTCGGACAGCTCGTCGCGCCACCGCGGCTCGGTGACGAACCTGCGCAGGACCCGCGCCCACGTGTCGGGGTCGTGGCCGTCCACGAGCACCCCCGAGACGCCGTCGTTCACGGCGGTGCGCAGCCCGCCCACCGAGGCCGCGGCCACGGGGGTGCCGCACGCCTGCGACTCGAGCGCGACCAGGCCGAAGGACTCGCTGTAGGACGGCACGACCGTCACGTCGGCCGCGCGGTACCAGTCGGCGAGCTCGTGCTGCGGAGCGGGGGGCACCAGCCGTACGACGTCGGAGATGCCGAGCTCGGCGGCCATCTCGGTGAGGATCGAGGGGCGGGCGAGGCCGTTGCCCGAGGGACCGCCGACGGCGGCGACCACGAGACGGCCGCGCAGCGAGTGATCCTCGATCAGCATCCTGGCGGCGGCGCGCAGCAGCACGTCGGGGGCCTTGAGCGGCTGGATCCTGCCCACGAACAGCAGCACGTGGGCCTCCTGCGGCAGGCCGAGCCTGTGCCGGGCGGCGCCCTGCGAGGCGGGCTGGAAGACGGTGAGGTTGACGCCGGGATTGACCACGGCCACCTGGTCGGCGGGCGCGCCGTACAGGTCGACGAGCTCGCCGGCCTCGGCCTCGGTGTTGGCCACGAGGCGGTCGGCGATCTCCACGACCTGCTCCTCGCCGAGCACCCGTGCTTGGGGCTCCGGCTTGTCGTCCTCGGCCAGCAGCAGGTTCTTGACCTTGGCCATGGTGTGCATGGTGTGCACGAGCGGCACGCCCCAGCGCTCCTTGGCCAGCCAGCCGACCTGGCCGGAGAGCCAGTAGTGGGAGTGGATGAGGTCGTAGTGGCCGGCCTCGTACATCGCCTCGGTGCGCAGCACGCCGGAGAGGAACGCGCACAGCTGCCCCGGCAGCTCGCGGCGGTCGAGCTCCTCGTAGGGACCGGCGGTGATGTGCCTGACCAGCACGCCGGGGGCCAGCTCCGCCACGGGGGGCAGGTCGCGGGCCGTCTGCCTGGTGAAGATCTCCACTTCGACGCCGAGTTGGGCCAGCCGTTTGGCGGTTTCCACGATGTACACGTTCATACCGCCGGCGTCGCCGGTCCCCGGCTGGTCCAGCGGAGACGTGTGCATGCTCACCGTCGCGACCCTGTTGACGCGTCGCCTCACCAGACATCACCTCCAAAGGGGCTATAACTAGCCAGAACTTTCCGACATTCCCGCGGAAAGATCAGCGATTCGTGCCCTGGCAGGATGGGGGTCATGAAGAAGACGGCAGTGGTGACAGGCGCGAGCAGCGGGATCGGAGAGGCCACCGCGCGGCGGCTGGCCGCCGAGGGCTACGAGGTCGTGGCGGGGGCCAGGCGCAGGGACAGGCTCGACAAGCTGGCCGCCGAGGTGGACGGCATCACGCCCGTGACGCTCGACGTCACCTCCCAGGAGTCGGTGGACGAGCTGGCCGCCTCCCTGTCCCGCTGCGACGTGCTGGTCAACAACGCCGGAGGCGCCATCGGGCTGGAGTCCGTGGCCGAGGGCCGCGTCGAGGACTGGCAGCGGATGTACGACACCAACGTGCTCGGCTCGCTGCGCGTGACGCAGGCGCTGCTGCCCAAGCTGGTCGCCTCGGGCGACGGCGTGCTGCTGATGCTGACCTCGGTCGCCGGCCTCGTCTCCTACGAGGGAGGCGGCGGCTACTGCGCGGCCAAGCACGCGCAGACCTCGATGGTCGAGACGCTCAGGCTGGAGCTGGTCGGCCAGCCGGTGCGGATCATCGAGATCGCGCCGGGAATGGTGCACACCGAGGAGTTCGCGCTCACCCGCTTCCGCGGCGACGCCGACGCGGCCTCGCGCATCTACGAGGGCGTGCCGGGACCGCTGACGGCCGACGACGTGGCCGACGCGATCACCTGGAGCGTCACCAGGCCCGCGCACTTCAACGTCGACCGCATGGTCATCAGGCCGCGCGCCCAGGCCGCGCAGCACAAGGTGCACCGCGTCAGTGGCTAAACCCGTCGGCAGCGTCACGAGGGGCACGACCGGCGTCAACAGGCTGCGCAGGGCCGACCGGTGGCTGACCGCCGTCCACGGCAGGCTGCTGCGGGCGGCCGAGCGGCCCCTCGTGGTCGACCTGGGGTACGGCGCGTCCCACACCACCACGCTGGAGCTGTTCACCCGAGTGCGTGCGGTGGCGCCCGACGCCGAGGTCGTCGGGATCGAGATCGACCCCGCGCGGGTGGCGCTGGCCAGGCCGTACGAGAGGGAGGGGCTGTCCTTCGTCCTCGGCGGCTTCGAGCTGCCCGTCTCGCGCCCGCCGACCGTCGTCAGGGCCTTCAACGTGCTCAGGCAGTACGGCGAGGCCGAGGCGTGGGGCTACTGGGACCTCCTGCGCGGCAGGCTCGCGCCCGGCGGTGTCCTGGTGGAGGGGACCTGCTCGGAAACCGGGCACAGGGCGGTGTGGGTCTGCCTCGACGCGTCGGGGCCGAGGACGCTGACGTTCTCGGCGAGGTTCAACGCCTTCGAGCGGCCGTCGGACCTGGCCGACCGGCTGCCGAAGACGCTCATCCACCGCAACGTGCCTGGCGAGCCGATCCACGCCTTCCTCCGCGACTTCGACAGGGCGTGGGCCTTCGCCGCCCCCTATGGAGCGCACGGCCTGAGGCAGCGCTGGCTGGCGGCCGTCGAGACCCTCGTGGAGGGCTGGCCGGTGTACCGCACGGCGCCGCTGGGTGGAACGGGGCGCTGGCGGCTGGGCGAGCTGACCCTGCCGTGGGCGGCCGTGGCGCCGATCTCGTAATCTGCCCCCTATGTTGCGTTTTGTCCTGAGCCCTGAGCTGACCGAGGACCTCTTCGACGACGTGCTGGACTGCTGGGTCGATGTGACCAACGCGGGAGGCGCGGTCGGATGGGTGCCGCCTGTGACAGCGGACGACATCAGGCAGGTCGCCACCGCGACCTTCGCCCGCTGCGGGGAGAAGGGCCCCGACAGCCTGCTGGTCGGCCTGGACGGCGAAGGCCGGGTGGCCGCCTGGGCCGTCCTGGTCGCCAACGCCAACCCCCTGATGGCGCACTGGCGCACCGTGATGCGCGTGATGGTGCACCCCAAGCACCAGGGCAAGGGCTACGGCGCGGACCTCATGCGAGCCGTGGCCGACGCGGGCCTGCGGCTCGGGCTCGAGGCGCTCAAGCTGACCTGCAGGGGCGGGCTCGGCCTTGAGTCCTTCTACGCCGGGTGCGGCTATCAGGAGATCGGCCGCCAGCCACTGGCGATCAGGGTCGCGCCCGGCGACGACCGCGACGAGGTCGCCATGGTGACATTTCTGGAGCAAAGGGCGTGATGTCGCTCTCATCTGCCTCCCAGATCCCAGCTCGACAGCCTGTAGTACTACGCTGATGAGTGTGAAGGGTCTTGGCGAGCTCGAACGCAGCATCATGGACATCCTCTGGGCGCAGAACACCCCGTTGACGGCCCGTGAGGTCGGCAGGCTCATCGAGGAAAGAGACCTGGCGCCCACCACCGTCATGACCGTTCTCGACCGTCTCACCCGCAAGGGCTTCCTCGACAGGACCCGCGACGGCAGGGCCTGGCGCTACCAGCCGGCCGAGAGCCGCGACAACTATGTCGCTGAGCTTATGCTTGAAGCCTTGGACATGACGGGCGACCGCTCGGCCGCCCTGACCCGCTTCGCCCAGGCCGTGTCAGGCCCGGAGGCGGAGATCCTGCTCAGAGCTTTGTCGGAGCTGGAGGAAGAGTGATCACGGCGGCGGCGTTGTCAGCGCTCGCCGCGGCGTGCGCTCTTGGCGCCTGGCGCTTCACCACCGCGCGCTGGACCTCACGCGCGCCTCGCCTCGCCATCGCGCTGTGGCAGTCGCTCGGTGTCACGTGGGGTCTGGCCAGCATCGGAGCCCTGCTCGCCTACGCCGTCACGCCGTACGACAGGGGCGTGATCCACGGGCTGGCCGCCTTCGCGAGGGGAAGGAAGCCCGACGCGACCTGGGACCTCTGGCACGCGCTCGCGATGATCGCGGGCCTGACCCTGCTGGCCGTGCTCGTGGCGGTCCTGGTGACCGCCGGCGTGCAGACCCTGCGCGCCCGCCGCCGCCACCGCCTGGTGCTCTCGCTGATCGCCCGCGAGGAGCCCGGCATCCCTGGCGTGCGGGTGCTCGACCACCCGGGCGCCGCCGCCTACTGCGTGCCGGGCCTGCGCTCGCACGTCGTGGTCAGCTCGGGCACGCTCGCGCTCCTGTCGCACGACGAGCTGACCGCGGTGCTCGCCCACGAGTCGGCCCACGTCCGCGAGCGCCACGACCTGGTGCTGCTGCCCTTCGGGGCGCTGCGCAGGGCGCTGCCGTGGTCGAAGGTCGTCAGGGACGCCCAGGCGCAGGTCGAGCTGCTGGTCGAGATGGCCGCCGACGACCGCGCCCGCCGCTACTGCTCCCCTCGCCGCCTGGCCACCGCCCTGCTCCGCTTCGGTACGGCGGGAGCCGTCCCGACCCCGAGCGGCATGCTCGGCGTCGCCCAGTCTCAGGTCATGGCGAGGGTCGACAGGCTGATCAAGCCGCGCCCCGAGCTGTCGCGCTCGACGCGCTACGGGCTGGTCGCGCTGAGTGTGACGTTGACCACGTCCGCCCCCTTCCTGTGGGCGCTGCCCTTCTGACCTCACTGTTCGCCGCTTGCAGGTGTTAGCTGTCCGTTTGCAATTGCAAGCACGGCGAGGCAGACTACAGGTATGGCACTACCCAAGGTCGGCTCGATCGGCGAGTACATCCGCGAGCAGCGGCAGCAGGCGAAGATCTCGCTGCGGCAGCTCGCGGCCGCGGCAGGGGTCTCCAACCCCTACCTCAGCCAGATCGAGCGCGGCCTTCGCAAGCCGAGCGCCGAGATCCTGAACCAGATCGCCAAGGGTCTGCACATCTCGTCTCAGGCGCTCTATGTCCAAGCAGGCCTGATCGAGGATCGCGAGCCGCCGAGCGACGTGATCACCGCGATCAGGAGCGACAGCCTCATCACCGAGCGGCAACGCCAGGTGCTGATCGATATCTACGAGTCGTTCCGCAAGGAGAACAGCGCCGAGGACGAGCAGACCTCCCAGAATGCTCATCCCCGGCACGGCTCCGACACGGACGACGAGCCGCCGCTGCCAGAGGAATTTCTCGCCGCTCTTGAGCCCTTCGCGGCGACCTCGAACAACGGCATCGTCACCCAGGAAACCAAGGAAGGTTAACCCATGACGCTGGCCACCGAGGTCAAGAAGCTCACCGAGTCCAAGCCGTTCTACGCCGTCGCGGGCGCGGGCGACTTCGCCGTGGAGAAGCTCCGCGAGTTGCCCGAGCAGCTGCAGAAGCTGCAGTCGCGGCGCACCGACATCACCAAGGACCTGCCGGTCAAGGCGCGCGAGGTCCGCACCAAGGCCGAGGAGCTCGCCCGCGAGTTCCCCGAGAAGGCCCGCGTGTACGCCGACCAGCTCGGCAGCAAGGCCACCGAGTTCTACGAGGAGTTCGCCACCCGCGGCCGCAAGGTCGTCAGCAAGGTGAGCGGCGAGGCCGCGCTGGAGCTGGAGGAGGTCTCCGAGGCGGCCGAGCCGCCCGTGGCCACCCCGGTGAAGAAGACCACCCGCGCTCCCAGGGCCACCACGAAGGCCTGACCAGGAAGCACCGAGGACCCTCGCCCGCAGTGCGGGCGGGGGTCCTTCGCACATCGGCGGCCGTTCAACCCGGTGAAGCGGACCCGGGAGGTCTCGGGCTTGCTTGCCGTAAGGGATTGGCAACCGGTTAGGGTGGGGGGCGACATTGCGGTACTGGGCGGAGCGAACATGATCTCCTTTGGACTTGACCTCATTTTCGCGATCCTCGCGATCATCGCGTTCGGCATGACCGTGTGGGCCCTCATCCACGCGATCCGCACCCCTGCCAACGCGTTCGTCGCCGCGGGCAAGCTGCAGAAGAAGTGGTGGCTTCTGATCCTCGGCCTCGGCACGCTGTTCTCGTTCGCCACGGCGTGGGGCTATTTCGGCGCGAGCGGTCTGGCGCGGCTCAACATTTTCGCGATCGCCTCGGTCATCGCGGCGGGCGTCTACCTGGCCGATGTCAAGCCGGCTGTCACCGGAATGGGCAAGGGTGGCAATAACGGTCCTTACGGGCCGTGGTGACATAGGAAACCATCTGTTAACGCTTCCGGAACAATGCTACGTTCGCGGGAGCGCTCCCACCCTGCGCGCATCATCCGGTGTGTGGAGGACAGATGCCAGATCAGCCCACCCTCGCACAGGTCGCCGCCGAAGCCGGAGTCTCCCCGGCGACCGCCTCCCGTGTCCTGACCGGGTCAGTCAGGGTCACGACCTCGACGCGTCGTCAAGTGCACGACGCGATGTCCCGCCTTGGTTACGTACGGCGGCGCGCGCCGCACGGCGTCTCCTCGCGCAGGACCGACCGGTTCCTCGCCGCCGTCGTGTGCGAGCCCGCGCCACGCCTGTTCGGTGAGCCCTTCTACGCCAGGCTGCTGTCGGCCTTCGAGGAGGCGCTGGCCGAGCACGGCGTCCCCCTCATGGTCATGACGGCCGCGCACGCCGTGCCCCCTCTGGTGGCCAAGGGGATCGACGGCGTGCTCCTGGTCGGGGCGCGCGACGGGCATCCGCTCGCGGTCACGCTGGCCGCCTCGGGCATCCCCGTGCGCTGCGTCGGGCGCCCGCCCGACGGGCTGGCTCTGCCGTACGTGGATCTCGACAACCGCGACGGCGGACGCCAGGCCGCCGAGCACCTGCTGCTGTCGGGCAGGAAGGCGATGGCGGTGATCGCGGGACCGCCCGCGATGCCCGGCGCCCGCGCCCGGGTCGAAGGCTTCCTCACCACGCTGACCAGCGCGGGCATGACCAACGTGCCCGTCGCCTACGGGGACTTCAGTCACCTGTCGGGCGCGCAGGCGATGCGGTGGCTGTTACGCCGCTTACCCCACCTGGACGCGGTGTTCGCCGCCTCGGACGTCATGGCGGTGGCCGCGCTCCAGGTACTCCACCGAGCGGGACGCCGGGTACCCCACGACGTCGCGCTCGTCGGTTTCGACGACGCGCCGGTCGCCAGGCACGTCAATCCGCCGCTGACGACGGTGAGGCAGCCGGTGGAGGAGCTCGCCGTCGTCGCCGCCCGCCTCCTGCTGAACGGCCAGCGGCACAACCCCGTCCTCCCCACCGAGCTGGTGGTCCGTGAATCCGCGTGAGGGCGAGCTGCTCGCCAGGCGGTACGAGCTGCAGGAGCGCATCGCCACCGGCGGGATGAGCGTGGTGTGGCGGGCCTTCGACAGGTCGTTGCACCGCACCGTGGCCATCAAGCTGCTGGCCGGGCCGTTCTCCTGCGACAGGGAGATCATCAGGCGCGAGGCGAGGGCGGCGGCGCGGCTGGTCCACCCCGACGTGATCGAGGTGTACGACTACGGCGAGACCGTCACCCCCGGCGGACGGCTGGCCGCCTACGTCGTGATGCGCCTGCTCGACGGGCCCTCGCTCGCCGACAGGATCGCCTCGGGCCCGCTGCCGTGGCCCGAGGCGGTGACGGTGGCAGGCCGGCTGGCAGGAGTGCTGTCCGCCGCGCACGCCCAGGGCATCGTGCACTGCGACGTGACCCCTGCCAACGTCCTGCTGACCTCCGACGGCGCCAAGCTCCTCGACTTCGGGATCGCGGCTCCGGCCGGGTCGTCGTACGAGGAGCTGTCGGGGACCCCGCCCTACGTGGCGCCCGAGCGGCTGGCGGGCGCGCCCGCCGACCCCGCCGTGGACGTGTACGCGCTCGGGGTGGTGCTCTTCGAGATGCTCACAGGACGGCTGCCGTACCCGGAGACGACGTGGGAGGACGTGGCGGCGGCCCGCCACCACGGTCCCGCGCCGGTGCCCGAGGGCGCTCCCGAGGTGGTGGCCGGGCTGTGCCGTGCCTGTCTCTCGCCGGATCCCGCCAGGCGTCCGACCTCGCGTGAGGCCGCCGCAGTCCTCCGCTCCGCCTGTGCGCGGGAGGGCACGCACCCCGCCCCCTCGTCCGTCGCAGGGGCGCCGAAGAGCTCGCGGAAGGGCGCGCGGAGGGTTCACGGGTGGTCCGGGCGGGCGACGATGACGGCGGGGGCGCTGCTGTTGTCCGGCGCCGCGCTCACGGTCGCCACCGGGTACGGGCTGCCCGACGCCACGCCGTGGATGGCCCTTCCGCTCCCGATCTCCACCGCCACCGCCGAACCCGTGACCCCTGCGTCGCCGAAGGGGAGCCCTCCGGCCACGCCCGCGAACGCTTCCTCGGCGACCCCCTCACCCCGCCCGGGAAGCGGCCTCGAGAGCAGCCCCGTGTCCGATCCGATCGGCACGGAGAAGAACCCGCCGGTCGAGCCCCCTACGGCCGGCCCTGGCCCCGATGGCGGGACGCGTGCATCCGCCGATCCCGTGGGACGAGAGGCCGCGGCGGCCCCGCGTCCCACGGTCGAGGAGGCCGTGGCCGAGTTCAACGACGCGCTGGACAGGGGGCTGGCAGGCGCGTCGATCCGGTACGACGTGGCGCTCGACCTCCGCCAGGTCCTGGCCAATCTGGCCCGTTCGGGCTCAGGCGACCTGGAGCAGGTGCGCGTCAAGCTGCACGACCGCCGGCGCGAAGGGGTGCTGGCCACGGACCTGCTCAGGGTTCTCGACCGCCACCTCGGCGCCGTCGAGAACGCCCTCCGCGCCCGCTAGCCCGGTCCTGCCGCGCGGCGGACGGGCATCCAGGTGGGTGTGGGGCCTGTCGTCAGGAAGTCGGTGATCAGCCTGACGCACAGCTCCGGCTTCTCGTGGAGGAGCAGATGGGAGGTGCCAGGGACGACGGCCAGCTGCGCGTCGCGCAGGCCCCTGTACAACGCCAGCGTGTGCTCCAGGGTCACGATGTCGTCGTCGGCGGCCATGACCAGCGTGGGGCAGGTGACGGCGTCCAGATCGGCGCTCGCCAGCCCCTGCTCCTCGCTCACCGACCTGGCGACCTTGGCGATCACGACGGGGAAGTGGTCGGGGCCGTCGGGCGACACCTCCGCGTAGGCCGCCACCAGAGGCGCGGGCGGCGGAGCGTCGGCGGTGGGCCGCAGGATCATCCCGTCGGGATGGAAGCCGCCGCTGACCAGGACGAGCCGTTCGACCAGGTCGGGACGGCGCACGGCGACCCACAGCGCCACGATCGCGCCCGCGCTGTAGCCGGCCAGCCGTACGGGCCCGTCGACGGTCTTCTCCAGGAACGCGATGGTGTCCTGGGCCATCACCCCGATCGTGATCGGCCCTTCCACGTCGGCGGTGTGGCCGTGTCCCCTGCGTTCGGGCAGCAGGAGCCTGAACCGGTCGGCCAGCGCGTCGAGGTTGCCCGTGAAGTCCCTGCTGTCGGTGAGACCGCCGTGGAGCAGCACCACCGGATCGCCTTCGCCGCGCTCGTCGTACCAGGTCCGCACGCCGTTCACGTCCACGTAGTCAGCCATCGTGCCGCCTCTCCTTCGACTCCGGGTGAGTGTTCATGCCGGTGGTACGAAGCGGCGGCCGGAAACTCATCGGAACAGCGCTTCGGCCTCCTCACCCGACGGCAGGCCGAACAGGGGGAAGAGCCTGCCTGCGTCGAGGTAGGTCGTCAGCTCGGTGATCAGGCCGCCCGACAGCGAGAGGACGACGAGGGCGAACGGCTCGTGCCTGCCGTACGGGCCTGTCGGCAGGTACTGGGCGAAGGCCGGCGAGCCGTTGGCCACGGTGGGCAGCAGGCGGGCGCCCTCGCAGGGACGGCCCGCCGCGAGCAGCATCTCGCGGATCTCCGCGCGGCCGCGCCGCCACCACGGGAACGGGGGCATGGACGTCGTGGCGTCCTCGTGCAGCAGCGACACCAGGCTCTCGACGTCGTAGCGCTCGAAGGCGTCGCAGTAGCGGGCCAGGAGCCGCCGTTGCTCCTCGTCCATCGGCCGGTACGGCTCGGCGGGCGCGACGGGCACCGTCCTGAGCGTCGCCCTGGCGCGTTGCAGCGCGCTGGTGACCGACGCGACCGAGCTGTCGAGCAGCCGAGCGACCTCGTCGGCCTTCCAGCACAGCACGTCGCGCAGGATCAGCACCGCCCGCTGCCTGGGCGGCAGATGCTGCAGCGCGGCGACGAAGGCCAGGCGGATCGTCTCGCGCTGCGCGGCGACCTCCGCGGGGTCGCCGTCGGCGCGCACGAGCCTGCCGTCGGGAATCGGCTGCACCCAGGCGCTCTCGGGAAGCGGCGGGCCCAGGTCGGGACCTGCCTGGGCCTGCGGGCCCAGATCCATCGCGCGGGCGCGACGCTGCGCGCTCCGCAGCATGTCCAGGCAGACATTGGTGGCGATGCTGTACAACCAGGTGCGCAGCGAGGCCCTGCGCTCGTCGAAGCGGTCCAGGCTCCGCCAGGCGCGCACGAGCGTCTCCTGCACGGCGTCCTCCGCCTCGAAGGGCGAGCCGAGCATCCGATAGCAGTATCCGACCAGTTCGGACCTGTGCGGTTCCAGCTCTCTCGCCTCAGGCACGGCCGGCCTCCTTCATGGGGGCGACAGTACCCCGAGGGGCGAACGAAGGCGTGAGCGGCGGCCGGGCGCCCCGTCACCGCTGAAAGTTTCATCCGCGCCGGTCGGGGGCGGCGGGGTGTAGCCGCAGCATGGGTGCCGGATGGGAGCAGGCGCCGGCGGGAGCGCCCCGACCGCTCGTTGACATCACTGGAACGCATCGCAGAATGTGTCTTGGGAGCGCTCCCACGATCCCCCCGCATCTCCCGCAGAGGAGCACCTCCAGCATGTCCAAACCCCGCGCCCGCAGGCGCCTGACCATCGCGGCGCTGGTCGTCATGGCCGCCGGCACGGCCACGATCACACCAGCGCACGCCGCCGTCGCCTGCGGCGTCGACTACACGATGAACGACTGGGGCGGGGGTTTCACCGCCAACGTGAAGATCACCAACCTCGGCGACCCGCTCACCGCGTGGAAGCTCGGCTTCGGCTTCCCCGGCACCCAGAAGATCTCGCAGGGCTGGAGCGCCACCTGGAACCAGTCAGGCGCGAACGTCACCGCCGACAGCCTGTCGTGGAACGGCAACCTGGGCACCGGCCAGTCGACCACGATCGGCTTCAACGCCACCTACACCGGCCCCAACGCCAAGCCGTCCGCCTTCACCGTCAACGGCACCGCCTGCACGGGCGCCAACCAGGCTCCCACCGTCAAGGTGACCTCGCCGAGCGCCGGGGCGACGTTCACCGCGCCTGCCACGGTCGCCGTCGCGGCGGAGGCGGGCGACGCCGACGGCAGCGTGGCCAAGGTGGAGTTCTTCCAGGGCAGCACGAAGCTCGGCGAGGACACCACCGCGCCCTACGCCCACAGCTGGGCGGACGTGGCCGTGGGTGAGTACTCACTGACGGCGAGGGCGACCGACGACAAGGGGGCGATCACCACCTCAGCCCCCGTCGGCATCAGCGTCAAGGCCGACAGCGCGCCCGCCGTCGTGGCCACTCCCAGTGGCGTCACCGTCCCCGAGGGCGGCGAGGCCTCCTACGAGGTGAAGCTGTCCAAGCAGCCGGCGGCCGGCGTGACCGTGGCGACGTCCAGGACGTCGGGCGACACCGACCTGACCGTGAAGTCGGGCGCCTCCCTGACCTTCACCACCTCGAACTGGAGCACCGCGCAGAAGGTGACGATCGCCGCCGCCGAGGACGCCGACCAGACCTCGAGCAGCGCCGAGTTCACCTCCACCGCGACCGGCCACGGCGCGGCCAAGGTCACCGCCTCGGAGGCGGACAACGACCTGGGCGGGGACAACGAGTACACCAAGCGCTTCATCGAGCTCTACAACGACCTGAAGGACCCGGCCAACGGATACTTCTCGCCGGAGGGCGTGCCGTACCACTCGGTGGAGACGCTGCTGGTCGAGGCGCCCGACCACGGGCACGAGACGACCAGCGAGGCCTACAGCTACTACCTGTGGCTCGAGGCCGCCTACGGCAAGGCGACGGGCAACTGGGCGCCGTTCAACGACGCCTGGGCCTCGATGGAGAAGTACATCATCCCCGCGACGGCCGACCAGCCGACCAACTCCTTCTACAACGCCGCCAAGCCCGCCACCTACGCCGGTGAATGGGACGACATCGCGCAGTACCCGTCGAAGCTGGACACCGGCGTCAGCGTCGGCCAGGACCCCATCGCCGCCGAGCTCAAGGCCGCCTACGGCACCAGCGACATCTACGGCATGCACTGGCTGCTCGACGTCGACAACACCTACGGCTTCGGCCGCTGCGGCGACGGCACGACCAAGCCCGCCTACATCAACACCTACCAGCGCGGCCCCGAGGAGTCGGTCTTCGAGACGATCCCCCAGCCGAGCTGCGACACCTTCAAGCACGGCGGCAAGAACGGCTTCCTCGACCTGTTCACGGGCGACGCCAGCTACGCCAAGCAGTGGAAGTACACCAACGCCCCCGACGCCGACGCCCGTGCCGTCCAGGTGGCCTACTGGGCGCACACCTGGGCCAAGGAGCAGGGCAAGGAGTCGCAGATCACCGCCACGGTGACCAAGGCCGCCAAGATGGGCGACTACCTGCGCTACGCGATGTACGACAAGTACTTCAAGAAGCAGGGCTGCACCAGCACGAGCTGCCCCGCCGGCACCGGCAAGGACAGCTCGGCCTACCTCATGAGCTGGTACTACGCGTGGGGCGGCGCGCTCGACACCAGCGCGGGCTGGGCCTGGCGCATCGGCTCGAGCCACAACCACTCCGGCTACCAGAACCCGATGGCGGCGTGGGCGCTGTCGAGCGTCGACGTGCTGAAGCCGAAGGGTGCGACCGCCGTACAGGACTGGGGCACCAGCCTCAAGCGGCAGATCGAGTTCTACCGCTGGCTGCAGTCGGCCGAGGGCGGCATCGCGGGCGGCGCCACCAACAGCTGGCAGGGCCACTACGCCACCCCGCCCGCCGGCACGCCGACCTTCTACGGCATGGCCTACGACTGGCAGCCCGTCTACCACGACCCGCCCTCCAACCAGTGGTTCGGCTTCCAGGCCTGGTCGATGGAGCGCGTCGCGGAGTACTACAACGTGACAGGCAACGCCGAGGCCAAGGCCGTGCTCGACAAGTGGGTGAAGTGGGCGACCGACCACACGACGGTCAACACCGACGGCACCTACCAGATCCCCTCGACGCTGGTGTGGACCGGGCAGCCCGACACCTGGAACGCCGCGAGCCCCGGGGCCAACGCCGGGCTGCACGTCACGGTCAAGGACTACACCACCGACGTCGGCGTCGCAGGCTCCTACGCCAAGGTGCTGATGTACTACGCGGCCAGGTCGGGCGACACCAAGGCGCGTGACATCGCCAAGGGCCTGCTCGACGGCATGTGGAAGAACAACCGCGACGCGAAGGGCGTCTCGGTGGCGGAGACGAAGGCCGACTACAAGCGCCTGGCCGACAAGGTCTACGTGCCCGCCGGATGGACCGGCACCATGCCCAACGGCGACGTCATCAACAGCGACTCCACGTTCCTGTCGATCAGGTCCTTCTACAAGAACGACCCCGACTGGCCCGAGGTCGACGCCTATCTGAAGGGCACCGGCCCCGTTCCCTCCTTCAACTACCACCGCTTCTGGGCGCAGGTCGACGTGGCCGTCGCGCTCGCCGAGTACGGCCGCCTGTTCAGCTAGAGCACCGGAGGGGGCGGCTCGCCAGAGCCGCCCCCTGACGGAAGGAATCCCTCATGCGCAAGGCGCTCATGGCGTTGCTGTTACCCGCGTCCCTGCTCGTCGCCCAGCCCGCGCAGGCCGCCACCTTCGAGTACGGCGAGGCGCTGCAGAAGTCGCTGTTCTTCTACGAGGCCCAGCAGTCGGGCAGGCTGCCGAGCTGGAACCGCGTCTCGTGGCGCGGCGACTCGGGCCTCGACGACGGCAAGGACGTCGGACTGGACCTGACGGGCGGCTGGTACGACGCGGGCGACCACGTGAAGTTCGGCCTGCCGATGGCGTTCACCGCCACCATGCTGGCGTGGGGCGCGGTGGAGTACCGCGACGCCTACGCCGCCTCGGGCCAGCTCACCCACCTGCAGAACAACCTCAAGTGGGTCAACGACTACTTCATCAAGGCCCACCCCTCGCCCAACGTGCTCTACGGGCAGATCGGCGCCGGAGGCCCCGACCACGCGTGGTGGGGCCCCGCCGAGGTCATGCCGATGGCCAGACCCTCCTACAAGATCGACGCCTCCTGCGGGGGTTCGGACCTGGCCGCGGAGACGGCCGCCGCGATGGCCGCCTCCTCGATCGTCTTCCGCCCGACGAACCCCACGTACGCCGACACGCTGGTCACCCACGCGAAGCAGCTCTACACCTTCGCCGACACCGTGCGGAAGAAGTACAGCGAGTGCATCACCGACGCCCAGAGCTTCTACAACTCCTGGAGCGGCTACAACGACGAACTGGTGTGGGGCGCGATCTGGCTCCACCGGGCCACCCAGGACCAGGCGTACCTGGCCAAGGCGGAGTCGTACTACGACAACCTCGGCTCCGAGCCGCAGTCCACGACCAAGTCGTACAAGTGGACGATCGCGTGGGACGACAAGTCCTACGGCGCGTACGTGCTGCTGCACAAGCTGACGGGCAAGCAGCGCTACCTCGACGACGCCAACCGCTGGCTCGACTACTGGACGGTCGGCGTCAACGGGCAGAAGATCAGGTACTCCCCCGGTGGCCAGGCCGTCCTCGACCGGTGGGGTTCGCTGCGCTACGCGGCCAACACCGCCTTCGCCGCGCTCGTCCACAGCGACTCGATCTCCGACGCCACCCGCAGGACGCGCTACCACGACTTCGCCAAACGCCAGATCGACTACGCGCTCGGCGACAACCCGCGCGGCAGCTCGTACGTGATCGGGTTCGGCGCCAACCCGCCGAAGAACCCGCACCACCGCACCGCCCACGGCTCGTGGACCGACCAGATCAGCTCCCCCGTCGACAGCCGCCACGTCCTGTACGGCGCGCTGGTCGGCGGTCCGCCCGACCCCGACGACAAGTACACAGACAGCCGCCAGGACTACGTGATGAACGAGGTGGCCACCGACTACAACGCCGGGTTCACCAGCGCGGTGGCCAGGCTCTACCAGGAGTACGGCGGCGCGCCCGACGCGGCCTTCCCCGTGCGGGAGACCCCGGACGGCCCTGAGATCTTCGTGGAGGCGGGGGTCAACGCCTCGGGCACGGCCTTCACCGAGATCAAGGCCATCGTGCGCAACCAGTCGGGCTGGCCGGCCCGCGCGCTGAACGACGGCTCCTTCCGCTACTACTTCACCCTCGACGGCGACACCACCGCCTCGCAGATCAGCGTCTCGGCGGCCTACAACCAGTGCAAGGCGCCGACCGTGCAGCCGTTCGGCGGCAGGACCTACTACGTGAACGTCGACTGCTCGGGCACCTCCATCGCCCCCGCAGGGCAGTCGCAGCACCGGCGCGAGGTGCAGTTCCGCATCGCGAGCACCGGCACGTGGGACCCCTCGAACGACTGGTCGTACAAGGGCGTCGCCACCACGCCGGGGGCCACCCCCGTGCTCGTGCGGAACATCACCCTCCACAGCGGGGCCACCAGGATCTGGGGCAACCCGCCCGGCGACGAACCTGCCGACCAGAGCCCGCCCACCAGGCCCGGCAAGCCCTCCGTCTCCGGCATCACGGGCACCACGGCCACGCTGACCTGGGCCCCCTCCACCGACGACGTGGGCGTGACCGGCTACGACGTCTACGACGGCACCACCAGGCTGGCCACCTCGACCGCCGCCACCACCACGCTCACCGGCCTCACCCCTGAGAAGGCGTACACCGTCCACGTGGTGGCCCGCGACGCCTCGGGCAAGAGCTCGCCCGCCTCCGAGGCCACGGCCTTCACCACCTCCGACGGGCCTCCGCCCGGCGACTGCACGGCCACCTACAAGCTGGTCAACTCCTGGCAGGGCGGCTTCCAGGCCGAGGTCAGCGTCACCGCGACAGGCGGCTGGACGGTCGGCTGGACCTTCCCCGGCGACCAGAAGATCGGCCAGATCTGGAACGGCACGCACACCCAGAGCGGCGCGGCGGTGTCGGTGAAGAACCTCGCGTGGAACGCCGACGGCGGCACGTTCGGCTTCACCGCCACCGGCTCAGGCGTCACCCCCTCCCCGCTCACCTGCGTCAAGCCCTGAACCCGACGCCCGGGGAGCAGGCGCTCCCCGGGCCTTCGAGGAAGCCCATGAGACTCCGCCACGCCCTGGCCGTCATGGCCGCCGCCCTGCTCGTCCCCCTCGCCGTCCAGCCCGCCCACGCCGCTACCGGCCTGCACGTCTCCGGCACGAAGATCCTGGAGGCCGGCGGCCAGGAGTTCGTGATGCGTGGCACCAGCCACGCCCACACCTGGTATCCGACCAGGACCTCCTCCTTC
This sequence comes from Nonomuraea recticatena, assembly GCF_039533245.1. NCBI lineage: Bacteria > Bacillati > Actinomycetota > Actinomycetes > Streptosporangiales > Streptosporangiaceae > Nonomuraea > Nonomuraea recticatena. The sequence goes on along the minus strand of NZ_BAAATE010000031.1, from coordinate 63,404 downwards.
CAGGGCATCAAGTCGCTCGGCGCCAACACGGTACGCGTGGTGCTCAGCGGCGGACGCTGGACCAAGAACGACACCGCCGACGTGACCAACGTGATCGGCCTGTGCAAGGCCAGCAAGCTCATCTGCGTGCTGGAGAACCACGACACCACCGGGTACGGCGAGCAGTCCGGCGCCTACACCCTCGACCAGGCCGTGGACTACTGGATCAGCGTGAAGGCCGCGCTCCAGGGCCAGGAGGACTACGTCGTACTCAACATCGGCAACGAGCCCGTCGGCAACAACGCCGTCACCCCCGCGTGGACCGAGGCCACCTCCAACGCGATCAAGCGACTCAGGACGGCGGGGTTCGAGCACCTGCTCATGGCCGACGCGCCCGCGTGGGGCCAGGACTGGAAGAACGAGATGCGCGACAACGCGGCCACGGTCATGGCCGCCGATCCGAAGCGCAACACCGTCTTCTCCGTCCACATGTACGGCGTCTACGACACCGCCGCCGAGATCGTCTCCTACCTCGACGCCTTCGAAGCCGCCGGCCTCCCTCTCGTCATCGGCGAGTTCGGCTTCAACCACTCCGACGGCGATCCCGACGAGGACACGATCATGGCGGAGGCCCAGGCCCGCGGGGTCGGCTACCTCGGCTGGTCGTGGAGCGGCAACGGCGGCGGCGTGGAGTACCTGGACCAGGTCACCGATTTCGACCCGGCGAGGCTGACGAGCTGGGGCCGGCGCCTGTTCAACGGCGCCAACGGCATCGCCGCCACCGCGAAGCAGGCGGCGATCTACGGCGCCGTCGTCCCGGACACCGAGAAGCCGACCAGGCCGGGCGCGCCCGCCGTCTCAGCCATCACCGCCACCACCGCCACCCTCACCTGGGCCGCCTCCACCGACAACGTCGGCGTCACCGGCTACGACATCCACCATGGCACCACCAAACTCGCCAGCTCCACCGCAACCTCCACCACCCTCACCGGCCTGACCCCCAACACCCCCTACACCGTCCACATCATCGCCCGCGACGCCGCAGGCAACCTCTCCGATCCCTCGCCCAGCGCCACCTTCACCACCACCACGTCCACAACCACCTGCACCTCCACCTACAAACTGGTCAACTCCTGGCAGGGCGGCTTCCAAGGCGAAGTCACCGTCTCCTGCCCCCCAGGCACCACCGGCTGGAAGACCACCCTCACCTACCCCGCCGGCGTAACCGTCACCCAGACCTGGAACGCCTCCCTCACCGGCACCTACACCTTCACCAACCTGTCCTGGAACACCTCAGGCGGCACCTTCGGCTTCCTCGGCACCTGGACAGGATCCGGCACACCACCCACCCCGACGATCTCCTGACCGACCCCGGGGTACGGCCCTCCCTCTCTCCGAGGGGGAGGGACGCGCCTCAGGCGGGGGCGGACGTCGTCTGCAGGGCGCCGGCCAGCCAGCGGGCCAGCTTGTGGTGGCCGCCGAGCGTGGGGTGCACGCCGTCGGGCAGCAGCACCTCCGAGCGCCTGCCCTCGATCCAGCGCCTGGCCAGCGGGTCGAGGAAGGCCACCCGCTCGCGCGCCGCGACCTCGGCGAGGGCGTCGCGCAGCAGGTAGGCGCTGGGTGGGGCCCTGTCGATCCAGATCGGGCCGACCATGACGATCCTGGTGCCCGGCCAGTGGGCCTTGACCGACCAGACGAGCCTGGCGGCGGCCTGCCGTACCGTGGCGGCGGGCCACCTGCTGTCGTTGTGGCCGCCCGAGATGACGAGCAGGTCGGGGGCGGGGCGCCAGGCCAGCTCCGCCATGAACGACTGCTCGAAGGTGCGGCCCACCCTGCCCTCGTTGACGAAGCCCGTGCCGCCCGCGCCCGCGATCACCGGCTGCCAGCCGAGCTGCCTCGCGCTCTCGCTGGCGTAGGTCTGCCATGTGCGCACCGGCCCGGAGCCGACGGTGAAGCTGTCGCCGACGAACATCATCACCGGCGCCGCCTTCCGTGCGGGCTGCTGTGCCGCCTGCTGGACGGCCGGCACCAAGAGTGGCGGCTGCGACGCGGCGCCATTGCACCCCGTGATAGCGGGACATATCCCGAAAATCGTGGCGGCCGATGCGAGCAGACGACGCCGCAGCAAGCCGCGCATGACCACCTCGAGAGCTCTAGGCTGCCGACATGAGCTTCGATACCCACGGGCGCACGCAGCGGCTCGAACTGTCCGACCAGAACCTGCGCGCCTTCGAGGCGGTCGTCCTGGAGTCGACGCCAGAGGGAATCGTCTTGAGCAAGTCGGCATTCTACCCAGGAGGCGGCGGCCAGCCGGCGGATCACGGAGTTCTCCTCTGGCAGGGGGTGGAGACCAGGATCGTCGGCGTGCGCAAAGGCGACGATCTCCACCTGATTCCGGCAGAGGGCGACCCGATCCCGCCCGCGGGCACGGTCGTCGAGGCCGCCGTGGCCGACGAGCGGCGATCGGCCCTCATGCGCACCCACTCGGGGCTCCACGTGCTGTGCGGCGTCGTCTTCCGCGACTACGGCTCGCTGGTCACCGGCGGCAACATGGAGCCGTTCTCGGCCAGGATGGACTTCAACCTGCCCGAGGTGCCGCCCGGCTTCAAGGAGGCGGTCGAGGACGCCTGCAACGCCGAGATCACCGCCGACCGGCGCATCGACGTTCGGGTGCTGCCGCGCTCGGAGGCCTTCGCGATCCCCGACATCATCCGCACCGCCACCAACCTGGTGCCCGACGACGTGGAGGACGTCCGCGTCGTCGACATCGTCGGCCTCGACACCCAGGCCGACGGCGGCACCCACGTCGCCTCCACCAAGCAGATCGGCCGGATCAAGGTGGCGAAGATCGAGAGCAAGGGCAGGGGCTTCCGCCGCCTGCGGATCACGATCTCCGACTGAGCCAGTCGGCCAGCTCGCCGAAGCCGTTGCGCCTGGCCGCCCCCTCGGCGTCGACAGGCTCCCAGCCGGGCAGCCACGACGGGTCGGCCCCGCGCTCCAGGAGATAGGCGGCGAGCTCGCGCTGACCGCCGTGGGCGGCGTACCAGAAAGCCAGGTCGAGGTCGAAGGGCTCGGTCATGCGATCCAGCAGCCCGAGCGCCGCCGCCTGGTGCGCCTGCACCGAGGCGCCCCTTTCGACCAGCCTGCGCGCGGTGTTCCACTGCGCGAAGGCGACCGCGTCCGCCAGTGGCGTGCCGCCACCGATGACCGCCCCTTCGGCCTCGATGTCGGCTCCCGCGTCGAGCAGCGCGTCGAGCGCCTCGACGTCGTCGTTGCTGGCCGCCCAGTGCAGCGGGGTCTCGGTGTGCGCGCCGACGAACCGGGCGTCGACCTCGGCGCCGTGCGCGACGAGCGTGGCGATCGTCTCGGCCACGTGCGGCAGGTGGCCCGGCCAGTCGGTCGCGACGTGGAGCAGTGACCTGCCCTCGATCCTGGCCCCGATCAGGTCGGGGTGCTCGGTCAGCAGGCGGTCGAGCTCGGCGAGGTCGCCCGCGCGGACGGCGGCGACCACGGCGAGCGTCCTCGGCTCCTCAACGTCCATGCCCGCCATCCTCGATCATCGCGGCCAGACCGTCGAGCTGCAGCTTGAGCCCCAGCTCGAACAGCGCGTCGAGGTCGAGGTCGTAGCCGTCCCCGACGCCCTTCACCATGGCCGCGAAGGCGGGATAGGCGCCCGTGTCCATCAGCGTGCGCAGGCCGGGCTCCTGGGCGTCCATCCACTCGTCCTCCGTCAGCCCGGTGACGGCCTGCGCCTGGGTCTCGCGCTCGGCGTTGACCGCCAGGCCCTGGATGAAGCTGTAGAACAGCACATGCAGGTTGAGCCTGGTGACGGGGTCGAAGCCGAGGCTCTCGATCGCGGCCAGCGCCTGCTCGGCGTGGACGGCCAGGTGCGGAAGGACGACAGGACGGCTGAGCGGCGTGACCTGGGCGAGCCACGGATGGCGCCTGTGCAGGGTCCACAGCGTCCTTCCCACCAGCTCGAGCCGAGCCCGCCAGCCCTCGGGAGGCGGCGTCGGGTAGCCGAGCTCGGCGTAGGCGGCGTCGGCCATCAGCAGGACGAGGTCGTCCTTGCCGCCGACGTACTTGTAGGCCGACATCGGGGCGACGCCCAGCTTGGCGGCGATCCCCCGCATGGTCAGCGCGCCAAGCCCCTCGGCGTCGGCGATCTCGATCGCGACGCGCACCACCCGCTCACGTGACAGCGCCGTCTCGGGCAGGGGTTCGGGCAGGGGTCCGGAGGAGGGCGAGGCCACGACCGTGCCCACGCGCGGCCTGGCCACGACGACCCCCTGCTGCTGCAGGGTGTTCATGGCCTTCGTGGCGGTCGCCAGAGCCACACCCCACTGCCTGGCGACCTGTCTGACGGGCGGGAGCCGGTCACCCGGCTTCAGCTTGCCCGAGGCGATACGGCGTTTGACGTCGTCGACGATGTCGAGATAGGGCGACTGCACTAGTACACAATACATCGTACATTCAGAGCATGACGAACATCCTGATCTCCGGGTCGAGCATCGCGGGCGCCACTCTGGCCTACTGGCTGCGCCACCACGGCTTCTCCACCACCGTCGTCGAGCGCACCGCGGGCCTGCGCCCCGGCGGCCAGGCCATCGACGTGCGCGGCGCCGCGCTCACCGTGGCCGAGCGCATGGGCGTCCTGGACGAGATGCGCGGCCTGCGCACCACCTGGCGCGGCATGTCGATGCTCGACGGCGACGGCAACGAGGTCATGCGCGACACCGAGGGCACCTACAGCGGCGGCAGGTTCGACAGCGGCGACGTGGAACTGCTCAAGGAGGACCTCACGCGGATCGTCCACGACCGCGCGCGGGACGGGGTTGAGTACCTCTTCGACGACACCGTCACCTCCATCGGCCAGGACGGCGAGGTCACCTTCGAGAACAGCCCCCCGCGCCGCTTCGACCTGGTGATCGGCGCGGACGGCCTGCACTCCACCGTGCGCCGCCTGGCCTTCGGCGACGAATCCGACTTCATCCACCACCTGGGGATGCACCTGTGCATCTTCACCATGGACAACATCCTCGACCTGGAGAACTGGCAGATCTGGCTCAGGGACGGCGACGCCGGGCTCGGCCTGTTCCCCGTGCGCGACAACACCCAGCTCAAGGTCAACCTGGGCTTCCACAAGGAGCGGCTCGACTACGACTACCGCGACCTCGACCAGCAGAGGCGGCTGGTCGCCGAGCACTGCGGCGGCCTGCGGTGGGAGGCGCCCAGGCTGCTCGAGGCCATGTGGAAGGCGCCCGACTTCTACTTCGACTCGATGGCGCAGATCAGGATGCCCTCGTGGTCGAAGGGGCGGGTCGCGCTGGTCGGCGACGCCGGTTACTGCGCCTCACCGCTGTCGGGCCAGGGCACCAGCCTGGCCATGGTCGGCGCCTACGTCCTGGCCGAGGAGCTGGGCAGGTCGCTGGAGGGGGCCTTCGACAGGTACGAGTCGCGGATGCGGCCCTTCGCCGAGGCCAACCAGGCCCTCGCCCTGGAGAACCCCGGAGGGCCGGCCTCCGACGAGTCGGTCGCCAAGGCCAAGAACGCCATCACCCTCTGACCGGCTCCCTTCAGAGGGAGCGGAACTGGCGGGTGGAGGAGATCGCGCCCGAGGTGGTGGTGGTGAAGGTGCGCATCGACCCGGCGAACTTCGACAGGTCCCACTCGGCGGGCCCGTGGTACCAGTAGAGGTTGTCGGCCTGCTGGCCGTTGCCCGTGACCGAGGCCACCACCCTCGACCAGTGCTCCACCCCGTCGAAGATCACCGCGTAGGGCAGATAGCGGGAGAACAGCTCGACCCTGTGCTGCTCGGGCACGTTCCCGAGATCACCGGTCATGAGGTAGTGGCGGAAGCCGAGCGTGTGGGCCAGCGCCGCCGAGCCCTTGGCGGTCTTGGCGGGCATCGACTGCCCGCCGATCGCCAGCGCGGCGCCCGCGATGATCACGGCGAGGCCGAGCAGGCCGTAGGTGGTGAACCAGGCCAGCGCCACCGTGGCCGCGACCCCGAGCAGGCAGAGCCCGACCCCGGCCGTGGTCCACCTGGTGCGTACGGCGTCGGGCCTGCGGGCGAACCAGCCCTGCCGTACGACGTCGGTGTAGAGGGCGTCGCGCACCTTGCCGAGGTGGGCGTGGAAGGCGCCGGACAGCTGCGAGAGCAGCACGCTGTCACGCCCTTCGAAGATCGCGTCGTACAGCGCCCTCTCGTACGGCAGCAGCGAGGCGATCGGCGCGTTGGGCAGCCTGACGAGCACCCAGTCGGGCGCGTCGTAGGTCTGGCGGGGCTGCTCGTCGATGCGCAGGTAGCCGCGGACCGCGAGGTCGACGATGGTGGCGGTCACGTCGATCACGTCGGCCTGCTCGTCGATCAGCGTGCCGATCTGGCCTGGGCGCACGCCGTCGGGCGGGGTGAAGTGGCCGTCCTGGACGGCGGCGACGGCGCCCTGCTCGTGACCGACCGCGCGCGCGTCGCGTCCGCGGGTCCACCACAGCAGGCCGACGCCGCCCAGCAGCAGGGCCAGCAGCCCGGCCAGCGCGCCGCCCGTGACGGTGTCGAGAGTGAACGCGCTGGTCATCGACCAGCGCCGCTCCAGGATCGGCTCCCCGCCGCTGGTGCCCTTGGGATAGCCGAGCACCACCGTCAGCGCCTGGCCCGCGTTGAGGCCCTGCTGCTCGAACTCGGCGCGCACGCCCGTGTGGTCCATCGAGGCCGAGGTGCAGCCGATCGCGGAGGTGAGGTCGCCCGCGAAGCAGGACAGGTTCTGGATGGCGGCGGGCCCCGAGACCTTGACCGTCGCCTTCGCCACCGGAGCGCTCCAACCGCCCACGGCGAACCAGCGCAGCTCCTCTGTGCCGCCTACCGGCGTGACCGCGCCGGTGACGTCGTAGGAGACGGTGCCGTCGCCCTGCATGGTGAGCACGTCTCCTGCGAGGGTGCCGCCCTTGACGTTGGAGATGCGGTAGATCCTGTCGAAGTCGTCGTCGAAGCGGGTGCGGGTGAGGAATGTGCGCTCGACCTTGCCGCCAGCGCCGCTGATCTTCTCGGTCACGTGCAGGACGCCGCCCTTGCCGAGCTCCAGCGTCACCTCGTCGGTGAGAGGCGCCGTCTGCGCGGCAAAAGGCATCGCTCCCATGAGGAGAGCGATGAAGGCGACCCTGATACCCGTCATGGCGGCAGATCGTAGCGGTTGGCACCGACCCTCTGAGTGGGTACAGCTTTGACCAGGGGGAATGCAAATGTTGCGGGCTTTGTCAGCGATCTACGACGCGGTCGCCGTCGTCCAGTGGGCCTATGCGCCGGCGCCCGGACGGGGTTTCATCGGCGGTATGCCCCCGCCGGAGGTGTCCTGATGGCGCTGCCCTCCTACGAGCCGATGCTCGCCAAAGCGGGGCCGCTGCCCGCCAAGGGCGAGTGGGCCTACGAGATGAAGTGGGACGGGGTCAGGGCGCTGGCCTACGTCGAGGACAGGGGCGTCAGGCTCGTCTCCCGCAACGGCAAGGACGTCACCGTCGCCTACACCGAGCTGCGCATGCTGGGCGGCGCGGTGGGCGGGCACGATCTCGTGCTCGACGGCGAGATCGTCGCCTTCGACGCGGCGGGCAGGCCGTCCTTCGGCGCGCTGCAGCCGCGGATGCACCAGCGCAACCCCGTCAGGATCGCCGAGCTCGTCAGGTCGGTGCCCGTGACGTTCATGCTCTTCGACCTGCTGCACATCAACTCCGCCAGCGCGGTCGGCCTGCCGTACACCGACAGGAGACGGTTGCTGGAGGAGACGGTCACGCCGGGCGCGCGCTGGCAGGTGCCCGTCTGGTTCCACGGCTCGGGCGAGGAGGCGGTGGCGGCGAGCAAGCAACTGGGCCTCGAAGGGGTGGTGGCCAAGCGGCTCGACTCGCCCTACCGGCAGGGCCAGCGCTCGGCCGACTGGACGAAGGTGAAGAACTTCAGGATGCAGGAGGTCATCATCTGCGGCTGGAAGCCAGGCGAGGGACGGCGGTCGGGGATGATCGGCTCGCTGCTGCTCGGCGTGCACGACGCCGGCGGACGACTGGTCTTCGCGGGGCACGTCGGGACCGGGTTCACCGAGCGCATGCTGGCCGATCTCGGCTCACGCCTGCGGCCGCTGGAAAGGCCCGACCCGCCCGTGCTGGGCGTGCCGCGCGAACACGCCCGCGACGCCCACTGGGTGGAGCCCGTGCTGGTCGGGGAGGTCCGTTACGCCGAGTGGACGCCCGAAAGAAGTCTCAGGCACCCGTCGTGGCGTGGGCTGAGGGAGGACAAGGGGCCAGGCGAGGTGCGCGTCGATCAGGCCTCGTGAAGGATCGGCCAGACCTCGACCTGGTCGGCCGGCAGCTCGGCGGCGAGCTGCAGCGCCCGCTCCTCGCTGTCGACGTCGAGGAGGTACCAGCTGGCGAGGTACTCCTTCGACTCCAGGTAGGGGCCGTCGGTGACGACGGGCGCGCCGGTCACGGTCCTGACCATCTTGGCCTGGGCGGCGTCGGCCACGCCGAACGCGCCGAGCAGCTCGCCGCTCTCCTTGTGCTTGGCGGTGAAGGCGTCGAAGGCGGCGGCCGTGGCCTGCCACTCCTCGGCGGGGATCGACTCCCAGAGCTCCTTGTTGCCATAGATGATCATCACGTACTTCATGTCAGCAACGATACTGAGGGCGTGCTGTCCTATGACACGCTCCGCGCGGCCGGGGCCGGGGCGGGTGACGACGTCGCCTTCGCCCACGCCCTGCTGCGGTGCGGCACTCAGGAAGAGCTCGCCGACGACCCGGAGAGCCGCCTCCGGCTGACGCTCGGCCTGCGCAAGGAGAACGGCCGGTGGGTCGTCGCCCACGAGCGCCACTCGTTCCCGATCACCGGCTAGGACGCTCAGGCCGGTCGGTCACAGGCGGATCAGGCCGCGTTCGACCGCCACGGTGACGGCGGCGGTGCGGGTGTCGACGCCGAGCTTGCCGTACACGTGGACGAGGTGGGTCTTGACGGTCGCCTCGGTGATGAACAGCGCCCTGGCGATCTCCTTGTTGCCCGCGCCCTTCGCCAGGAGCTCCAGGATCTCGATCTCCCTGGGGGTCAGCGCGGGCCCGGGGTCGCGCATGCGGCGCATCATCCGCGTGGCCACCTTGGGCGACAGGACGGTCTCTCCCCTGGCGGCGGCCTTGATCGCCTGGAAGAGCTCGTCGGGAGGGCAGGCCTTGAGCACGTAGCCGGTGGCGCCCGCGTCGATGGCCCTGACGATGTCGGCGTCCGTCTCGTAGGTGGTCAGGACGAGCACCTGCGGCGCGTGGGGAAGCGCGCGGACCAGCCGCGTGGTCTCCACGCCGTCAGGGCCGTCGCCGAGCTGCAGGTCCATGAGCACGACGTCGGGCTCGCGCAGGGCGATGCCGCGCACGGCGTCGTGCGAGGTGGCCGCCTCTCCGACGATCTCCATGTCGGGCTCGCCGCCGACGAGGGCGGCGATGCCCGCCCTGACGACGGGGTGGTCGTCCACCAGGAAGAGTTTCAAAGCGGGATCCTCGCTGCCACGGCCGTGCCCTCACCGGGCACGCTCTCGACCACCAGCGTGCCACCCACCTCGGCCAGCCTGTCACGCATGCCGCGCAGGCCGTACCCCCGGCCTGGCCCTGGCGCGGCCTGGTCGAAGCCGACGCCGTCGTCGAAGACGTCCAGGGTCACCTCGCCCTCCAGGTACGACAGGGTGACGACCACCCTGCTCGCCTGGGCGTGTTCGCGGGCGTTGGCGAGCGCTCCCTGCGCCACCCTCAGCAGGACGGCCTGCGTCCTGGCGTCGAGGGGGTACTCGGCCCCCTCCTGGCGGAAGTCGTCACAGATCGACTTGAGTGCGTCGGGCAGCGACCTCTCGGCCAGGTCGGCGGGCCCGAGGTCCCTGACGAACCGCCTGGCCTCCTCCAGGTTCTCCCCCGTCGAGGTCATCGCCTGCCGCAGGTAGGAGCGGGCGAGGGAGGGGTCGCTCTCCCATGCCCTGTCGGCGGCCTGCAGCAGGATGCGCTGGCTGGTCAGGCCCTGGGCCAGGGTGTCGTGGATCTCGCGGCTGAGCCGCTCCCTCTCCTCCAGGACGCCCGAGCGGCGCAGCTCCCAGAAGATCACCACGGTCATGGCCGCGACCGCGATCGGCGCGAGGACCTGGCTAGGGTCGAATCTGTCGGCCAGGTTGATCTGGGCGACGATCACCGAGACCGTCAGGACGGTCGCCGCCACGATCGTCAGCGGGGGCGAGAGCAGGCGCAGGCAGACGAAGAAGAGCGGGATCGCGCACCACGAGAACGACGGCGCCATCTCCACCAGCACCAGCCAGAGCAGGAGCACCGCGACGAGCCACGCCAGGCGCCCGCGGTGGCCGAGCGGTCGCCAGAAGGCCACGCCCGCGGCGTAGAGGAGCCCCAGCACCGCGGCGAGGCCGACGTTGACGGCGCTCTCGGCGTTGAGACCGTGCCTCACCAGCAACCGGGAGGCGGAGGCGACGAGCAGCAGGAAGAAGCCCACGTGCATGGCGCGGTTCAGCCGGACGCGTTCCACCTGCTCCTCCTCCCTCCACATCAACCAATCGGTTGACGTACGGCTCAGCCGATTTCTTCCCCCGCTTCGACCGGACGTGCGATGGCCCCCGCCACGGGCGACGGCAGGCTGGAGAACATGAACCTCAAGAGCTTCCGCATCCGCACCGCCGCCGCCGGCCTGGCCGCCCTCGCCGTGGTCGGTGGCGTCACCGTCTCACAGTCCGCCGCCATGGCCGACCCCGGCGCCCCCGCCGTCGTCCAGACGAACGTGCTGTCGGCCGACGCCGCCCTGAAGATCGCAGAAGCGGTGCAGAAGGAGGCGGCCAAGCAGAAGCAGCGCGTGACCGTCGCGATCGTGGACCGCTCGGGCGCGACCAGGCTGATCCTGAAGGGTGACGGCGCGGGCCCGCAGACCGAGGAGTCGGCCAGGCGCAAGGCGTTCACCGCCGTGTCGTTCGGCCAGGCCACCAGCGCGCTGTCGAAGAACCAGGCGCTGGCCGCGATCCCCGGCACGCTCCTGCTGGGCGGCGGCGTTCCCGTCGCCTCCGGTGGCAGCCCGATCGCCGGCATCGGGGTCGGCGGCGCGCCCTCCGGCGACATCGACGAGGCCCTCGCCCAGGCCGGTCTCAAGGCCGTCCAGGGGCAGCTCGGCTGATCCCCGATGCCTGTCGGTCGCAGACCTCCGACGCGCAGGGCCGTGCTCCTCGCCGCGGCCCCTCTCGCGCTGGCCGCGTGCGCGGGGCCCGCCGGTCCCGAGCCCGGGTCACAGACTGCGCGACCAGGCATGAAAGGATCGAATGTGCTCACAGGACAACTGCTCACAGCCGCCGCCGCGGGCGACACCACCGCCGTCAGGGAGGCCGTCACCGAGGGCGCCGATCTGGAGGCTCGCGACAGCCAGCAACGCACCGCGCTGCTGCTGGCCAGCGCGGCCGACCACGTCGAGGTCGCGGAGCTCCTGGTCGCGGCGGGCGCCGACCCCAACGCTCTCGACGCCCAGCACGACACCCCCTGGCTGGTGACCGGTGTGACGGGCAGTGTGGCCATGATGCGGGCGCTCCTGCCCGCCAGGCCCGACCTGACGATCACCAATCGCTACGGCGGCGTCTCGTTGATCCCCGCCTGTGAGCGCGGGCACGTCGACTACGTGCGCGAGGTGCTGAAGACCGGCATCGACGTCAACCACGTCAACAACCTGGGCTGGACGGGGCTGCTGGAGGCGGTCATCCTCGGTGACGGCAGCGGGCCGTACCAGGAGATCGTCAGGCTGCTGCTGGCCGCGGGCGCCGATCCCGACCTGGCCGACTCCAACGGCGTGACCGCGCTGCAGCACGCCGAGCAGAAGGGCCAGCGGGAGATCGCCGAGATCCTACGACGCGCCTAGCCGTACCTCGCCGACCGGACGGCCGCCCCCCAGGAGCGGGGCGGTCGCCATGTCGTCGAGTTCGGGAGCGTCGAGTCCGAGCGCCCGTAGGGCGGCCACGGTCACGGGAACGCGGGCGCGGGAGGAGCCGTCCTCGATCTTGACGGTGCCTGCCCTGCCGTCGGAGTAGGCGAAGGCGTCGAACGCCTCGGCCCCCGCCTTCACCAGCAGCCCAGGGATGGCCCGCATCAGCCTGGCCTCGAGCCGGGTGGTGCCCGACGTCCACTCCGGGTGGGTGGTCATGGCCTCGTAGACGCGCCGTTCGGGCGAGCCCTGCTCTCCCAGGGGGAACGCGCGGAAGGCGCGCGTCACCCCCACCATCGAGACGAAGAACAGCGGCGCCCCGCAGCCGTCGACCCCGGTGGCGGCCACGCGCTCGCCGGTCAGCTCCTCGACGGTCTCCCTGATCGCCCGCTGCAGCGGATGGGCGGGGTCGAGGTAGGTCTCCAGGGGCCAGCCGTTGACCACGCAGGTGGCGAGCATGGCCGAGTGCTTGCCCGAGCAGTTCATGAAGATCCGCGCCTTGGTGGTCACGGTCCTGTCGTCGGGATAGTCCTCGGGGCACAGCAGGGCGCTCTCGTCGAGACCGGCGCCCGCGAGGATCTTCCTGGCGCCGTCGACGTGGAACGGCTCGCCCGAGTGGGAGGCGCACGCCAGCGCGAGCAGCTCCCCGTCCAGGTCGAGCCCGCTGCGCAGCATGCCGAGCGCCTGCAGCGGCTTCATCGAGGAGCGCGGCGAGGCCAGCGCGTCGACGGCGCCGTGCGCCTGCACGGGCTTGCCCTCGGCCGACACGGCCAGCATCCTCGCCCGGTGCGTGGACTCCACGAACCCGGAACGGACAACCTCCACAACGAGCGACATTTCCCCTCCCTTTCGCCACGAGTGTATTACCGCCTTCTGGGGGCGTTCCGCCGGGAAGGCGAGGGTGCGCCACAATGGTGTTCCATGCGAGCAGTCGTTCAGCGGGTGAGCCACGCCTCCGTCGTCGTCGACGGCACGACCGTCGGCGCGATCGACGAGCCCGGCCTGATGGTGCTGGTCGGCGTCACCCATACCGACACCCCCGCCGAGGCCCGCAGGCTGGCCGCCAAGCTCTGGGGCCTGCGCGTGCTCGACGGCGAGAAGTCCTGCTCCGACATCGGCGCCCCCCTCCTGGTGATCAGCCAGTTCACCCTCTACGGCGACACACGCAAGGGCCGCCGCCCCACCTGGCAGGCCGCCGCTCCAGGCCCGGTCGCCGAGCCGCTGGTGCAGGCGGTGATCGACGAGCTGCGCGCGCTCGGCGCGCACGTCGAGACCGGCAGTTTCGGAGCCGACATGAAGGTCTCGCTCCTGAACGACGGCCCGATCACGCTCGTGATCGATCTCTGACAGGTGGGGCCAGCCTCACCTATTTCAGTGATGAGCCGCCCATGTCGCCCGTACTCCACCATCTCTACCGTGGACGCATGACCATCTGGCGACGGATCCGCGCCCACTGGGGGGCTGCGACCTGGCTGCGCACGCTCCACGTGGCGACGGGCCTGCTGACCGGGCTGCTCTCGGCGGGGGTGATCGCGACTCTGGTGGTCGGTTCGGTGCTGCTGGTCTGGACCGTGGTCGTCCCCGTGATCGCGATGGCCCTGCTGTTCTGGACCCTGCCGCTCTTCACCGCCCTGCAGCGCTCCCGCTTCGCCGCCCACCTCGACGTCCACATCGCCCCTCTGCCGCGAAGGAACTTCTCCCTCCACCCGCTCAAGTGGCTGGTCCCGCAGGCCAGAGCTCTGAGCACGTGGCGGCAGCTCGCCTACCACCTGCTGTGCCCGCTGCTCAACGGTCTCGGCTCGCTCGCCCTCCTGACCGCGTGGGGCGGAACCCTCGCCATGGTGTTCCTCGCGGCACGCGCCTTCGACTTCTCGCCGTCCCCCGCGTTCGGGGCGGCGTTCGCGCTGATCGGCGTCGGCCTCTTCCTGGCGGGCCCCCTGGTGGCTCGGGCTTTCACGTGGGTGGACGTCATCGCGGGCGAGGCGCTGCTCGGACCGGCGCTCAGCGACGAGCTCGCCCAGCGGGTGGAGACCCTGCAGGAGAGCCGCGCCGAGGTCATCGACGCCGCGGACGCCGAGCGCCGGCGCATCGAGCGCGACCTGCACGACGGCACCCAGCAGCGCCTCGTCTGGCTGGCCATGAACCTCGGCATGGCCCGGGCCACCCTCAAGGACCTGCCCGAACCGGCGATGCAGGTGATCACCCAGGCGCACGAGGAGTCCAAGCAGGCGCTCAAGGAGCTGCGCGACCTCGTGCGCGGGCTGCACCCCGCCGTCCTCACCGACGAGGGCCTGGACGCGGCCCTGTCCGGCCTCGCCGCCCGTGCCCCCTTCCCCGTACGGCTCAGCGTCGACGTCGCGCAGCGCGCCTCGCCCACGATCGAGGCGGTGGCCTTCTTCGTGGTCTCCGAGACGCTCACCAACATCGCCAAGCACGCCGAGGCCACCAAGGCGTCGATCACGGTCGTGCGCAAGGGTGACAGGCTACGGCTGGCCGTACGCGATGACGGAAGAGGAGGGGCCGCGCCCGAACGCGGCTCGGGGCTGCGCGGCCTCGCGCAGCGCGTCGGCTCCGTGGACGGCGAGCTGCGCATCGACAGCCCGCAGGGTGGACCGACGACGATCGAAGTGGAGCTTCCATGCGAGTAGTGCTGGCCGAGGACTCCGTCCTGCTGAGAGAGGGCCTGACGTGGGTGCTCGGCTCGGCGGGCATGGAGGTCGTGGCCGCCGTGGGCGACGCCGAGGAGCTGCTGCGCGCCGTCGGCGAGCACCGGCCCGACCTGGTCATCACCGACGTGCGCATGCCGCCCTCGCACAGGGACGAGGGACTGCGCGCCGCGCTGGTGCTGCGGAGGCAGCGGCCGGGGCTGCCGATCGTGGTGCTCTCCCAGTACGTCGAGGAGCGCTACGCCAGCCAGCTGCTGTCCACCGAGACCACGGGGGTGGGCTACCTGCTCAAGGACAGGGTGGCCGACGTCACCGAGTTCGTGGAGGCGCTGCGCAGGGTGGCCGCCGGAGGCACCGCGCTGGACCCCGAGGTGGTCGCCCAGCTGCTGCTGCGCGGCCGCAGCGACCCGCTGGACCAGCTCACCCGCAGGGAGCACGAGGTGCTCGCCCTCATCGCCGAGGGCCGCTCGAACGGGGCCATCGCCGATGCCCTGGTCGTGTCGGAGGGGGCGGTCGGCAAGCACATCAACAACATCTTCGCCAAGCTCGGCCTGTCCGGCGCCGATGACAAGGACCATCGCAGGGTGCTGGCCGTCCTGCGCTTCCTCAAGGTGTGAGATGAGAGGAGCACGCGTGCGCAGGACGTGGCTCATCGTGGGCGGAGTGTTCACCCTGGCCACCGTGGGCGGTCTGGGAGCCGGCTTCGGTCTGAACGTCGGCCTGCCGGAAGACTCCGCCGACACCTCCCTCATTTACTCCACCACGGCGGAGACCACGGTCAGCGCCTACCGGATCACCACCTCTGAGCTGTTCGTCGAGGTGAGGGGCGAGGTGGACGTCAAGGTGATCGTCACCCCCGCCTCGAAGGGAGCGCGGCGGCTCACCGTCGAGCGGCGGCTCACCGTCGAGCGGCGGCTCACCTGGGCCGGCGACGACGGCCGCCATCAATCCGAGTCGTGGAACGGTAGGTGGCTGCGGGCGGAGATGATGTGCGGCGTGTCGGCGTGCGGCGCGCTCTACACCTTGACCGTCCCCGAGGACACCCCGGTATGGCTGATCACGCCGCCCAGGACCCTCACCTGTCCACCTCGGGTATGCCGGCACGGCTGACCGGGCGGGCGGGAAGCCCGCACCGGATCTAGCGGATGCGGCGGCGCAGGGCGGGGTCGATGGCGACGTTGCGGCCCGCGTCTGGCGGCACGATGACCTCCTGCGCGGCCGCCACCCCGCCCGCCAGCAGCGGCTCGTCGACCGGCACCGTGCGCTTGACGAGCGCCAGCGCGATCGGGCCCAGCTCGTGGTGGCGGGCCGCGGAGCCGACGAAGCCCACCTCCTGCCCGTCGAGCAGCACGGGCGCCCCGTGCGGGGGCAGCGTGTCGACGCTGCCGTCGAGGTGGAGGAAGACCAGCCGCCTGGGCGGGTGGCCCAGGTTGTGCACGCGGGCCACGGTCTCCTGGCCCCGGTAGCACCCCTTGGTGAGGTGGACGGCCGCGCCGATCCAGCCCACCTCGTGCGGGATCGTCTTGTGGTCGGTGTCGAGGCCCAGCCTCGGCCTGTGCTCCTCGATGCGCAGCGCCTCGTAGGCCCACAGCCCCGCCAGCGGCTTGCCGAGGTGGGTGTCGAGCTCGGCGCGCGGCACGAGGAAGTCCTCCGACGCGCCCGACAGCACCGCGAGGTCGTCGGCGAGGGAAACCTCGACGCGCAGCATGAACCGCATCCGGTCGAGGTAGTCGATCAACGGGGCCGAGGCGCCCGGCTCGACGTGGGCCAGGACGGCCTCGCCGTCGTCGACGAGCGTGAGGTGGTGCTCGACGCGGCCCTGCAGGTCGAGGATGAGGGTCTCGGTCCACTCACCCGGCTTGAGGATGTCGAGCTTCTGCGAGGTGAGGTCGTTGAGCCATTTCAGCCTGTCGACGCCGGCGATCCTGACGATCTCGCGGTTGCTGCGGTCGACGACCGCTTCGCCCTTCACCAGCGCGCGCTGTTCGGCGAAGAGGTCGCCGTAGTGGGCGGCGACGTCGGCGTCGGGGGACTCGGCCGCGACGGCGCCGGGAAGATCGAGCAGAGGGCTACGCATGCCGTCAGGCTACCCGGCAGCCACGACAGCGGCCGAAGACGGTCAGGTGCCGGACGTCGGCGACGAAGCCCAGCTCCTCCTCCAGCCCTCTCACCAGCCCGTCGGCCATCTCGGGACGCACCTCGCTGACCTCGCCGCACCCCCTGCACACCAGGTGGACGTGGTCGGCCTCGGCGGCCAGATGGTAGGTCGGGGCGACGTGGTTGAGGTGGGTGTGGGTGACCATGCCGAGCTCTTCGAGCAGTTCGAGCGTGCGATAGACGGTGGAGATGTTCACGCCGCGGGCGGTCTGCCTGACTTTCGCGCAGATCTCCTCGGGCGTGCCGTGCCCGAGCGCCTTGACCGCTTCGAGAACCAGCTGCCGTTGCGGAGTCACGCGGTAGCCCTTGGCGCGGAGCTCCTCGTGCCATGCGGTCTCGGTCATGTCCAGAGTCTACGGCCGGCGAATAATCGCTTGCCCGTTACCGGACCTGCCGCATAGCTTGAAAGCACGCGGAAAGGAGGTGGTCCAAACAATGGTGATTCATAGTTGGGCTAGCGAGGTGGCTGTCCGCTAGCGGCGGAACCATCCGGACCAGGTCTGGATGTCTCACGCCGCAGAGGCGAATCTGAGGCAGCCACCGGGGCTCCGAGCAGCTGGAGGGCGGGGTCCATCCCCGTCTGTGGTCCATCCAGCCCGCCTGTCGACAGGTGGAGCGAGCTCGGGGCCCTTCCCATTTCCTGAGGCTTACCCCGAAGGTCCGCAGACCCCTGCGAGCCGGGGTGCTGCGGCCTTCAGAGCGTCAGTGTTCCCCGCGCGCGGGGACGCCGAGCCTGGCGCAGGCCTCGTTGTAGAGGCGCACCACTGCCTTCCGTACCTGGGGGCGCTCGGTCAGCGTCTGGCCCCACGGCACGCGCACCCGCTCCCCCCCGTCGATCGTGAACTCGATGGCCTCGGCGTCCACGTCGCTGGTCGTCGCGGTCGTCGCCTCGGGACGGCCGCCGAGCGCACGCACGATCAGCAGGCCGTCGGCGGCGTGGTCGTCGTTCATGTGCCGCTTGATCGCCTCGACCACGTCAGGCGTGAAGGGGCCGCTCACGCGACCTTCTTCAGCTCGGCGGACATGTGCGAGGTCAGCCGGACACCCTCGGCCGCCATGTCGTAGGCCCACATCAGGTTGCCGTTGACCAGGCCGTAGAGGCGGTGTCCCGCGGTGTACTCCTTCGCGCTGGCGGTGCGCGCCACCACGTCGGTGCGCAGCTCGATCTTGTGGAACACCACCTCGCCGACGTAGATCTCGACGATGCCGGTGGGGTGCGAGAGCAGCACCTCGAGCTGGCGGTCGGGCTGCTGGCGCCAGTAACCGGTCTCGGTGGCAAGGGGCCGCACCCTGTCGCCCGCGTCGTCCAGCAGCCATGTGCGGCTGGTGTAGGTCAGGAACGGCTTGCCGTTGTGACCGAACTCGATCTCCTGGCCGAAGTTGAAGCTCTCGATCGTCGGGTAGCCGCCCACTCCCGCGCCCTCCCACCTGCCGAGCAGCCAGGCGATCGGCTCGAGGTCGGGATGCACTTCAGGTTCTTCCATGTCTCCCAAGCGTAGGGCGTCCGAGAGGGCGAGGCGGGACCGCGGCCTGATCGGCGCCGCTCTGCAGCCGGGCGGATGCGGACGTGCGGGACGGTTCGGTCTAGGCTGACGACATGGCACGATCACTGGTGATCAAGGTGACCGCTGGGGCCGACGCCCCCGAGCGATGCAACCAGGCCTTCACGGTCGCGGCCGCCGCACTGGCGAGCGGGGTTCCCGTCTCGCTGTGGCTGACGGGTGAGGCCTCCTGGTTCGCCCTGCCTGGCAGGGCCAAGGAGTTCAGCCTGCCGCACGCCGCCCCGCTCGAGGACCTGCTCGACGCGGTGCTGGCGGCGGGGCGGGTCACGGTCTGCACCCAGTGCGCCGCCCGGCGCGACATCACGGTGGACGACCTGATCGACGGCGTCCGCATCGCGGGAGCGCCGGCCTTCGTCGAGGAGGCCGTCACCGAGGGCGCCCAGGCCCTCGTCTACTGACCACCGGGCCTCGGCCGCTCACCGAGGCACGTGGCCGGCCGCGTCCACGGACCAGATCCGGTCGTGACGCGCCCCCCGGGAGTGGGTCAGCGGGCGAGGACGGTGTCGAGGCGCTCCTTGCGCAGGCGGTCGTACCAGCTGTCGTCGATCGGCGCGAGCGTGCTGCCCACCGCCCACTCCAGCAGCAGGTCGGCCAGCGCGGGGTTGCGGGCGAGCGCCGGGCCGTGCAGGTAGGTGCCGACGACGTGCCCCGCGTAGCAACCCTCGAAGCCGTCGCCGTTGCCCGTGCCGACCAGCGTGCGCGACAGCGGCTTGACGCCGGGCCCCAGGTGGGTGACGCCCATGTGGTTCTCGAAGCCGGACAGCGTGGGCAGGTTGAGCTCGCTGTCGACCTCGGCAACCAGCTCGCCGACCGCGCGGGCGGGCCCGCGGGTGCTGGAGATGTCGAGCAGACCGATGCCGTCGACCGGCTGGCCCTCCTCGCCGCCGAACGTGCTGCCCATGATCTGGTAGCCCGCGCAGACCGCCAGCATGGAGGCGCCCCTGGCGATGGCGCGGTGCAGGCCGCCGTCCTTGCGCAGCCGCTGGGCCGCGAGGATCTGCGGCCTGTCCTCGCCGCCGCCGATCAGGTAGACGTCGCCGGTCTCGGGCACCGGGTCGGAGGAGCGGACGTGGACGGTCTCGACCTCGATCCCCCTGCGGCGGGCGCGCTGCTCGAGGACGAGCACGTTGCCCTGGTCACCGTAGGTGCTGAGCAGGTCGGGGTAGATCCAGACCAGGCGCAGGGAGCTGTCAGACGGCACGGCCGAACTCCGATCGGATCTGCTGGAAGGCGGTGTAGTTGGCGATCACGTCGAGGCGCCCCGGCGGGATCGCGTTGAACGCCTCGGTGAAGCTCTCACACAGCTGGAAGGGCACGTCGGCCACGTCGAGCCTGAGCGCCAGGTCGAGACGGCGCTCGCCCGTGATGTAGACGGGACGGCCGCGCAGGATGCGGTAGTCGACGTCCCACAGCCATGAGGTGTCGCGCCCGTCGGGGCCCTGGGCGTTGACCGACAGGATGATCGGCAGCGAAGGGTTGGAGACGTCGAACGCCTCCAGCCAGCCCGCGGGGTTCTTCGACAGCAGCAGCCGCGCGGCCCGCCCGTCACGCTGGACGGTGGTGTAGCGGCCCGCGACCGAGGTGACCTCACGCAGCCTGGGCAGCGCCGACTGCACGTGCAGCCCGAACGCCTCGGCCACCGCGAGCGCCATCGCGCCGTTGGAGCGGTTGGCCAGGCCGGGCAGCTGCAGGTCGAGCACCCACCGGTCGCCGCGAGGGTCGATCACCGCGTCGTCGTCGAGCACCCAGTGGGGCTCGGGCCTGTGGAAGGTGCACTCGCGGCACGCCCAGTCGGCGCCCTTCCTGTCGAGCGGCCCGCCGCACTCGGGGCAGCTCCAGGAGTCTTCCTTCCAGCGCTGGCCACCGGCGACCCAGGTGACCTTGGCCGCGGTGGAGGCGCCCCAGGTGACCAGCGGGTCGTCGCAGTTGGCGATCACGTGGGTGGGCTTGCCTGACAGCGCCCTACGCCACTTCTGGGCCAGCAGCCAGATCTCGGCGGCGCGGTCCATCTGGTCGCGGCTGAGGTTCATCAGGCAGACGACGCTGGCGCCGGTGGTGTCGAGGACCTCGGGGAGGTACTTCTCGTCCACTTCGAGCACGCCGTACGGCGCGGCCTTGTTGGCCGACAGCGCCGAGACGTGACCTGCGGGCATGTTGGCGCCGAACGCGTTGGTGGCCACCTCGCCCAGCTCGGTCAGCGCCGAGGTGATGAGGCGCGTGGTGGTGGTCTTGCCGTTGGTCGCGCTGACGAGCGCGAGCTTGCGGTCCCTGGCCAGCTGCTTGAGCAGGTCGGGCTCGAGCACCAGGCCGACGCGCCCGCCGATCACGGACCCGTCACCACGCCCGGTGACCCTCGACAAGGTGGCGGCGGTGCGCCCCAGGACACTCGCGAGCTGGGCCCGCAGCGGAAGCTGGGTCATGCTGACCGATCCTAGTCGACCCGCACAGGCCGTCACCCTCCCGACGTCCACGCCCGCAAGGGTTCTCGAGGACGAACCACCCCATGACCACCCGCGACCTCGCCGCCGCCGTCACGCCCGGCACCAGAAGACCGAACCTTCCCGGGCGACAGAAGCGAGCGACGAGGGGCGGCCGGCATGGCAGGAGGCGCGGTCAGGAGCGGGGGGTGGCCGAAGGACGGGGGGCAGGGGAGGGAGGCCCGGGGCCGGGGCAGGAGCCCCACAGTCCCTTGCGGGCGGCTCTGGCCTGCCTCTCCAGCCTCGCGAACTCCTCCGCGTGCGCCACGTTGGGCCGCACCCGCAGGGCGAAGGCGTTCCCCTCGGCCAGTTGCCTGGCGTTCACGAACTCCCCCGACGCCGTCCACACGTACCGCAGCTGACGGCGGTGGTCGTCGAACCTGCGTCTGTCGAAGGCCAGCGTGACCGTCGATCCGCGCGGCGCCAGCCGTAGCAGCGCCGACGTCGACTCCCTCGCCCAGCAGCGGGGCCTGGGGCGGGTCTCGGGAGCGTCCAGGCCGATCAGCCTGACCCGCTGCTCGCGTCCCCTGCGCCGCCCCTCGAGCGGCGACACCACGAGGGTGTCTCCGTCGGTCACCCCCAGCACCGTCGCCCGCTCACGCGCCCGCTCACGCGCCCCCTCCTGCGGTGCGACGACGGGCGCGGGGGCAGTGGAGCGCGTCAGGTAGAACGCGCTCCCCACCAGGGCGAACCCGGCCAGCAGTGCCAGGGCGGCCACGGTCCGTCGCACACCGGGACACCTACCCCTGATCGGCGAAGACGATCTCGGCGGGACCCTCCCCGTCGAACGGCAGGACGAAGCGCCTGGGCCAGGACAGCACGCTCTCGAGCCAGCCCGCGCCCATCGTCTGGCCCACGTGCCTGATCCTGGCGGCCTGCTCGACCCCGACGGCCACCGTGCCGATGTCACGCTGGATACCCGCGTTCTCGTCGTCGCCGAGGATGACCCGCCAGGCCAGCGCCCTGTTGTGGTCCATCTCCATGGACAGCGGATGGTGGCGAAGCGCCCTGGCCCTGTGCCCGAGCAGGTCGGTGGGGGCCCCCGCGCTGCCGAAGAGCGCGTACTCCATCGGCGGCGCGGGGCTGCGCAGGTCGGGGGCGGGCCTGCCGTACGGGAAGAGCCTGTCGACCTCGTGCAGCCAGCGCACCTGCGGGATGACCCAGGAGTGCCCGGGACGTTCGCCGCCCGCCTCCATCGCGTCGAGCAGACGCAGCGCCGACGCCGCGGCCTGTTCGGTCAGCAGCGCGGGGTCGAACCAGCTGCGCAGCGACCAGGCCCGCCTGGTGACCGAGCGCTCGACGAGCGTGGCGAGCAGGCACTCCCTGCGCCGCGACGGCAGCTCGCTCCACGCGCCCGCCAGGTGGCGCGGCACGCCGGGCAGCGGCCTGTTGCTGACGTAGGCGAGCACGACCGTGTCGCACCAGATGCGCAGCCACGCCCACTCGGGGGCGTCGGCCAGCAGGTCGGCCTCGCGCAGCTCGACCAGCGTGCAGGCCTGACCCGTACGGCACTGCGCCCCGCACGCCGCCGAGCGTCTGCCCCTGATGGGCGGCGGCGGTCCCGCGATCGCCTTCTCCCTGTCCTCGCCGAGCGGCACCTGGATGCGCAGGGGCCTGTCCATGCCGTCGGCGAAGACGGCGGCGACGCCCGGCTGGAGCGAGACGACCTGGCGCGACTGCTCGTCGTTGAGGTTCATGGCCGCGCCGACCAGCGCCCTGTCGTCGGCGGCGGGCAGCCTGTGGACGACCTTCAGCGCCGTGTTCTTCACCACGTCGGAGATCAGCTTGGTGGGGATCTGCTCGGCCACGACGAGGCCGGAGCCGTACGCCCTGATCTCGGCGAGCATCCCCGCCAGCAACTCGACCGCGTGGGTGGCGGCGCGCCCCGCGCCCCGGTCGCGCAGCAGCCGGTGCGCCTCCTCGATGACGATCACGTGCCGCAGCCCGCTCGCCCGCTCGCCCCTCGCCCGCATCCGCAGGTGCTCGACGATGCGGATGATCAGCGTGCCCATGAGGAACGCCTTGTCCTCGTCGTTGGCCACGTCCTCGATGGCCAGCACGACGTTGCGCTGGAGCAGCCCGCCGATGTCGGCGGGGTGTCCGCCCTCGAAGAAGCGCCCGGCCGAGCCGACCCGCAGCGAGCGCAGGCGCAGCGAGATGAAGCCCTCGACGTCGGCCTGCACCTCGCGCCCGTAGCCGATCTCCCTGATGACGTCCATGGCGTGGTGCTGGAGCTGCTCCAGCGTCGGCACCGAGGGCGGCACCTTGGAGCCCGGCACCGCGCCGCCCGTGACGACGTCCCACCCGTTGGCCTCGTAGACGCGCTGCAGCGCCATCGACATGATCTGGGGGAACGGCTCCTCCGCGTCGAAGGCGGCCATGAACAGCGCTCTGACCATGTCGATGTGCGCCTGCACGGGATAGCCGGGCTCGGGCTCGAGCGGGTTCACGCTGAACGGCACGGTGTCGGGGGCCGAGGGGTTGATGACGGTGACGGGCTCGGCGACGCGTCCCGCCATGGCGGCGTACTCCGACTTGGCGGGCTCGATGGCCAGCCAGGGGATCTTGGCCACGCTCAGCTGTTCGAGCAGGTGCCTGACGGTCTGCGATTTGCCCGAGCCCGTCGCCCCTGTGACGAAGGCGTGCCTGTTGAGCGTGGCGAGCGGCACCCCGAACGAGCCGACGGTCCTGTCGTGGCCGTCGAGGACGGAGCCGAGGGCCAGCTCCCCCGTGGCCTCCGACGTCACGTCGAAGAAGCCGGGGTCGAGCACCCGTACGCCGGGGACCTCGCGTCTGGGCAGGCCCGCGAGGGCGGCCAGCGTGCCCGCCGTCGCTGCGAACGGCACGGCCGCGCCGTCGCCTGGATCCTGCATCGCCGCCGCCAGCGCCTCGGTCAACGCGCCCGCGGCGGGCAGCGCGGTGCGCAGGCGGTAGGGATGGTGGCTCAGCTCGACCGAGCCGACCAGCACGGGCGCGATCTGCCGCAGGTCCTCGGGGGTGGCCGCACCCGCGAGCACCCTGACGTTCCACAGCCCCGCCTCGCGGAAGGCGTCGAGCTCCTGGATGCGGCGTTCGGCCCGCTCGGCGTCGAACCTGGAGCGCTCGGAGGCGTCGCCGTACTGCCTGAGCACGTTGAGCTGGGTGCGCAGGTGCGCCACCTCGGTCTCGAGCAGGTCGGTCGGCTCGGCCACCACCAGCCACGCGAAGGGCCTGGACATCAGCGTGACCAGCGTCGACTCGAAGAGCGTCGGCTCGGTGGGCGCGGCCTCGCGGCGGTTGTCCAGCGGCGGGGCCTGCCGCCCTGGGCACGGCACCCACACGAGGTCGCCGAGGTCGGTCAGGTAGTCGTCGGCCAGCCGCTCGCCGCGGGCTCCGCTGGGGAACAGCAGCGCTCCCCGCATCGGCCCCGCGTTGGTGACCAGCTCGAGGGGCGCGCCGCCGCCGCGCGACACCCACCCGATCACGAAGGGCCTTCCGTGCTGCGCGGCCGAGAGCACGGCCGGCAACACGGTGACGAAGTCCCACTCCACCGACGAGGCGCGGGCGGGCGCGGCGATCGACTGGATGCGGTACCACGGACCTATCAGCACGTCTTTACCTCCTGGGAACTCTCACGAGAACGCGCGCGAGCGTCGGAGGAGGAGGAGACGCACGTTCCTTCTGAGAAAGTCCGCCGATGATCAAGCCGACACCCTGGAGTTGGCCATCTTCTTACCCCTTCTTGCGCCAGTCGAGGCGCTGAGGGGGCGGACCCAGGTTGGGCGGGGGCTCCTCCGGGTCGGCGGGCTCGTCCATGCCGAGCACCGCCTCACGGACCTGCTCCAGCTCGCCCAGCGTGGTCCTGGGGAAGGTGAGGATCGCGGGGTTGGCGTCGGCCAGCCGTACCCTGCGGCCCTCGGCCGTGGCGTCCGTGACGATCACCGAGGTGGTGGGCAGCTGCTGGAGCTGGTGCGGCTCGACGAGGAACTCCCTCGAGCGCTGCAGGACCCGCTCCTTCTCGCCGATCTTGTCGGCGGTCCTGCCCCACTCGGTGGACTCGGTGATGTCCTCCTTCAGGTCGGTGCCGCTGTCGGCCCGCTCCTCGACGCCCTCCTCGACCTGGTCGATCGTGGAGGTGTAAGGGGTGCCGTTGAGGCCGGCCACGGAGGCGCTGATCGTCTCGGTGAGCTGGGCGAGCTCGAGGCGGTGCTCGGTGCCGACGTGCTCGCTGGCCACCCGCGCGTCCTCGGCGTTGCCGAGCCGCATGAACGCCACCGCCGCGTGCCCCCTGCCCAGCCGCTCGCGCACGGTCGGCGTCAGCGACCTGTAGGTCAGCACCAGCCCGGTCCTCGACGTCTCGCAGGCGTCCATCAACCTGTCGAGCACGTCACCGCGCAGCTTGTCCGCGCCCGCGACGATGATCGTGTGATACCACGGCCGGTCGGAGGCGGGCGACTGGCGCAGGATGTGGGTGAGCGCGGTGGCCACGTACGTGCCCAGCACGCGGTTGCCGAACACCCCGGCCTGCCTGTCCATGCTGACCACGCGCAGGCGGGCGGGCGGCAGCCGTACGGCCTCGGTGCCCAGGGTCTCCAGCTTGCGCAGCTGCGACTCCAGCGCCCACGCCCTTTCGATGACCACCCTGTCGCTGACGCCCCTGCCGAACATGGTGCCGATGCGCTCGAGCTGCTCGGCGGTGATGAGGCCGTACCTGAGGTCGTCGCGAGGGTCGCCCACCTGCGCCAGCGCCCGCAGGGCGGCCGTCACCTGGGCGATCGTCGCGTTCTCCCCCAGCACGTCGAGGACCCGCTCCAGGATCGCGTTGTCGAAGCTGAGGTCGCGCGTGGTGCGGTGCTCCTCGCTGACACTCACCACGTGCGCCAGCACGTCGGCGAAGGCCTCGGGCTTCAGCGTCGCCCCGAGGTCGAGCTTGGGCAGGTCGACGGGCAGCACCCACACCAGCGGATCGTCGCCGCCTCTGCGGGCCAGCTCGATCAGGTCCTTGGCGATGGCGCCCTCGGACAGGTCGAGCACGGTGAGGTGCCCTCCGCTGTAGAGGCGGGTCGCGCCGAGCAGCGTCACCAGCGCCGACCAGCCGGGCAGCGTGCCACCCGCCACGTCGACGCGATCGATCTCGTCGGGTACGGCGACCGCGTACCAGGTCAGCTGCCTGTCGTGGCGGTCCTTGAGCTCCTGCCACTCGCGGTAGCGCTCGGCGTGCTCCTCCTGCGCCCTGAACAGCTCCTTGTCGCGTTCCTGCCTGACGCGGTCGTCCCTGGCCTGCTGCTCCTGCACGCGGTAGCGGACCGCCCTGTCGCCCTGCAGGACGGCGTAGCTGCAGATCGCCGCCACGCCTCCGGCCGCGACGAGCCCGATGATCGCGAACGACCAGTTGAGCGCGCCCGCGACGGCGGCCCCCAGGATGAGCACGGCGAGCACCGCCATGAACGTCCTGAAGATCTTCACGGGGCGGTTGAGCAGGTCCTCCTGCATCCGCTCCCTGCGCACGAGCTCGGGATCGGGCTTGCTCTCCCGCTCCGGCTCGACGAAGGGAGAGGGACGTTTGGGCGGCGGCCCCGGATCTGGGTGCAGCAGGACGTACTGCCAGCCCAGGTAGATGCGATCCGCCTGGAGCTGCGCCTGCTCGGGATGCACGTCCGCCACGTGACCCTCCGGCCGCCCTATCTCATTAGTAGTGCCCAAGCCTACGAGTTACACCACCGGTTCCGGCAGGGTTCCCGGCAATTCAACCAGCAGATGGGAGCATTGCGGCAGATGGTGCAACTGTGACCTATTACCATCGTTGCCCATGACGGAACCCTCCTCAGGCGACGACAGCCCACGGCGTCCCGTTCTGGTGCCCGCGGTGGGTTTGGTCCTGGCCACAGGGCTGGGCATCACCGCCCTTCTCGGCGGCCTGAACGAGGCGCCCGACCCGAATCCCCCCTCTCTCAAGGTGGCCGCGGAGATCGACCAGGGTCAGTTCAAGACCCAGTTCGTGGAGAGCAGGGTGGTCGTCGTGAAGCCCGACACCTCGTTCGGCGACCCCAAACGCTTCCTGGAGCTGGAGGCGAAGGTGACCAACACCGGCGACGAGACCGCCCTGGCCGACTCCGCCTTCGCCGCGACCCTGCTGAAGACCACCCCCGAGATCAAGCCGAAGTACGGCGTGATCGCGATCGTGCCCACGCAGAGCGGCCCGAGCAGGCAGCTGCAGCCGGGGGTTCCCACGAAGGTCCTGGTCCGTTACGAGCTGGAGGCGGGCGTGAAGCCGCCTGACCAGCTCACGATCGACGTCGGCAAGCGCGAGTACCTGAAAGGCGATTACAGTCCGGCCAGCGGCTGGGTGACGGTCCGCGAGGAGAAGGACGACAAGCAGGTTCCCGTCGTGCTGGGCAGGATCACGCTCCCCGTGAAGCCGGAGGTCGCCTCATGACCGCCACCGACCAGCGCAGGAGCGCACCGCCACGTCAGTCGCGCAGGGCGCCGCGCGGCGGCGGCTCGAAGGTGCTGAACGCCTTGCTGGGCCTGGCCCTCGCGGGCGGCGCCATCGGCCTGCAGACGCTCATGCTCACCAACGAGGACCTCGCGGCGCCTCTCACCTACACGGGCGCGCTCAAGGAGGACGTGAACGCGGGCCGGTTCTCCGCCAGGGTCGACTCGATCACCTCCGCTCGAGCGATCGACACCGGGGAGAAGACGATCGAGGCGGGAAAGGACCAGGTCTTCGTCGTGATCCAGGCGTCGGCGACGGTCCCGAAGGAGCCGCTGCACCTGGAGCCGGCGGAGTTGCTGACCGGTGAAGGGCAGCGCTACGCCGCCACCGACCGGATCGAGAAGGCCAAGACGCTCGGCAACCCGTGGATCCAGCCCGGCTGGTGGGCGTCGGGCCCCTTCTTCTTCGAGGTGCCCGCCTCCGCGCTCCCCGGCGCCAGAGCGGTCTTCTCCATCCCCACCAACATGTTCTACGGCGAGCCGCACCTGCCCGAGGTCGAGGTGGACCTCGGCCTGGACGACGCGGCCGCCCAACGGCTCTTCACCGCGCCCGAGGACGTCTACCGACTGGGGGACAAGCGATGAGCGACTGGTTCTCCCCCTCCTCGGGACAGCGTCCTCAGCAGCCTCGGCCTCCCCAGCCGCACCGATCTCCCCATCCTCAGCCGCCTCAATCGCAGCCCCATCTTCAGCAACCGCCGCTGCCTCCG
This sequence comes from Nonomuraea recticatena, assembly GCF_039533245.1. Taxonomy (NCBI): domain Bacteria; kingdom Bacillati; phylum Actinomycetota; class Actinomycetes; order Streptosporangiales; family Streptosporangiaceae; genus Nonomuraea; species Nonomuraea recticatena. The sequence goes on along the minus strand of NZ_BAAATE010000031.1, from coordinate 35,409 downwards.
CAGCACAGGGCCGTCCATCCCGACCACCAGGTGTGGCCGCCGGTACTGCCGCAACGGGAACCGGCGGGCAGCTCGACACAGCCGCTGCCGGCCGTGCCGAGCGCGGGCCCGTTGCCCCGGCGCTCACCCCATCCCGCGGGCCCTCCGGAGCCGCCCGGCCCGCCCGCAGGGCCGCCCACGGAGGAGGCGGCGGCTGAGCCCCCGCCCAAGCGCCCTCGCCTGCTGCTGCAGGGCGTGGGCGCGATCGTGGCGCTCGCCGTGGCCATCGGGGCGCCCACCTACGACCGCTACCTCCTGTTCCAGAGCGGCCAGCCGACGGACAGGGTCCATGCGGTCACGGCGGGTCAGGGCATCACCTTCGAGCACGTCACATGGAAGGTGTCCTACGGGACGATGACCCCTCCCGCGGGCACCAGGCACAACACCCCCGACAAGCAGTGGCTCAAGATCGCCATCACGAGGACCGCCGAGGACAAGGACGGCGCGCAGCTGACCGGCCAGCCCGAGGTGCTGCTCAAGGACCGCGCGGGCAGGGCGTGGCAGCTGGAGACCCTCGAGGACACCGCACCGAGCGATCACCTCGTGGGCGAGAGCTACGTGACGACGAAGGTCGCCGTCGTTCCCTCGGCCGTGGCCAAGGAGGTGGAGCTGGAACTGCGCCCCAGCTCCTACCGCGCGGACACGCCGACCGAGGACCTCATGAAGCCCACCGCGGACGACGACAACGACGTTCTGAGGTTCAGGCGTTGATGGCCTGACCGCTGCGCCTCGCCCGCGTGGCCGCGATGTCGAACGTCGCGGCCAGCAGGCACATCGTCAGCGTGGTCACCAGCAGGTTCTTGACGAATTCGATCGGCTCGCTGATGACGAGCCACCAGTACGGCGTCTCGGAGCCGATCAGGGTGCGCACACCCCTGTCGGCGTAGTCGGCGCCGAGCCGAAGGGCCACGTAGAACAGGCACATCATGCCGAAGAGCGCGGCACCGCCCTTGATGACGAGCCTGAAGGTGTTGACCAGCGGGACCCACCGCTCCATGAAGCTGCCCGTGACGCGATTGAAGGAGTTCTGGGTGATGGTGTGCGACTGCTCCAGCCTGTCGACGCCCTCTTCGAGACGGCGGACGCCGCGCACGGCCGTACGGGCCTCCTCGCTGAAGGCGCCGAAGACGAGGATCGCGATGGTCAGCCAGGTGAGCGGCACGATCAGCGCGTCCACCAGATAGGGCCTGATCTCTCCGAGCGCGGTCCAAAAGGACTCCCAGCCAGGAACGTTCTCCTTCGCCTGCTTCCACAGCTCGCCTGATTCGGCGACCACCTGCCTGTGCCCGACCCAGTCGGCGCGCAGCGAGGCGAGGGTCATCGTGGCGTTCAGGCCGAAGAAGAACAGCGCGAACTCCGACAGCGCGGCGGCCACACCGGCGACCTTGCCCTCGCCCCGCTCCACCATGCGGTTGAAGAACCACCTGAGTCCCATCGCCACGGCCATCGAGGCCAGCGACACGCGCCAGTCGAGGTCGGAGAGTCCCGCACCGGCCGTGGTCTCAGCCTCCTTGCCTTCGGCCACGCCGGTCAGGATGGGGTTGTAGAAGTTCTGGTCCAGGTTGTGGAGCCAGTCGAGGCTGATGAAGTCCTGCGCGTCGCGTCTGACGAAGTTCCACGTCAGGTAGATCGCGGCGAAGGCGGGCGCGATCCTGTCGAGGGCGACCCAGTACCGCTCGCTCTCGCCCCCTCGCGCGGCGGTCTCCCAGAGCGCGCCGCGCAGGCTGTGGAGCATTCCCGTGGTGATCGCCATGGCGAGCATGACGACCAGCGTCATCACCGCGATGGTCGCGACGAGGCGGGCCTGGCGGTAGTCGCCGTGGGAGATCTCGGTGCCCAGGTAGAGCAGGCCGAATCTGGCCGCCTCGCCCACGGAGAACCACATGATCAAGGGCAGCGCGCACTTGCCCGCGAGGCGTAGCGCGTGCAGGGGCAGCGAGAACGGTGACGGCATCCGCTGGGCCGGTGGCGGCGCAGGTCGGGGAGGTGCCGCCACACCAGACGATCCTGACATCTGGTGAATCGTAGCGTTACACGGTTAACAGCGGGAATGCGATCCTATAGTTGACTGTTCAACTACCCGTGAACGAGATCGAGCGCTACCGCTTCGCCGAGCGACTCCTCGGGATGAAGGACCCGCTCGGCGCCCTGATGATGCTGGAGCCGCTGCTCCAGGAGCACGGCGACGACCGCGGCCTGCAGGAGCTCGCCGCCCGCGCCTACTACCACTCCGCCCAGCTCGGCAGGGCGAGGCAGGCGCTGACCTCGCTGCTCGAGCGCGACCCCAGCGACCACTACGCCCGCTTCCTGCTCGGCAGGACGCTGGAGCGGTCGAGCCTGCTGACGGAGGCCCTGCCGCACCTGCGCATGGCCGCCGCCATGCACGCCGACCCCGACTACGCGGAGTCGGTCGGCAGGGTGGAGCGCAAGCTGGCCGCCTGAGCGGGCCGTACGAGCAGGTGCATGAGACCGCCCGCGACCAGGCCCCAGAAGGCCGAGCCGACACCTGCCCAGGTGATGCCCGAGGCGGTCACGACGAAGGTGACGACCGCGCCCTCCCTGCCGTCGGCCCGGGTGAAGGCCGACGACAGGGCGGCGCCGAGCGCGGCGAAGAGCGCCAGCCCCGCGACCGCCTCCACCAGTACGGGAGGCGACAGGAGCACGAGAGCGGCGGCGGCGCTCGAGCAGAGGCCCAGTCCGATCATGGAGACCCCGGCCGTGACCGAGGCGATCCAGCGGCGGGAGGGGTCGGGCTCCGCCTCGGGCGAGGCGGCCAGGGCGGCGGTGATGGCGGCCAGGTTGACGGCGTGCCCTCCGAGGGGCGCGCCCACCGCGCTCGCCGCCCCTGTCGCCAGCAGCACGCCGCGCAGCGGCGGGCGGAAGCCGTAGCCGGACAGGACGGCCATGCCAGGCACGTTCTGGGCCGCCATGGTGACCAGGAAGAGCGGCACCGCGATCCCGACGATCGAGGGAAGGGTGAAGACCGGCACGGTGATCTCGATCACGGGGGCGACGTCCAGACCGGCGGGCCGCGACGTCAGCGCGATGGCCGCGACGGCCGTCAGCAGCGCGCCGGGCACCGCCCACGTGCGGGCGAACCTGTAGAGCAGCGCCCAGACCAGGATCACGGGGCCCGCGAGGTACGGCACGTCGAGCATGGCGTGCACCGGCGCCAGACAGAGTTTGAGCAGGACACCGGCGAGCATCGCCGCCGCGATGGGCCCGGGGATCGCCGCGATGGCACGGCCGAGCCACGGCACCAGCCCCGCCGCCATGATGAGCGCCCCGCACACCACGAAGGCGCCCACCGCCTCGGCGAAGGTGCCTCCCGCGCCCATCAGGAGCGCCGCGCCAGGGGTGGACCAGGCGATGGCGATGGGCATGCGATGGCGCAGGCCGAGCGTGATGGAGACCACGCCGACGGCGACGCAGAGCGCCAGCAGCCCCGAGGCGGCCTGCCGCTCGTCGGCGCCCACCCCGCGCAGTCCCGCGAGGACCACGGTGAACGAGCTGGCGAATCCGACCAGGGCGGTCACCACTCCGGCGACGATCGGGCGGGCGCGTTCCATATATGGAACAGTAACAGATCGGGCAGGATGACTCCCATGAGCGCGATCGACGGGGACCTGCGCGAGGTCGGAGCCAGGCTGCGCCGCATGCGTGAAGAGCGCGGCCTCTCACTGTCGGAACTGGCCAGGCGGGCAGGGGTGGGCAAGGCGACGCTGTCAGGGGTGGAGACGGGCGTGCGCAACCCCACCCTCGACACCCTGTGGGCGATCACCGCGCAGCTCGGCGTGCCCATCGCCACCATCCTCGGCACGCCCGCCGAGTCCGTCGTGATGCGCGGCGAGGCGGTGGTGGCCACCCTGCTCGAGGTCTTCGAGGACGAGGGCGTCACCTACGAGCTCTACCGGGTGCGCGTGCCGCCAGGGGGCACCCAGACCTCGCCCGCCCACCACGAGGGCGTGACCGAGCACATCACCGTCTTCACCGGCACGCTCAGCGCGGGCCCGCTCGACTCGCCGCAGGTGGCGGGGCCCGGCGGCTACCTCACCTGGCGCTCGGACGTCCCGCACGGCTACACGGCCGTGGGCGCGGAGGAGGTGCTCGCCTCCCTGCTCATCCGCTACCCGGCCACCAGGTGACCGTCGTCGACCAGCCACAGCCTGCCGTCGGGCAGCGCGCCCCGCAGCCCCTCCGTGGCCTCCTCCCCCGCCAGAGCGGGCAACTCGGGCACGGCCAGCCCGGCGAAGGCGATGGTCCTGGACGGCCGCCACACCCCGGTCGCCGCCAACCGCCTGCCCATGCCCTTCCACCCCTCGGGCTCGTCGGCCACCACCCAGAGATCGGGATGTCCCGCGACCATCCGGCAGGCGGGCCGCAGCCACGACGCCGCCTCCTCAGGCCACGACACCACCTCTCCGACGAGCCCGCCCCTGGCCTCCCACTCCTCGACGAACGCGCGCGCCCTGCCCACCGAGGCCGCCGACCGCCCGTGCCCGACGTTCACCAGCATCGGATGGTGCTGGTCCACCAGCCGCAGCACCATGGTCAGCTCGGCGCCCACCCTGGCGCTCACGCCGCCACCTCCCCCGGCCTGCACGTACGGCATGCGCGGTAGCCCGCCGACTCCGCCTGCGCGACGCTGCGGAAGCCGTGCCTGTGCCTGGGCGTGATGCGCCTGGCGTTGTGGCAGGTGGGGAAGCACACGATGCCGGTGGTGTCGCTGGCCAGGTAAAAGACGTTCTCCTGCGCGAGGTCGCGCAGCCCGTCGAGGTCCACGCCCTCGTGCCTGAGCAGCCGCTCCTTCGCCTCGGCGCCGAAGACGTACTCGCCGGGCGCTCCGTCGGACCTGACGATCCTGTGGCAGGGGATGAGCAGCGGGACGGGGTTGCGGGCCAGCGCGGTGCCGACCGCGCGTACGGCGGCGGGCCTGCCGATCTGACGGGCGATCCAGGCGTAGGGCCGCACCTCGCCGCGCGGGATGCGCTGCGCGGCGGTCAGCACGTCGCGCTGGAAGTCGCTCAGCTCTCGCAGGTCGAAGCGCAGGCCGGCGGCCTTTCCCGCGCGCAGCGCGGGCACCAGGCCTGCGGGCGGGCGGTCGCCCTGCAGGAGCGGCCTGCCGAAGCGGGCCCTGAACTCCGCGGCGAAGCTCTCCCTCGCGGCGGGGTCGTCGTGCGGGCCGTACCACCGCAGGAAGGCCACGCCCTGGTCGGTGGCGGCCACGGACACCTCGCCCAGCGGTCCCTCCACGCGGACCCAGCGGGCGGCGATCCTGTCGAGCAGTCCCTCGGGTGGGTCGGCCGTCAGGCCGGCGAGCCCGGAGAGCAACGGATCCTGGTTCATCGGGTCATCTCCCTCAGACGCTTGAGCCCGCGCGACACGTGCGACTTGACGGTGCCCTGCGGGAGTCCGAGCACCGTGGCCACCTCACTGACCGGCAGGTCCACGACGTGCCTGAGCACCACCGCGGCTCGCTGGTCCTCGGGCAGCAGTCTCAGCAGCTCGGCCAGCTCGCCTCCGGTCTCACGCCGTTCGGCCGCCGCCTCCACCCCCTCGCCCGTGTCCACGGAGTCGACAGGCTCCTCCATCAGGTCGGGCGGCGGGTGGCGGACGCGGGTGCGCACGCAGTTGCGCCACACGTTCATGAGGATCGTCATCAGCCAGGGCCGCGGCTGCAACGCGGCGATGCGCTCGCGATCGTAACCCGCCACCGCCCGATAGGCGCGCAGGAACGCCTCCGCGGTCAGGTCCTCGGCATCGGCCCAGCGGCCGCTGAGCCGCAGCGCGGTCGAGAAAACCAGCCCGCGGTAGGTGCCGTACAGCTCGGCGAACCCCTGGTCGAGGTCGTCGATCAGCGCCTTCCTGACCGGGTCCAGGCAGTCGAGTCGGTTCACGTCCTCTACAACACCGCCGGGACCTGGATCGTTGCAGTCCTCGGCGGGAACGCGAGAAGGGGCCACGTCCTGGCGGACGTGACCCCCTTCTCTACGTGCGGCGCGCGGTCAGACCGCGACGGACAGCTGGGCGACCTCGCCCAGCTTGGCCTGGACGGGAACGTCCCTGGTGACGCCGCCGCCCGCGATGATGCGGACGGTCCAGTCACCGGGAGCGGCGAAGAAGCGGAAGACGCCCTCGTCGGACACCACGACCTCGCCGGTGAACTCGCCCGAGTGGTCGAGCAGGCGGGCGTAGGCGGTGCCCGCGCCGGTCACCACACCCTGGATCACGGACTGGGTGGACAGGTCGATTCCGGCCGGCAGCGCGACGGTCTGCTCCGGAGCGGCGCAACCCTGCGTCGAAACGGTCATTAGCGGGCCTCCCCCAACTCGATCGGCACGCCCACGAGCGAGCCGTACTCGGTCCACGAACCGTCGTAGTTCTTCACATTGGCCTGGTCGAGGATCTCGTGCAGCACGAACCACGTGTGCGCGGACCGCTCGCCGATGCGGCAGTAGGCGATGGTGTCCTTGCCGAAGTCGACGCCCGCGCCCGAGTAGAGCTCCTTGAGCTGCTCGTCGGACTTGAAGGTGCCGTCGTCGTTGGCCGCCTTGGACCACGGGATGTTGCGGGCGGTGGGCACGTGGCCCGCGCGCTGCGCCTGCTCCTGCGGAAGGTGGGCGGGGGCCAGCAGCTTGCCGGTGAACTCGTCGGGCGAGCGGACGTCCACCAGGTTCAGCTTGCCGATCGCGTTGACGACGTCGTCGCGGAAGGCGCGGATCGAGGAGTCCTGCTCCTGCGCGGTGTAGGTCGTCGCGGCACGGGCGGGCACGTCGGTCACCAGCTCGCGGGAGTCGAGCTCCCACTTCTTACGGCCGCCGTCGAGCAGCTTCACGTTGGAGTGGCCGTAGAGCTTGAAGTACCAGTAGGCGTAGGCGGCGAACCAGTTGTTGTTACCGCCGTAGAGGACCACCAGGTCGTCGTTGGAGATGCCGCGCTCGGACAGCAGGGCCTCGAAGCCCGCCTTGTCCACGAAGTCACGGCGGACAGGGTCCTGCAGGTCGGCCTGCCAGTCGATCCGGACGGCGCCACGGATGTGGCCCTTGGCGTAGGCGCTGGTGTCCTCGTCGACCTCGACGAGCACGACACCGGGAGTGTCGAGGTTGGCCTCGACCCAGTCGGCATCCACCAGGGCGGCGGAGCGGCTCATTGGGGAACCTCCATGTTGGCAGCGGGCAGTAGACGGCGAATCATCAGGTACATCTCGCAGCCGAGGCAGAATCCGAAGGCTGCGTTGAGGAAGGCGGCGAGGAGAGCCGCGGCCGTCGCCCCGAGGGCGAGCGGTGTGATCCCTGCGATGAATCCGATCAGCCCCGCGGCCGCGAAGACCAGCCCCACCACCTGCGCGAACCGCGGTGGGCGGGCGTCTTCCGTCTTCGTCGGCGGACTCCTGAAGAAGACCCTGTACGGCGAGCGACCTGCCGCACCGGCGGCGAACACCACTGCCTGGACGGCCAGCAGCCAGGCGCTTCCCGTCACGAGGACGAGAGCGAGGACCAGGGTGGTGACGGCCGCGCCGAGGCGCAGCACTCTAGGGTCGGCACGCATCGTGGGATGCTCCTGAAGGGTCGGATGGGGCGGATCGAAATGTCCGCGCGAGACCGTCCTCAGGCAGCGCGACAGAGCGCGGTGGACACGCGGCAGAAATCAACCGCGCGCCGCTTCGTCAGCAGCTCTGTCGTGGGGTTCATGACCACGACCCTACCTGCCGTCTCGCCTTCTGTCACTTCTCGTCCGGGTCGTGAGACAGGAACGCTCCGAGCGCCGCGATCACGTCGGCCTTCCTGGGCTGCCCAGACGCCCTCTTCACGACGGCTCCGCCACCGTCCAGCACGAGGACGGTCGGCGTGCGCATGATGTCGAGCTCGCGCACCAGGTCGAGCCTGGACTCCGCGTCGATCTCGACATGGCTCACCCCCGGCACCAGCGCGCTGACCTCGGCCAGCACCCTGCGCGTGGCCCTGCAGGGCTGGCAGAAGGCGGTGGAGAACTGCACCAGCGTCGCCCGCTCGCCCAGCTCGTGGCCCAGCGCGTGCGCCGTGAGACTCTGCCCTGACTCGCGCAGCCTGCCGTCGCGGCGCAGCTTCACCACCCCGATCACCGTGCCGAGCGCCAGCGTCGCCAGCACCACCCACCAGCCTGTCATCGCCAGGTGCAACCGCGGCGGCGACGGGATTCTTCCCCTACTTCGCGGTGATCCTGACCAAGAGCCCGCCGTCGGCGTCCCTGACCTCGAAGGAGCGGATGGACTCCTGCGGCGTGCGGCTCTGTACCTGGAAGACCTCCGCGCCGGCCTCGTAGCTCGCGGCCCGGACGGTCCAGGGCGCGGAGACCTCCTTGGCGCCCGCCTTGCTCACCACGACGAGCCTGCACTCTGTGCCCGGCGGCACGCCTTCGAGCTGCACCTGCAGCGGCATGCCAGGTGACACGGTCACGGTCGCCTTGACGTCCTTCGACTCTCCGGTGAAGGCCCGCCCCGACTCGCTCATCTTGAGATCGGCCGAAACCGAGGGCAGGGGTGAGGCCGAGGGCGAGGCCATTGTCGCGTTTCGCTCGTCCTCCTCCGCGGCGCGGCTCCGGTCCGGCCGCGCCGCCGAATCCCGCGCCTCCGACTCCTTCGCTGCCAGCTCACCTTCGGAAGGTCGCACCGCCGAGGCAGGGGCGTCCTGCGCCGCGGGCGCCCCCGCCGTCGGCTGCAGGCTGTCCTGCATAGTGGTCAGCACCGTGCCGCCGACCGCGAGCGCCGCGACCGAGGCCGCCGCCACCAGCAGCAGGCGTCCGCGCCTGTGCCGCTTGACGCGGTCGTTCAGCAGCCGGTCGAGCACCTCACGAGGAGGGCTCGCGACCAGCTCCACGTCCTTCTCCGACACCTTCGACAGGAAGACGGGCAGCCCCTCGAGCTCCATCAGCTCGTCGGTGCACCCCTCGCACGAGGCCAGGTGGATCTCGACCTCCTGCGCCTCCTCGGCGTCGAGCGCGCCCAGCGTGTAGGCGCCCAGCGACAGCCGTACCTCCTCGCAGGTCATCATGGCGCCAGCCCCCGCTCTTCCAGGGCGAGCCTGAGCGCCCGCAGCGCGTAGTAGGTCCGCGACTTGACGGTGCCCGCGGGAATGCCGAGCGTCGCCGACGCCTCCTTCACCGATCGCCCCCGGTAGTAGACCTCGAGCAGCACCTCGCGATGCTCAGGACGCAGCGCGGCCAGCGCCTCGGCCACCGCCCACGACTCCACCGCCTTCTCCAGCTCGTCGTCGGCGGGGATCACCGCCAGCGCCTCGTCGCCCGCCTCCTGCGGCCTGGCCTTGCGCGCGCGGTGCTGGTCGACGACGAGGTTGCGGGCCACGGTGAACAGCCACGCCCTGATCGGCCGCCCGGAGATCGCCTCGGGATGCCGCCATGCCCGCAGCAGCGTCTCCTGCACGATGTCCTCCGCTCGGCCCGGGTCCCCGGTCAGTCGCAGTACGTAACCGTAGAGCGGCCCGGCGTGCTCGTCGAAGAGGGTCCTGACGAGTTCCTCGTCGGCGGTGCCTGCTGGGCTCACCCCCTCATCACGTACGGCGGGCCGTCTCGGTTCGAAGTCAGCCACGGAGAGGTACGTCACTTGCCTCGGCGGTGATCTCCAGCCCGGCGGGGACGGCCTTCACGCCTGTCACCTTGACGTCGAACGGGAGCTTGCCCTTGAACGGGATCGTGTAGGTCAGGAACCCCGCGGACTTGGAGGGGATGCCGTTGACCTTGTCGGCGGTGAGCTTGATGCCCCCGTCGACCACCTCGACCTGCATCTCGGCGTCGAACTTCACCTTCGTCACGCCGAGGTCGACCTCGCCTGAGGCGGTGAGCCTGTCGCCGCTGCCGCCGATCTTGACCCCGCGCGGCGCGAACTTGTCCACGGTCGACCTGGAGAGCGTCCCCTGGACGTGCACCCTGCCCGCGGTGATCTGGGCGCGGTTCTGCACGACGTCGACCAGCGGAGCGGTCACGTCGTAGGCGGCGCCGCGCAGGTTGTCCACCTTGACGGTGTTGTACGTCAGGGTGCCGAGGTCGAAGCGGACCTCGGAGTAGCGGCCCGCGATGGCCTGGGTGAGGAAGGGGATGCCCTCGATGGTGACGGTGGGGGTGCCCGAGAGGTCGGAGGACGCGGCGATCCTGGTGGCGATGTCGCGCTGGACCCCCGCGACGGCCACCCTGTCCACGGCTACGAGGACGATGATCAGCACGATCAGGAAAATGATCAGCTTGCGCATCGGGCTCCTTCTGGGGGAATGCCTGGCGCTACCTTATCCCCCGGCAAAGGGCGGAAGGATCTCCACGACGGCCCCTTCCGGCAGACGCACCGCCGAGTGCTCGCGCCTGCCGACCGGATCTCCGTTCACGAGGAATGACGACCGGCGCACGACGCGCGCGAGCTCCTCACGGTCCGCTGTGATTTTGGTCATGAGATCGCCCAGCGTGTCGGCCTCGAAGGCCTCCTCCGCGATACCGGCCGCCTCCTTGGCCGCGGCCCAATAGCGAACTTTTCCAGTAGGCATAGCCACCTCACAATTGATTCCGCTCCATTGTGCGGGTTCGTTAACGAGAATGTTTCGCGTGAACGCATGTTCACCAGGTGGACGCGACCTGGACGCTTCATGCCCGTGGGTTATCCTCACCTACAGCGGGATCCGGGCGACGTAGCCCCCGGGTCCCACACGTGTTTGTACGGCACACCACGTACGGCAAACGCGGAGGCCCCGAACAGAGGAGTCGTAATGAGCAACCTGCTCCTGCTGACCAACGCCCTCGAGCCGTCCTCCGAGGTGCTGCCTGCCCTGGGGCTGCTGCTGCACTCCGTCCGCGTCGCGCCCGCCGAGGCTTCGGCCCTGATCGACGCGCCACCCGCCGACGCCGTGCTGGTCGACGCCCGCCGCGAGCTGGTCCAGGCCAAGAGCCTGTGCAGGCTGATCAGGACCACCGGTATCGACTGCCCGCTCCTGGTGATCGTCACCGAGGGCGGCCTGGCGGGCATGACAGCCGAGTGGGGCGTCGACGACGTCCTGCTCGACAGCGCGGGCCCCGCCGAGGTCGAGGCCCGCCTGCGCATGGCGACAGGCCGGCTGTCCATGGCCGCCACCGACGAGGTGCCCGACGAGATCCGCAGCGGCGACCTGGCCATCGACGAGGCCACCTACACCGCCAGGCTGCGCGGCCGCGCCCTCGACCTCACGTTCAAGGAGTTCGAGCTGCTGAAGTACCTGGCCCAGCACCCCGGCAGGGTCTTCACCCGCGCCCAGCTGCTGCAGGAGGTCTGGGGCTACGACTACTTCGGCGGCACCAGGACCGTCGACGTGCACGTGCGACGCCTGCGCGCCAAGCTGGGCCCCGAGTACGAGTCGCTGATCGGAACGGTCCGCAACGTCGGCTACCGCTTCGTGCCCGACCGCGGCGCGGCCGACGCCGAGAACCACGCCCACGTCTGAGCTCAGCGGCTCAGATACTCCTCGACGAACCTCGTGGTGTGCGTGGCCTTGGCGAACTCGGGCAGCGCCAGCAGCTCCCGCAGCAGCGGGATGGTGGTGGCGACGCCCGGCCCCTCCACCTCGAACTCCGCCAGCGCCCTGTCGGCCCTGGCGATCGCCTGCGCCCTCGTCGGCGCCCACACCACCAGCTTGGCGATCAGCGAGTCGTAGTCTGGCGGCACCCTGTCGCCCTGGGCGAAGCCCGAGTCGACCCGCACGCCGGGGCCGCCAGGCGGGTTGAAGACGGTCAGCGTGCCGGGGGTCGGCCTGAAGCCGGCGGCGGGATCCTCGGCGTTGATCCTGCACTCGATCGCCGCGCCCGTGAGCGTCACCTGCTCCTGGGTGAAGGAGAGCCGCTCGCCCGCCGCCACGCGCAGCTGCTCGGCCACCAGGTCCACGCCGGTCAGCATCTCCGTCACCGGGTGCTCCACCTGGATCCTCGCGTTGATCTCCATGAACGTCGCCGCTCCCGAAGGATCGACGAGGAACTCCATCGTGCCCGCGCCCGTGTATCCGACCCGCGCCGCCGCCGCGACCGCGTACGCGCCCAGCGCCTCGCGCATCTGCTCGGGCAGCAACGGCGAGGGCGCCTCCTCGATGAGCTTCTGGTTGCGGCGCTGCAGCGAGCAGTCGCGTTCGCCGAGATGGACCACCGTGCCCGAATCGTCGCCGAGGAGCTGCACCTCCACGTGCCTTGCGGCCGAGACGAAGCGCTCCATGTACACCGATCCGTCGCCGAAGACCTGCTGGGCCAGCGCGGTGGTGCGCCTGAACGCCTCGCGCAGCTCGGCGCGGTCGCGTGCCACCTCGATCCCGCGCCCTCCACCGCCCGCGGCCGCCTTCACGATCACCGGGTAGCCGATCTCCTCGCCGAGCGACTCCGCCTCGGCCGGCGAGCCGACCGCGCCCTCGCTGCCGGGCAGCACGGGCAGTCCGGCCGCGGCCATCAGCGCGCGCACCTTGGCCTTGTCGCCGACCGCCTCCATCACCTCGGGGCGCGGTCCCACGAAGGTGATGCCCTGGCCCGCGCACACCCTGGCGAAGTCGGCGTCCTCGGAGAGGAAGCCGTAGCCGGGGTGGATGGCGTCCGCCCCCGTCCTGAGCGCCGCCTCGATGACGGCAGGGACGTAGAGGTAGCTGCGGCGCGCGGGCGCGGGGCCGATGTGGACGGCCTCGTCGCACGCGGCCACGAACCTGGCGTGGCGGTCGGCGGTCGAGTAGACCGCCACCGTTCGCAGGCCCAGCTCCCTGCAGGTCCTGGCGATCCGCAGGGCGATCTCTCCCCTGTTGGCGATGAGCACCTTGCCGACGCTCATGCCGAGCCCACTCTGATCCGCACCAGCGCCTGGCCGTACTCCACCGGCTCGGCGTTGCCCGCGACCACCTCCACGACCTCGCCCTCCTGCTCGGCCACCACCTGGTTCATCAGCTTCATCGCCTCGACGACGCCGACGGTCTGTCCCGCCCGCACCCTGTCGCCCACCCGCACGTACGGCGCCGCCCCCGGTTCGGGCGCGTGGTAGAAGGTGCCGACCAGCGGCGCCGTCACCGCCGTGAGCGCGGGGTCCTCCACCGCCTCCTCCGCTGCCGCCGCGGGCTGGGCGGCCTGGGCGGGTACGGCGGGCGCCGCCACGACCTGCGCCGCCGTGGCGGCGCTCGCCCATGTGACCTCCAGCGCGCAGTCGCCGAGCCGCAGCGACACCGCCGCCACCGGCCCTGGCACGGTCTTCACCAGGTGGGCGACCTCCTCCCTCAGCACCCGCAGCGCCGCGTGCTGGTCGTGCTCCTGCTCGCGTTCACTCACCGTGGATCACCCCCAGCCTCCTGAACCGCTCGTAACGGTCCTTGCGCAGTTCGTCGGGTCCCAGCCCTGACAGCTCCCGCAGCGTCTCGGCGACGGCCGCGTGCAGCAGGTCCGTCGCGGCCTGCGGATCCTCCTGGGCGCCGCCTCTCGGCTCGGGCACCACGCCGTCGACGACGCCGAGCCTGAGCAGCTCGGGCGCGGTCAGGCGCAGTGACTCGGCCATCTCAGGGGCGTGGGACGGGTCGCCGTACAGGATGGTGGAGCAGCTCTCCGGGCTGATCACGGAGTAGACGGCGTGCCTCAGCATCAGCACGCGGTTGGCCATGGCCAGCGCCAGCGCGCCTCCGCTGCCGCCCTCGCCGATGATCGTGGCGACCACAGGGACCGACAGCTCCGACATGCCGGCCAGGCAGTCGGCGATCGCCCATGACTGGCCGCGCTGCTCCGCCCCGACGCCGGGGGCCGCGCCCTGGGTGTCGACGAGCGTGACCACCGGCAGGCCGAGCCTGTCGGCCAGCTTCATCAGGCGCAGCGCCTTGCGGTAGCCCTCGGGGTGGGCCAGGCCGAAGTTGCGCTCGACCAGCTCCTTGGTGTCGTGGCCCTTCTGGTGAGCGACGATCATGACGGGGGCGCCGTCGAGCAGGCCGAGGCCGCCGACCACGGCGGGGTCGTCGCCGTGCAGCCTGTCGCCGTGCAGCTCGACGAAGTCGGTGCACAGACGCCAGATGTGGTCGAGCGCGGTGGGCCTGGCCGGGTCCCTTGCCAGCCGTACCGTCTCGTGCGGACGCAGCACGCCGCCCAGCGCGGTGGGGTCGCGCAGCACGACGGGCTCACGGGGCTCGGCGGGCGCGGCGCCCTCGCAGGTCGTCATGGCCAGCAGCCTGGCCAGCAGCGGGCGCAGGCCGTCGCGAGACTCGACTCTGTCGAGCATGCCGTGCGCGAACAGGTACTCGGCGCTCTGGAAGCCCTCGGGCAGGCGCTCCCTGGTGGCCGCCGCGATGACCCTGGGCCCCGCGAAGCCGATGAGCGCGCCGCGCTCGGCCACCAGCACGTCGCCCAGGGTCGCGAAGGAGGCGGTGACTCCGCCGAAGGTCGGGTCGGTCAGCACGCAGACGCTGAGGAGCCCCTCGCGTCGCAGCCGCCTCATGGCCTGGGCGGTCTTGCCCATCTGCATCAGCGACAGCGCGCCCTCCTGCATGCGCGCGCCGCCTGAGGCGATCGACAGCACCAGCGGCAGGCGCTCGGCCATGGCCAGCTCGCAGGCGCGCGCCACGCTCTCGCCGACGGCCGAGCCCATGCTGCCGCCGAGGAAGGAGAAGTCCATCACCGCGACGACCGCGCGGTGCCCGCCGATGGTGGCGACGCCGTACACGAGAGCGTCGGCGAGGCCGGTGCGGACGCGGGCGGAGGCCAGGCGCTCGCGGTAGGGACGGGAGTCGGTGAAGGACAGCGGGTCGTCGCCGGCGACCTGCGGGGCGGCGGCGAAGGAGCCCTCGTCCACCAGGACGTGGAGGCGCCCGGCCGCGCCGAGCCTGTGGTGGTGCCCGCAGTCGGGGCAGACCATGCCGACCCTGGCCAGGCGTGGCTGGTACACGATGGCCGAGCAGCCCGGGCACAGCGCCCACTCCTCGGCGGCGGGAAGCGGCGGCGAGATCGTCACTGGACCCGCCCCTCCGGCGTCCAGGCGTAGAAGCGGGTGGCCATGGCGTCGGCGGGGCTTCGCCAGGTGTCGGGGTCGTACGGCAGGACGTGCGCGCCGAGCCTGTCGCTCAGCTCGGCGAAGTCCTTCCTGCTCCTGGCCCGCGCCATCGCCGCCTGCTGCGGCCCTTCGAACTCCACGAGATGGAAGTAGAGGTCCTGGTAGGTGAACAGCTCGCGCCTGGTCACGCCGAGCGCGTGGGGCAGCTCGCCCGCGTCCGACTCGGCGAACAGGCGGGCGACCTCGGCCGAGTCGCCTGAGGCCAGGCGGGCGACGATGAGAATCCTGTCGGACACGTGAACTCCTGGTGGAACGGGCCGTCATGGACGCTCTCACCGTAGGAACCACGGTCACGGCCTGTCTCCCGCCGCCCGCTCGATTGTGGGCCTCCCCCGGACAGGGGAACCTCTCCCCCTACGGGCTGACGGGAACCAGGCCGTTCTCGTAGGCGTAGATGACGACCTGCACCCGGTCGCGGACGCCGAGCTTCTGGTACAGGTGCTGGACGTGCGACTTGATCGTGCTGTCGCCGAGCACCAGCGTCCTGGCGATCTCCTCGTTGCTGTAGCCCCGCACCAGCAGCCTGAAGACCTCACGTTCGCGCTCGGTGAGCCGGTCGAGGGTCTGTGCCGAGCCCGATGACAGCTCGGGGCGCCTGGCGAACTCGTCGATCAGCCTTCGGGTCACCGAGGGCGACAGCAGCGCGTCGCCCTCGGCGGCCTCGCGGACCGCCTCCAGCAGCCTTTCGATGGGCGCGTGCTTGAGTATGAAACCGCTGGCGCCGCTGCGGAGGGCGTCGAAGAGGTGCTCGTCCTGGTCGAAGATCGTGAGGATGACGACCTTCGTCGGCTTCCTCCTGTCGAGCGCGACGATCTCCCGGGTCGCGGTCAGGCCGTTCATCCTCGGCATGTCGATGTCCATCAGCACCACGTCGGGCTGTTGCGAGCGGACCATCCGCACCGCGTCCACGCCGTTGGCGGCCTCGCCGACGACCACGATGTCGTCGGCCTTCGAGAACGTGGCGTGCAGCCCGCTGCGGATCAGCGGCTGGTCGTCCACGATCAGGACGCGGATCGTTCGCATATCCCTGCCTTTCCGGCCTGTCGCGGGATGACCGCCCGCACGACGAACGAGCCGTCGGCGTGGTGGTCGTGGACGAGGCTGCCGCGGTGTTCCTCGACCCGTTCGCGCAGGCCCTTCAGTCCGTGGCCGCCCGACCTGCTCCAGGCCGCGGCCGAGCGTCTCCACCCCCTGCTGACCACCTCGACGCACAGGTCGTCGGCGTAGGACAGGCTCAGCTCGATCCGGTCAGCACCGTACTTCAGCGCGTTCGTCAGGCTTTCCTGCGCGATGCGGAAAGCGGTGTGCGTGATGTCACTTGGAAATGTCCTTTCGGCGGCAAGATTGTCCAGGCGAAGAGTGGTCGTGCCGTCGGGCAGACGGGTCGCCAACTGCACGACCCGCGACGACAGCGGTTCAACCGAATCGCTTTCTGTTTTTCGCTCGACGGGTTTCGCCGCGGACGTGTCGCGAAGGGTGCCCAGGATGGCTCGCAGGTCGTCGAGGGTGGCCTGCGCGGTCTGGTCGATGATCTCGGCGGCGTGCCCGGCCGAGGTGGACGCCGCGCCGAGATGGCGGGCGTGCAAGGCGATGACGGTCAGGCCGTGGCCGACGCCGTCGTGCAGGTCACGGGCGATCCGCCGGCGTTCGGCGAGGATCGGGCCACGGTGTCGTCCACTCCTCCTGCGGTGTACCAGCAGCACCACCGCGAGGATGAGCGCGCTCCCCAACGCGTCTATCACGGTGTGTAACAGGAGAGTCGCTAAATATCCGGCTATGTCCCCCATGAAACGGCAGCCTACAAGAGCGCGTTAAGAAATCCCACAGGCTCTCCATAGATTAACATTCCGTACATCTTTCGCGAAACGCAGGTCCAGGTAGCACATTCCGGCCGTCCAATCAATGATTCACAGCGCTTTCACAGAACGCTCCTAGAAGCAATTCAATTCTGTACTTATCCATAAGACGAGGAGGTCCACCCGGGAGGGGAGCGCGGGGTTCGCCCTGGCGGTGGAAGACGGGCGGCGCGCGGCGCAACAGGCTGAACGGCGACGGCGCAGAGCCGTACAGACCGAAGGGAAGCCTGATGCAGCGCTACGCGATCACCTTCGAGATCCGACAGGGAACCCAGGCGGCGGTGCGTGAGCTGCTGTCCGGGTACGCGCCGCCCGAGTGGGAGACCGCCGACGGCACCCGGCTGCTGAGCACCTCGATCTTCATGAAGGACACCACGGTGATCCGGGTCATCGAGATCGACGGCAGCCTGCCGAGCGTGATGCGCCACCTGGCCGCACAGCCCAGCATCCAGAAGCTCGAACGCGAGCTCGACCCCTACCTGGCCACCCCCAGGGACATGAGCACCCCCGAGGGCGCCCGCGCCTTCTTCGTCAGCGCCCTCATGGAGCACGTCACCACCCGCGTCGCGGAGCCCGTCCGATGAGCGGGCAGGTCCTGCTCGTCACCGGCGCCACCGGCGGCCTGGGTGGCGCGGTCGTCCCCAGGCTGGCCGCGAGAGGCGACCGGCTCCTGCTGGTCGGCCGCGACAAGGACAGGCTCGCCGAGCTGGAGTCCGTCCACGGAGCGCCTGGCCGGGTGGAGACCCTGACCGCCGACGTGTCCGACCCCGAGGGCGCCAGGTCGGCGGCCGAGGAGGCCGTCACCAGGTACGGCAGGCTCGACGGCCTCGTCCACCTGGTCGGCGCCTTCAAGGCGGGCCCGCTGTTCCTCATGGACGCCGACGCCTACGAGCAGACGCTTCGCGCCAACTTCCTGTCGGCGGTCACCGCCACCCAGGCCGCCCTTCCGCACCTGGGCCAGGGCGCCAGGCTGGTCTTCTTCACCACGCCGCTGGCCGACGAGCCGCTGCCCGCGCTGTCGGCGTACGCCGCCTCGAAGGCCGCGCTGGTGGCCTGGGCGCGCTCGGTCGCGCACGAGCTCAAGCGCGGCGGCGTCCACGTGAACGTGATCAGCATGACCATGGCCGACACGCCCGACAAGCGGGCCGCCCGTCCCGACCTCAACTTCGACCACACGGTCGCGCCCGACCTCGTCGCCCGCGCCGTCGCCTTCCTCACCAGCGAGGAGGCCGACGGGCTCTACGGCGCGGTGGTGCCGGTGCTCGGCCGCTTCGAGTTCCGCTCCGACCTGTCGGGGCCGCCGCGATGACCGCCAGGATCGTCTTCCTCATCACCGTGCCGGCCGAGCGTCAGGACGACTTCCTCGTCGCCTACGAGAAGATCAGGTACCAGGTCTCAGGAGGCGTGCCCGGCCACCTGAAGGACCAGGTCTGCCAGTCGGCGACCGACCCCGAGCAGTGGCTCATCACCAGCGAGTGGCGCGAGCTGGCCGACTTCCTGGCGTGGGAGGCCACGCAGGAGCACCGCGACCTGGTCAAGCCCATGCGCGAGTGCATCACGGCGGCGAGGTCGCTGCGCTTCCTGGTCAAGGCGGAGACAGGGACGTGAACCCGCTCAGGGTGCTCGTGGCGGGCGGCGGCATCGGGGGGCTGACCGCGGCGGTGGCCCTCAGGCGCGCGGGCGCCGCGGTCACCGTCCACGAACGCGCCCCCGAGCTGCGCATGGCCCAGGCCGGTCACGGGCTCGTCCTGTGGCACAACGCCGTGCTGGCGCTGCGCGACCTCGGCCTGGAGCCGGGCGTGGAGAAGATCGGCCACGAGCTGCGCGAGCACCTGTTCAGGAACAGCGGGGGGCGCAGGCTCGCCCGCTGGTCCATGGCGAGGAAGGCGGCCGAGCTGGGGGCGCCCGTCTACAGCGTGAGCCGTCCCGACCTGCACGCGCTGCTGGTAGAGGAGGCCGGCGACGCCCTCAGGCTGGACTCGCCCTGCGGCGGGTTCTCCGCCGACGGCAGCGGCGTGACCGTCCGGGTCGGCGACGCCGAGGAGCGGGTGGACGCGCTCATCGGCGCCGACGGGCTGCGCTCGGTGGTGCGGGCGGCGCTCGTCCCGCACGAGCCGCCGCCGCGCTACGCCGGGTTCACCGCCTTCCAGGGCGTCATCGACCTGCCGGGCTCCGGCGTGCCCGAGCACACCTTCCTCAGCACCTGGGGCAGGGGCCGCTGGTTCGTCTGCTACCGGCTCACCGGCGATCTCGTCTACTGGGACGGCGTGCTGAGCGACCACATCACCGCCCCGTTCGGAACGCGCCCGCTCGACCTGCTCGCCAGGGAGTTCGGCGACTGGCCCGACCCGATCCCCCGGCTGGTCGCCGCCACCGACCCTGCCGACCTGACCACCGTCCCGATCTTCGACAGGCCGCCCATGCCGCGCTGGGTCCACGGCAGGGTGGCGCTGCTCGGCGACGCGGCGCACCCGATGACCTTCAACCTCGGACAGGGCGCGGGACAGTCGATCGAGGACGCCCTCGTCCTGGCCGAGTGCCTGAAGGGCGGCGACGTCGCCGAGGGGCTGCGCCGCTACGAGGCGCGCCGGGTGGCCCGCGCCGCCCGCATCGTCCGCAGGTCGCGGGCCAACGGCGCCCTCACCAGGTGGCGCCATCCCGTGGCGTGCGCCGCGCGCGACGCCTTCATGCGCCTGACCTTCGACCGGCTCGTCTACCGCAAGACCTACCAGCTCACCATGGAGGACACCTCATGACCGTCACAGGTCTGCCGACGGGCGTCAGCCGTACGGCGGTGCTGATCGCCCAGGCCAGGGAGGCCGAAACGGCCCGTCCCAGCGGTCTGTTCAAGGACCCGCTCGCGCGCCCTCTGGTGGAGGCCGCAGGCCGCATCAGCGGTGTGAGCGAGGCGGGCCGCCGCGCGGCCGAGCACTTCGTGCTGCGCACCCGCTACTTCGATGATCGCCTCGGCGAGGCCGTCCGCGCGGGGCTGCGGCAGGTCGTGCTACTGGCCGCGGGGCTCGACACCAGGGCCTACCGGCTCGACTGGCCCACGGGCACCCGGCTGTTCGAGGTGGACCTGCCCGACCTCATCGCCTTCAAGGACAGGGTGCTGGCCGAACACGACGCGCGGGCCCGCTGCGAGCGCATGGCCGTCGCCGCCGACCTGCGCGACGACTGGCCCGCCTCCCTCGTCTCGGCCGGCTTCGACCCTGAACGGCCGACCGCGTGGCTGGTCGAAGGCGTGCTCATGTACCTGACCCCCGAGGACGGCGCCGCCGTGCTGAAGCGGCTGAGCGAGCTGTCCGCGCCGGGCAGCAGGCTCTCCGTCGAGCACGTCAACCAGGCCTACGCCGACCAGCCGAAGATGCGGCCCGCCATGAACAAGCTGGCGGCCACGCAGGCGGCCTGGCTGTCGTCGGTGGAGGACCCCGAGCAATGGCTCGCGGCGCACGGCTGGCGGGCCGAGATCACCCACCAGGCCGACCTCGCCGTGAGCCTCGGCCGTCCCGTTCCCGCCATGGCCCACCCCGCGGTCGCGGGAGCGGCCCGTATCTGGCTCGTCGACGCCACCCGCGACTGACTGACAGGGAGACAATGATGGAATTCACCGAGAGCAACCTGCGCGACCTGCTCGCCACCGTGGGCCTGCCGTCCAGCGAGGGCGGGGAGGAGCTGGAGCGCACCTTCGACGAGCTCGGCCTCGACTCGCTGGCCAGGATGGAGCTCGCCACCCGCATCCAGGACAGGTTCGGCGTGGACGTGGAGGACCGGATCACCGCGGAGGCGACCCCCTCGCTGGTGCGCGACCTGGTCAACGAGCGACTGATCGGAGCGGTGCGATGATCGGCCACACCGACAACGCGATCGAGATCGCCGCGCCCATCGGGTTCGTCTGGGAGCAGACCAACGACGTGCGCACCTGGCCCGACCTGTTCTCCGAGTACGCCGAGGCCGAGGTGCTGGAGGAGGGCGACAACACGGTCACCTTCCGGCTGACCATGCACCCCGACGAGCAGGGCAGGGTGTGGAGCTGGGTCTCCCAGCGCACCTGGGACACCGAGTCGAGGACCGTCAGGGCGCGCAGGATCGAGACGGGCCCCTTCGAGTTCATGAACATCGCCTGGGAGTACGAGGAGCTCACCCCCGACCTCACCAGGATGCGGTGGGTGCAGGACTTCCACATGAAGCCCGACGCCCCCCTCGACACCGCCGCGATGACCGACAGGATCAACACCAACTCCGTGGCGCAGCTGAACCTCATCAAGGAGAAGGTGGAGCGCCGCCGCCGCTCGGTCGTCGGCTTCCACGACGTGCCCGCCAACACCAGGCGCGGCGGCGACCTGCGCACCCTGCTCTCCCCTGCCACCTGCGGGTCCTCCTCGGGCTTCTGCGGCGCCGTACGGCTGGCCCCTGGTGAGGGCATCTCCGAGCACTACCACCCGTACTCGGAGGAGTACCTGTTCGTCGCCTCCGGCACGCTGAAGGTCGATCTCGACGGCGAGCCTGTCACGCTCGGCCCCGAGCAGGCCCTGTTCGTGCCGCGTAACGTGCGGCACAGGCTCACCAACGTCGGCGCCGGCGACGCGCTGGCGGTCTTCCAGCTCAGCCCGCTGGCCCCCAGGCCCGAGCTCGGTCACGTCGACACCGAGCCCTACCCCGAGCAGGTGGGCACATGAGGAGGGCCGTCGTCACCGGCATCGGCGTGCTGGCGCCAGGCGGCGTGGGCAGGGAGGAGTTCTGGAGCAGGATCGTGGACGGCAAGCCCGCCGTCCGCAGGATCACCACCTTCGACCCCTCCCCCTTCAGATCGCAGATCGCCGCCGAGGTCGACTTCGACGCCGCCGCCCTGGGCCTGACGCCGAGGGAGCGCAGGCGCATGGATCGCTTCGTCCAGTTCGCCACGGTCTGCGCGGACGAGGCGCTGGCCGACTCCGGGCTCGACCTGGAGCGCTCCGACCGCGACAGGGTCGGCGTCAGCCTCGGCTCGGCCGTGGGCGCGACCATCTCGCTGGAGGAGGAGTACGTCGTGGCCAGCGACCACGGCAGGGAATGGCAGGTGGACCACCGCCACCTGCGCCCCTTCCTCTACCAGGCGCTGGTGCCCTCCAGCGCGGCCACCGAGCTGGCCGTGCGGTACGGCGCGCACGGCCCCGCCGCGGTCGTCTCGACCGGCTGCACCTCGGGCATCGACGCCATCGGCAGGGCCCTGCAGCTCATCCAGGACGGCGAGGCGGACGTGATGATCGCCGGCGCGTCCGACGCGCCGATCTCGCCCATCACCGTGGCCTGCTTCGACGCCATCAGGGCCACCACCCCCGCCAACGACGACCCCGAGGGCGCCTCCAGGCCCTTCGACGCGGGCCGTCAGGGCTTCGTGCTCGGCGAGGGCGCCGCGGTGCTGGTCGTGGAGGAGCTGGAACACGCCAGGAAGCGCGGCGCCAGGGTCTACTGCGAGATCACCGGCTACGCGGCCAGGGCCAACGGCTTCCACATGACGGGCCTGCGTCCCGACGGGGTCGAGCTGGGAGAGGCGATCGTGGACGCGCTCGGCCAGGCCAGGCTGGTGCCCGAGGACATCGGCTACATCAGCGCGCACGGCTCGGGCACCAAGCAGAACGACAGGCACGAGAGCGCCGCCTACAAGCGGGCGCTCGGCGAGCACGCCCGCAGGGTGCCGATCAGCTCGATCAAGTCGGTCGTGGGGCACTCCCTGGGCGCGATCGGCTCGATCGAGATGGCCGCCTGCGCGCTGGTGCTCGAAAGGGGCGTGGTGCCGCCCACCGCCAACCTGACCACCCCCGACCCCGAGTGCGACCTCGACTACACGCCGCTGGTCGCCCGCGAGGTCGAGGCCAGGCACGCGCTGTCGGCGGGCAGCGGGTTCGGCGGCTTCCAGTCGGCGATGATCTTCTCGGTGCCTGGAGCGGCCGCATGAGCCGCAGAAGGGCCGTCATCACCGGGCTCGGCGTCGTCGCCCCCACGGGCATCGGCGTCAGCGAGCACTGGGAGCGTTCGCTGGCGGGCGCCACCATGATCAGCCGGGTGGAGGGCTCGCCGATCAGGCTGGCTGGGCAGGTCGAGGGGTTCCGCGAGGAGGAGTTCGTCGACAGCAAGCTGCGCGTGCAGACCGACAGGTGGACCTGGTTCGCCATGGCCGCCACCCAGCTGGCGCTGGCCGACGCGGCCTTCGACCCTGCCAGGGAGAGCCCGTCGGACCTGTCGGTGGTCACCGCGGGCGGCTCGGGCGGCAACGCCTTCGGCCAGCGGGAGATCCAGGCGCTGTGGAGCCGAGGGCCGCGCTCGGTCAGCGCCTACCAGTCGATCGGCTGGTTCTACGCGGCCAGCAGCGGCCAGCTGTCCATCAGGCATCAGCTGAAGGGGGCCTGCGGGGTCCTCGTCGCCGACGCGGCCGGCGGGATCGACGCCCTGCGGGAGGCCGCCAGGCTCGTCCGCAGGGGGACCGAGGGGGTGCTCACCGGCGGCACCGAGGCGCCGCTCTCGCCGTACGCGCTGGCCTGCCAGGCCGGCGAGGAGACGGTCAGCCGCGAGAGCGACCCCGCCCGCGCCTACCGGCCCTTCGCGCCCGACGCGAGCGGGTACGTGCCGGCGGAGGGTGGGGCGATCCTGCTGGTGGAGGAGCGCGAGTCGGCGCTCGGACGGGGCGCGCCCTCGGTGTACGCCGAGATCGCGGGCACCGCGTCCACGCACGACGCGCACCACATCACCGACGCGGCGCCCGATCCCCGCCAGTACGCCAGGGCCATGCGCGAGGCGATCGCCAGGGCCGGGCTGCGCCCCGACGACATCGGTGTGGTCTTCGCCGACGGGGCGGGCACGCCTGAGCGGGACGCCCTGGAGGTCGTCGCGCTCACGGAGGTCTTCGGCTCGCGCGCGGTGCCCGTCACCGTGCCCAAGACGATGACCGGCAGGCTGTGCTCGGGCGGTGCCGCCCTCGACCTGGCCTGGGCGGCGCTTGCGCTGGCCGACCAGGTGATCCCGCCGACCGTCAACGCCGGTGCCGAGGTCGGAGGGCTCGACCTGGTGCGGGAGGCCCGCACGGTCTCCGGCCTGTCGGCGGCGCTGGTGGTCGCCAGGGGCTCGGGCGGCTTCAACTCCGCGGCGGTCCTGACCGCCGTCTGACCTCGTCCCCACCGGAACGGCCACCGCCTCTCCCCGAGGCGGTGGCCGTTCCTTCGTCCTCCCCTGCCTGCTCAGTGCACGGGCTCGGGTACGGCGGGCCGTACGTGCTCGTCCTCGGGCCTGGCGGGCGAGGGCTCGACCCGCAGCAGCCTGGCCGCCCAGCCGGGCAGCCACCAGTTCCACCTGCCCATCATGGCCACGACGGCCGGCACCAGGATCGCCCTGATGAGGGTGGCGTCCAGGGCGATGCCGAGCGCCAGGCCGCTGGCGAACACCTTCACGTCCAGCTCGGGCGTCATCGCCAGCGCGGCGAACGAGATGAACAGGATCAGCGCCGCCGACGTGACCAGCCGGCCCGTGCGCCCGACGCCCTCGATCACCGCGTGCGCGGTGCTGCCCGACCTGTCGTACTCCTCGCGCATCCTGGCCAGGATGAAGACCTCGTAGTCCATGCTCAGGCCGTACAGGAAGGCGAAGATCGTCAGCGGGACGAACTCGCCGATCGAGCCCGTCGGGTGGATGTCGAGCAGCTCCTTGGTGCCCCAGCCGTACTGCCACAGCAACACCATCGTGCCGATGACCGCGCCCAGCGACAGCAGGTTGAGCGCGATGGCCTTGAGCGGCAGCAGCAGGGACCTGAACGCCCTGGCCAGCATCACGAACGTGACGAGTGCGATCATGGCGAGCATCCACGGGAACGCGCCGTAGGTCTGCGACCTGAAGTCCATGCTCTGCGCCGCGTTGCCGCCGACCCTCGCGTTGGCGGGCACCGCGGCCCGCACCGCGGAGATCGTCGCCTCGCCCGCCGCGCTGCCGCCCTCGGCCACGGGCAGGACGGTGACCACCGCCGTGCCCGACCTGCGCCAGGCCGCGTGGTCGGGGGCCAGCACGGTCGAGACGCCCTCGACGCCCCTGATGGCCTCGACGGCGGGCGCGGGGTCACCGGTGACGAACACGTCGAAGGCGACGATGGATCCGGAGGGGATGCCCGCCTCCTTGAGCTCGGTCAGGCCTTCGTAGGCGGAGCCGCTGGTGCGCAGGCTGCCGCTCTCGGGCAGGCCGAGGTCCACCCTCGTGCCCGTGACCGCCAGGGCGACGAGCAGACCGCCGGTGAGCAGCGCGGCGGGCCAGCGCAGCCGTACGACGCCTCTGGCCCACGCCGACCACGCCCTGCCCGCCCGCGCCTCGCGGGCGAAGCGCGCCCCGCCCGCCCGCCTCCTGTCCAGCCGCTGGCCCGTGCGGGCCAGCACCACAGGAAGGACGGTCAGCGTGACCGCGACGCTCACCGCCGCGATGATCATTCCGGCGATCCCCAGGCTGCGCAGGAAAGGCACCGGCAGAACCACCATCGTGACCAGGCCGATCGCCACCGCCAGCCCGCTGAACAACACCGCCCTGCCCGCGCCCGCCATCGCCCTGTGGACCGCCTCGTCCCCCCTGTGCCCGAGCGCCTGTTCCTCCCGCCATCGGGCCACGATGAGCAGCGAGTAATCGACCGCGATTCCCAGGCCCAGCAGGGGCATCGTGGTCAGCGCCACGTCGTGGACGGTCATCACCAGCGTCAGCAGCAGGATCACGATGAAGGAGCAGAAGATGGCCAGCACGGAGATCAGCAACGGCACGAAGGCCAGCGCCGACCTGAACACCAGGAGCAGCACCACCACCGCGGCCAGCACGCCGATGCCGATCTTCGTGGGCACGTCCACGCCGCCCGCGTCCACGCTGGGCGCCAGCGCGTCGAGCCCGGTGACATGGACGGTCGAGCCCGGTGGCAGATGCGGGGTCATCGCCTTGACGATCACCGGGCTCTCGTCGGGCGTCTCACCGAGGCCGCCGCCCGGCGGGCTGCCGTCGGAGTAGGTGCCGGGGAAGACCAGGCCGAGCGTGGTCCTGCCGTCCGAGCCCACCAGTTTGGGGTCGGCGGTGTCGGCGTAGGAGACGACGCGGGCCTTGGGCAGCACCGCGGCCACCGCGGCGAACGCCTTGCCCAGGCTCTCCTTCTGGGCCGTCACCGACTGTCCCTCGGGCAGGCGCACGACCGGCACGAACGGACGCTGGTAGCCGCCGTTGCCGTAGACCTTGACGATCTCCTGGTTGGCGTCGAAGGCGGGCATCCCAGGGTGGGCGTACTCCTCCGACAGGCGCTGGATCGCCAGCGGGGTCGCGCCCATCCCCACCAGGAAGGCGACCGCGGTCAGCAGGATGACCAGGCCCTTGCGACCTAGCACGAATGCCGAGATTCTCTCCATGCGAGCAGTTGACCAGCGCGGCGACAGGCGGCTCTGTGATCTCTCTTAGAGAGCCATGTGAGTTTCCCCGATCCCTGACTCTTCGGGTCAGAATGACCACGTGAGCCGAATCCTGGTCGTCGAAGACGAACCCTATCTGGCCGATCTCGTCGCCACCGCCCTGCGTTACGAGGGGTTCGAGACGGCGGTCGCCGAGACGGGCGCGGTCGCGATGGCACTGGTCAGAAGCTTCGATCCCGATCTCATCGTGCTGGACGTGATGTTGCCCGACATTCTCGGCACCGAGGTGTGCCACCGGATCAGGCTCGCGGGGTCGCAGGTCCCCGTCGTCTTCCTCACCGCGAGGGACGCCACCGAGGACAAGGTGGGCGGGTTCACGGTGGGCGGCGACGACTACGTCACCAAGCCGTTCAGCCTGGAGGAGCTGACCGCCCGCATCCGCGCGGTGCTGCGCAGGACCGACAGGAGCGCGCCGGAGAGCGCCAGAGTGGCCTTCGCCGACCTCGTCGTGGACGACGACACCTACGAGGTCTTCCGCGCCGGCCGCAGGATCGACCTGACGCCGACGGAGTTCAAGCTGCTGCGCTTCCTGCTGGGCAACGCGGGCAAGGTGATGTCGAAGCGGCAGATCCTCGACCACGTGTGGGAGTACGACTTCGGCGGCAACGACGGCGTCGTGCAGACCTACATCAGCTACCTGCGCCGCAAGGTCGACGCGTTCGACCCGCCGCTGATCCACACGATGCCCCGCATCGGCTACGTCCTCCGGCTGCCGGTGGAGCGGTGATGTCGCTGCGCACCCGCCTGGTCCTGACCACCGTGGGCTTGGTCGCCATCGCACTCGGCCTGGTCGCGGGGGCCACGTTCGGCGCGCTGCAGGACTGGCACGGCCCCGGCAACAGCAAGCTCATGGCGCTGACCACGCCCGAGGCGTTGCTGGCCGCCTCCGAGGAGCTGACCAGCCGCATCGCCCTGGTCCTGGCGGGCACCTCGGCCTTCGCGCTGGTGTGCCTGACCGTGCTGGCCGCGCACCTGGCCAGGAGGGGGCTGCGCCCGCTCGACAGGATCGTCGAGGCCGCCGCCCACATCGGCTCGGGCGACCTCGACCGCAGGATCGAGAGCGCCCCGCCCGGCACCGAGGTCGGCAGGCTCGCTCACGCGCTCAACGCGATGCTCGTCCAGCTCGAACGGGCCTTCAGGCAGCGCGAGGCCTCCGAGGAGCGGCTGCGCCGCTTCATCGCCGACGCCTCGCACGAGCTGCGCACCCCGATCGCGACCATCCGCGGCTACGCCGAGCTGTTCAGGCGGGGCGCCCACGACAGGCCCGAGGACCTGGCCAGGGCCATGCACAGGATCGAGGCGGAGTCGGCCAGGATGGGTCTGCTGGTGGAGGAGATGCTCCTGCTGGCCAGGCTCGACCAGGGCAGGCCGCTGGAGCGGGAGCCGGTCAGCCTGGTCTCGCTGGCCGCCGACGCGGTGGCCGACACCCGCGCGGTCGATCCTTCGCGCTCCATCACCCTCGAGTACGGCACGCCCGTCGTGGTGACGGGCGACCCCGCACGGCTCAGGCAGGTCGTGGCCAACCTCCTCACCAACGTCCTGCACCACACCCCCGAGGGCACGGCGGCGAACGTGCGGGTGGCCGAGGAGGACGGCTTCGCGGTCCTCGAGGTCAGCGACGAGGGCCCGGGGCTGACCTCCGAGCAGGCCGAGCGCGTCTTCGAACGGTTCTACAGGGGCGACCACCGCCAGCCCGAGGCTCAGCGGGGCGGCGGCGCGGGGCTCGGCCTGTCGATCGTGGCCTCCGTCGTGGCCGCGCACGGAGGCCTGGCCACCGCCTCGTCGGCGCAGGACAAGGGCACCACGTTCACGGTCCGCATTCCGCTCGCTCGAGCGTGACCAGGCGGACGCCACCACCGGTGTGGACGGCCCGCACGATCTCGGCCCGCGACAGCTCCGCGACCCCGACCGTCAGGTCGGCGCGCTCCTCGCACCAGCCGACGATCGCCTCGGGCCGCACGACGGGCGCGGCGAAGTGGACGAGGCTGACGTACCAGATGTCGCGCGTCCAGCTCTCGAAAGCGCCCTTCTCCCCCAGCGCGTGGGCGAAGCGCTTCTGCAACGTGGCGAGCGTCTCGTCGGCAGGCGTGGCCCAGACCAGCACGCCGCCGTGGTGGCCGGCCACACCGCGCAGCTCCACCCGGACCGGCGGCAGCCCGCGCATCGCCTCCTCCAGCGCCGCCCCGTAGACGCGGCGGTCGGTGACGTCCTCCCTGTACGGCTCCAGCGAGCGCAGCGTCACGTGCAGCGCGTCGGGGCCATGGACCCAGTGCCCTGGCCCCACTACGGGCCTCAGCTCGCCGGCCAGTTCCACCAACCTGTCGAGCACGGCACCCGATGGCCGCAGCACCGCCGCCGCGCCCCAGCGTCTGGACCCTTCCGCCGGAGGCCGGTCGTAGGTGGCCTGTCCGGCGAGCAGCGCCGATCGGCCTCTCGCGAAGAACTCCCCGAATCGCGACATTCAGGGAGTATCGCGCAGCTCGCCCTCCAGGAGGCCCATCATCACCATGTCGTGCCACTTGCCGTCCCGGCGGAAGGACTCGCGCGCCCTCCCCTCCTCGACGAAGCCCACCTTCTCGTAGACGCGCCTGGCGCCGGTGTTCGCGTCGGCCACCCAGAGCGTGATGCGGTGCAGCCGCATCCTGTCGAAGCCGTACCTGCAGATCAGCCGGACGGCCTCGGTGCCGAAGCCGCGGCCCCAGCAGTCCTTCTCTCCGAGGTAGACGTCGAGCTCGGCGTCGCCCGTCTCCGGTTCGGCGCCGCTCAGCCGCACCAGGCCGATCAGCCTGCCGTCCTCGAGGCTCTCCACGCCGAGCAGCACGTTGTCGTAGGAGTTGCGGTCGCGGGCCTCGCAGCGGGCCACGGTCTGGGCGAGCGTCTCGGGGTAGCCCTCAT
Organism: Nonomuraea recticatena; assembly: GCF_039533245.1. Lineage (NCBI taxonomy): Bacteria > Bacillati > Actinomycetota > Actinomycetes > Streptosporangiales > Streptosporangiaceae > Nonomuraea > Nonomuraea recticatena. The sequence goes on along the minus strand of NZ_BAAATE010000031.1, from coordinate 6,112 downwards.
CCATCCAGCGCATCACCTCGGGGTCGCTGTTCCAGCGCCAGAGTGTCTCGGCCTCGTGGGGCTCCATGGGACGCAGTCGGATGCGTGTGCCTCTGAGCATGGCGAAAAGGGGATCACCTCATGGCAGAGGCCCGCAACCGAATTGATCGCGGGCCTCTGCGCGGGATCAGTCGACGACGGTGATGCGGTCGGTCGCGGGAGGAGCGACAGGGCTGTGCTTGCCCAGGTAGTCGACGAACGCGTCGATGTCCAGCGGGCCGCTCCACAGGTCGGTGCCGTTCTTGAGCTCGGCGAAGGCGTCACCGCCGCCGACGAGGAAGTTGTTCACCGCCACGCGGATCGACTGGGTGTCGGTCACCGCGACGCCGTCGATCTTCATGGCCGACACCTTCGAGCCCCACGGGGCGCTCCTGCTGTAGGTGTAGGTGAAGTTCGACGAGGGCTGCAGGATCTTGGTGAACGCCTGGTTGTTGGGACCGCCGACGAACTGCTGCTCGAGGACGGTCTTGAGCTGCGCGCCGGTCAACGTGATGACCTGGGTGAGATTGTTGAACGGCTGGACGGCGAACGCCTCGCCGTACGTCACGACGCCGTCGCCCTCACCCGCGGGGGAGCTCGGGTGGTTGAGAGGCATGCGCACGCCGCCGGGGTTCATGAACGCGATCTGCGCGTTGCCACCGGTCCTGGTCGCCTCGAGCTGGCTGTCGGCGATGAGGTTGCCGAGCGGCAGCTCGCCCGAGGGAGCGGCGGTCGTGCCGATCTCCGCGGTGATCCTGCCGACCTGCTTGTTCGCGATGTCCGCGCTGCGGGCCTTCCACAGGGCCACCGAGTCGGCGACGGCCCTGTCCTCCGGCACGTCACGGGTGACGACGTGGTTGGCGGCCGCCACGGTCGAGCGGACGACGTCCCTGGTGCGCTTGTCGACCTGGAAGTCGATCTGGGTCAGCACGCGGCCGAAGGAGGAGCCCTGCGTGTAGTAGCGCGGCTGCCCTGCGGGGTCGGTCGTCTTGCACACGTAGGCCTGGTGCGAGTGGCCGCTGACCACCACGTCCACCTGCGGGTCGAGGCCGCTCGCGATCCGCGAGCCGTTGCCCGGGGTGACCGAGCAGGCGCTCGGGTCCTGGTTCGGGGTGACCTGGTCGCCCTCGTGGACCAGCACGACCTGGGCCTTGACGCCCTGGCGGGCCAGCAGCCTGGAGACCTTGTTGGCCGCGGCCACCTCTTCGGTGAACTTCAGGCCCTGGATGCCGGAGGAGGAGACGATCGTCGGGGTGGTGGCCGTCACCAGGCCGATGAAGCCCACCTTCACGCCGTTGACGCTCTTCACGAAGTACGGCGGCAGCGCGTACCTGTCGTTGCGCTCCTTCAGCACGTTCGCGCCGAGGAAGTCGAAGTCGGTGCCCTCCCACTCGCCGGCGGGCGAGCAGCCGTCGACGGGGTGGCAGCCGCCCTTCATCAGGCGCTGGAGCTCGGTGTAGCCCTCGTCGAACTCGTGGTTGCCCGCCGAGGAGGCCTTCAGCCCCATCTGGCCGAGCACGTCGAGCGTCGGCTCGTCGTGGTAGGCGGCCGAGATCAGCGGGGAGGCGCCGATGAGGTCGCCGGCAGCCACCACCATGGTGTTGCGGCCGGTGTGCTGCTTGAGGTGGGTGGCGAGGTAGGCGGCCCCGCCCGCGATGGAGTACCTGCCGCCGACGATGCCGGTCAGCTTGCCGTCGGCGTCGACCAGCGGTCCCTTGGGGTCGAGGATGCGGCTGGCGGACCCGCTCGGCGGCTCCAGGTTGCCGTGAAGGTCGTTGATCGTCAGCAGGCGGACGGGCACCGTCCGCTCGGGCCTGGCCGCGTCGGCAGGTCCCGCCACGAGCGTGACGCCGCCCATGGCGATGGCCCCCGCGAGAACGAGCGGGAGGAAGGAGCGAGAGGTCATGCCTGCAGACGTTACGGAACGAAGCTATGCGGCAGACGTCTGAAAGGTAACGATTCATCGGCCCCCCACATGGCGTTATTTGCCAGTCGGCAGCCTAGAGTTCGATCTATGACAGTGCGCGTGGTGGATCGGGGACGGCTCGATGACAGGGAAACAGCCGACGTGCTGGACGTCGTCGAGGCGGCGACGGAGGCCGACGGGGCGCGTCCGCTCAACGAGCACGTGATGCTGCACCTGCGCTACGGCGGCGACGAGCGGGCCCGCTCGCTGCTGCTCTACTCCGGCGCCTCGCTGGCCGGCTACGCGCACGTGGACCCGACCGACGAGGTCGAGGGGCCCAGCGGCGAACTGGTAGTCCACCCGGCGTTCCGTCGTCAGGGACACGGCGCGACGCTGCTGCGGGCCGTACTGGAGGTCTCGGGAGGGCGGCTGCGGCTGTGGGCGCACGGCGACCACACGGGCGCGGCCGCGCTGGCGGCCTCGGCGGGCTTCGAGCGGATGCGCTCGCTGTGGCAGATGCGCCGCTCCCTGTTCGCGCCCCTGCCCCCTTCCTCCCTGCCCGAAGGGGTACGGCTGCGCACGTTCGTGCCGGGCCAGGACGAGGAGGCGTGGCTCAAGGTGAACGCCGCCGCCTTCGCCCACCACCCCGAGCAGGGCGGGTGGACCCTCGACGACGTGCGGCTGCGCGAGAGCGAGCCCTGGTTCGACCCGGAGGGGTTCTTCCTCGCCTATCGCGACGGGCGGCTGGTCGGCTTCCACTGGACGAAGATCCACGGATCCTCCTCCGAGGAGCACGGCCACGAGCCCCTCGGCGAGGTCTACGTCGTGGGGGTGGATCCCTCACAGCAGGGCACCGGCCTGGGCAGGGCGCTCACCCTGGCCGGTCTTCGCCATCTACGCTCGCGCGGCCTCGCCCAGGCGATGCTCTACGTGGACGAGGCCAACACGGCGGCGATCAGGCTGTACGAGTCCCTCGGTTTCAACCGATGGGACGTCGACGTGATGTACGCGGCTACTCGATGAGCCAGTGGAGGATGTAGTACGACACAGCGGCCACCAGCGCCGCCGCGGGGATCGTGAGGATCCACGCGGTCACGATGTTGCCCGCCACGCCCCACCGCACGGCAGAGAGCCGCTTGGTGGCACCGACGCCCATGATGGCGCTGGTGATGGTGTGGGTGGTGGAGATGGGAGCGCCGAAACCGATCGCCGCGACGTACAGGACGGTCGAGGCCGCGGCCTCGGCCGCGAAGCCCTGCGGGGGGTCGAGGGCGATGATCCGCCGTCCCAGCGTGCGCATGATGCGCCAGCCACCGGCGTACGTTCCCAGCGAGATGGCACCGGCCGCGGCCAGGATCACCCACTGCGGAATCGGGTCCGCCGGCGCGGCGTAGCCGCCGACGACCAGCGCGAGGAAGATCACGCCCATCGTCTTCTGCGCGTCCTGCAGGCCGTGCCCGAGCGCCATCGCGGCGGCCGAGACGGTCTGCGCGTAGCGGAAGCCCCTGTTGGCTTTTCCTGGTTGCGCGTTGCGGAAGATCCAATAGATTGCGATCATGATCGTGGCGGCGAGCGAGAACCCGACCATCGGGGACAGGATCATCGGGATGACGACCTTCTCCAGCACGCCGTCCCAGTGCACCAGGCTGGCCGAGGCCAGCGCGGCACCCACCAGACCACCGATGAGCGCGTGGCTGGAGGAGGAGGGCAGGCCGAAGTACCAGGTGACGAGGTTCCAGGTGATCGCGCCGATCAGCGCGGCCGCCACCACGACCAGACCGTGGGTGCCCTCTGGCGCGTCGATGATCCCCTTGCCGACCGTCTGGGCGACCTGAGTGCCCAGATGGGCGCCGATGAAGTTCATCCCCGCGGCCAGGAAGAGCGCCGCGCGCGGGGTGAGCGCGCGGGTCGACACCGAGGTCGCGATGGCGTTCGCCGCGTCGTGGAAGCCGTTGGTGTAGTCGAAGACCAGTGACACGACCACCACGCCGATGACGAGGGCGAGCGTGAGGTCCACTTAGCTTTCCTTGACCGCGATCGACTCGACCGTGTTCGCCACGTGCTCGAAGGCGTCCGCGGCTTCCTCCAGGCGGTCGATGACCTCCTTCATCTTCATGACGGTGAGCGCGTCGTACTCACCACTGAAGAGCTTGGCCAGAAGCTTCCTGTAGACCTGGTCGCCCTGGTTCTCCAGGCGGTTGACCTCGATCCAGTACTCGTTGAGGTTCTTCATCGAGCGCAGGCGCGGCATGGCTTCCGCTGTCAGTTCGGCCGCCCGTTCCAGCACCTCCACCTGCCTGACGACGTCCTTCGGCAGGTGGTCGATCTGATACAGGACGATGAGGTCGGACGCCTCTTCCATGGCGTCCATCACATCGTCGAGGTTCGAGGCGAGGCGATAGATGTCCTCACGGTCAAAAGGCGTGATGAAGCTCTCGTTGAGCCGGTTCATGATCGCATGAGTGCGTTCGTCACCGGCGTGCTCGCAGGCGCGCATCTTCTCGGCCAGGGCTTCCCTGTCCGAACCGTCGCTGATGATCTCCACCAGCAACCGCGATGCCGTGACCAGGTTGTTCGCTGAGTCGGCGAACAGGTCGTAGTAGCTGTCCTCACGAGGCGTGAGACGCAGGCGCACGTCGTTCTCCAGATGTGCGGGGATGGTCCGCAGAGAAGGGTACGGGTTACCAGCGGAAATGCGAACTTCATGGTGCGCACACCCACTCTTCTCCCTCTCGCTACCCCTCGTATGATCTGCGACACCGGGTTCGGGAGTACTTTGGGGGGTATTTTGCTCGTGGCCGCTTTGCCCAGGTTTGGGCGCCTGATAAGGGCGTTCAGATGAGCGTGCGGTGGAAGTTCTTGAAGCTGCGCGAGGGCGTGGGGCCGCGCTGACCCTGGTAGCGCGAGCCGTACTTCGCCGAGCCGTACGGGTGCTCGGCGGGAGAGCTCAACCGGAACATGCACAGCTGCCCGATCTTCATCCCCGGCCACAGCTTGATCGGCAGCGTGGCCACATTGGACAGCTCCAGCGTCACGTGCCCGGAGAAGCCGGGGTCGATGAAGCCGGCCGTCGAGTGCGTCAGCAGACCCAGCCTGCCGAGAGAGCTCTTCCCCTCCAGCCGGCTCGCCAGGTCGTCGGGGAGGGTGATCACTTCGTAGGTGCTCGCGAGCACGAACTCGCCGGGGTGCAGAATGAAAGGCTCATCCCCCTCCGGCTCCACCTGACGGGTGAGGTCGGGCTGCTCCACGGCGGGATCGATGTGGGGGTAGCGGTGGTTCTCGAACACCCTGAAGAAGCGGTCGAGCCGCACGTCGATGCTGGATGGTTGGATCATTGCCTTGTCGAACGGGTCGAGACTGACCCGGCCGGACTCGATTTCGGCGAGGATGTCTCGGTCAGAAAGCAGCACGGAGAGCAACTTACCGTGTGCGACAGTGAAGTCGGCTGGGGCGGGGTTGCTTGAGTGGGCGGGATTTCCGCTACAGTGGTGGGCGCGGCGATCGCCGATGCGGGTGTAGTTCAATGGCAGAACATCAGCTTCCCAAGCTGACAGCGCGGGTTCGATTCCCGTCACCCGCTCTCAGCGTGATAGTCCAGGTCGGATGCGAAACCCGAGACCTGGGCTTTCTTGATCGCCTTAGCCCAGATCGTGGTGGAAGCGCTCCTCCTGAACTGGGCCCCGTGCTCGCTTACCAAGCCAACCCGTCAGTCATCGGACATGTGACAGCGCTCCCAGATGCCGGCCTTCCTGCCCTTCACCCATACAGGCGGCGACCACATGCACGGTTCCTCCTCTTCTCCGATGGTGCTCACCGCGATCTCTGCCTCATCTTGCGGTGAGACCTCGAAGTAACCGTCATAGAACGGTTCGGCGAAGTCGCGGGCAATCGACTCCGCGAGCCACGACGCGAAGGTGATGTCCTGAGGGAAGAGCGCATGATCCAAGCAGCACAGGTTGGGGTCCCATCCCCACCTCGCGCTCTCGGGATCGCGGCAATCCAGCAGTGACGCGATTGCACACCCCCAGTCCAACAACTGGATCATGCCCGCGCATCGTCCGTGGGACTCGGTTCGAAACGCCAACGCCGATTCAGTGACCCCTTTTCATCCTCCGGCGGCGGGTGCTGATCACGGCATGATCGCGGGTCCGGTGTTCGCCTGATGACGTAGCAGAGCCCCTGGTAGAC